>JARVGL010000161.1 GCA_029762575.1 Thermoplasmatota archaeon | reverse complement strand
AGCATTTCGTAAAATCTTAGAGGCAGTCACAATTGCCTTTCGATTCTGAGAAAAAACAGCCCCGGTCAAAGCATATTTTGATGTTTGATCACAAGTGTGAAGTATTTTCTCAAATAGTTCATCGTCATAGACATATACTGTAAACACAGGTCCAAAAATCTCTTCTTCCATAGTAATGAAATGAGGATTTGTAGTTTCTATGATCGTTGGTTCTATAAAATAGCCCTTTGAATCATCTGTTTTTCCACCAAGTATTATTTCCGCATCTTTAGAGTTCCGGGCCTTATCTATATAACTGCTGATCGTATCAAAGGCTGGTTTGTCTATTACAGCGTTAATAAAATTGGTGAAATCCTCAACATCGCCAATTTTGATTTCTTTAAGCATCTTTTGAACCCTTGATTTCACACGCTCCCAGAGTGAAATAGGAATATATGAACGAGATGCCGCTGAACATTTCTGTCCTTGATATTCAAAGGCACCTCGAATAATGGCGGTTGCTACCGCATCAACATCAGC
>JARVGL010000160.1 GCA_029762575.1 Thermoplasmatota archaeon | reverse complement strand
ACCAATAAACCACCTGGAACAATTGAGTGGGAATAAATAAGTTATAGAAAGAGAAAGAATCATGGTTTCAATCTATGTTATTGACAATGGAGGACAATGGACGCATCGTGAATGGCGGATGCTTAGATATTTAAATGTATCAACAAGGATTATGCCTAACACGACGCCTTGGGATTCTTTGGTTGATGAAGGAGTTGATGGGTTGATCCTTTCAGGTGGTGCACCTCGAATCGGTCTGGAGAATAAACTAGGAAATTGTGATGAATATTTGAAGAAAGCAACGATTCCTATCCTAGGTATCTGTGCAGGTCATCAGTTCATGGCTCGTTTTTTTGGTGGTGATGCAAAACCATCTAAAATCCCTGAATTTGGAAAGATAACTCTCACCATTATTGATACAGATAATCCTCTTTTCATTGATGTTCCAAAGGAATCGATTGTTTGGGAATCACATAATGATGAAGTAACTAATCTGCCTAAGGACATGAAGAACCTTGCGGAAAGTGAGAATTGCCGTTTTCAAGCTATTATGCATACTAAAAAACCGTTTTTTGGACTTCAGTTCCA
>JARVGL010000015.1 GCA_029762575.1 Thermoplasmatota archaeon | reverse complement strand
TAATCTCTTCTATGAGTTTTATATTTCGAAACTCGGTCAATGTGTCTTTAATAAATGAATAAACTCGTGATTGATATATCCATGACAAAAGATTCTGCGCTACATCACTATATATCGCATAGTTCTCTAATCGATGAAGTTGTTGTCGTGCCAATGATTTTAATAGTTTCTTCTTCGATGTGATAGCTCTCTTCCCCCGAGTGTCACCCAATGCAATTTATATTGACTATTTAAAAATGTTGTATATGAACACGTTTGATAATGTTCTTTTAGAATAGATCATGATTTTTTTGATTTATCTAGGGATATCATCTCCCCTAAAACTTGATGTTGATACCTCTTCTCGATAAAACAAGGGCAATAACTTCCGATGTTTTTAAATAACAAAAAGATATTCCAGCCCCCTACAATAAAAAAGGTGATAGCCTGGGAAACATACGACAGACGTTTATCAAAACGATTGCAAGGGACCTCATTGAGAAATATCCTGACCAATTCGTCAGTAATGATTATCAACATAACAAAAGGAAGGTCGGTGAGATAACAACCGTTGAGAGTCATCTCTTAAGAAATAGGATTGCTGGATATATCACTCGGTTACTTGCAGCAAACAAAAAAGAAGAGACCTTACCCAATAATGAGTAACAAACTAAAACTTATTTTATAAAGGCTTATTGTATCGGCGGGTGAATCTATAGAAGAAATACAGCAAGCACTCACCGATCTTTGCAACGGAAAATTCGTTCTCGTCTATGATGACGACGGTCGAGAAGCGGAAACCGATTTCTTTATTGCAGCACAACATATCAAACCTCAATCGATCAGAACGATGCGACAAGACGGCGGTGGGCTTATCTTTTTGATGATCTCCCATGACATCGGACAAACATTCAACTTGCCTTTTCTTGCAGACCTTTTTAGCGATAATGAAGAAAGATACCCTAGTTTAAGATATCTTGTAGCTAATGATATACCATATGATACAAAATCCTCTTTCTCCTTATATATTAATCACCGACAAACTTTTACAGGGATTACTGACAATGATAGAGCTACAACTATGAAGGGATTTGCTGATCTTTCGATATCGACGAAACAAATGTCAAAAGATAATGCTCTTGAACAGTTGGGAGCATCTTTTCGAACTCCAGGTCATGTCCCTATCTGTGTTGCCTCTGAAAAACCTCTCACAAATAGATTCGGACATACTGAACTTGCTGTAGCATTACTTACAATGAGTGGATCATCACCAGTTGCTGGTGGCTGTGAGATGATGGGAGATAATGGAAAAGCACTATCAAAATCTCAAGCAAAGACCTATGCCAAACAACATGATCTCATATTTCTAGAGGGTAAAGATATCATAAAGAGTTGGAGAACATGGTCAGAGTGATGGCTACAGGCACCTTTGATCTCTTGCATACAGGACATATTTATTTTTTAAGGGAAGCAAGAAAGCTTGGTGATGAGCTTGTCGTCGTCGTTGCCTGTGATAACACAGTCAGAAAACTGAAACATGAACCGGTCACCCCCGAAAACCTAAGAGTAGACATCATCAAAGAGCTCCGCATGGTTGATCATGCAGTCATCGGAAAAGAAGATGACATGTATGAGATCGTCGTTGAACTTAACCCTGATATCATAGCATTAGGGTATGATCAGATCCATGATACCACTACTTTAAAGAAAGAATTACATAAAAGAGATCTTGATCATATAAAAATCGTGAGATTATCAAAGATGGAGAATGTTTCTGATCTTGAAGGAACTCGAAGGATTATTGCAAAGATCATCTCGGCATATGAATTCCAAAAAAAGATGGAGGGCTTAGAGAAAAAATGAAGAAGATAGGTATAGCTGATACTACGTTTTCGAGATTTGATATGGCATCCACAGCTATCAAAGAGCTTCGGATGCTTTCTTCATCCATCTCAATTGTCCGTTATACTGTACCAGGAGTCAAAGATCTCCCGGTTTCCTGTAAAAAATTGTTCGAAGAGAAAGGATGTGATATTGTCATGGCTCTTGGTATGCCAGGTCCAGAACAAATAGATAAACAATGTGCCCATGAGGCAAGTATGGGGCTTATCTCTGTGCAATTGATGTGTAATAAACATATCATCGAGGTTTTTGTCCATGAGGATGAAGCAAAAAACGACAAGGAACTATCGTTTCTTGCAGAAAATCGGACACGTGAACATGCACAGAACGTCATTGATCTACTCTTTCATCAGGATAAACTTCAAAAATATGCAGGTAAAGGATTACGACAAGGGTTTGTCGATGCCGGACCTGTCGATGTATAGGAGGAAAAAAGATGGTAAAAGACAAAGAAAAACCTATTCAAATTGGAGCGGTTGTCTCTGAGTTCAACTATGATATCACGATGATGATGCTGGAACGGGCAAAAGAACACGCTCAGTTCCTCGGATCAGAAATAACCAAGATAGTAAAGGTCCCTGGTGTTTTCGATATGGGGCTTGCGATAAAGAAACTATTGAAACTTGAAGAAATCGATGCAGTAGTCTGTCTGGGAGCAGTGATAGAAGGTGATACAGACCATGATGAAGTGGTCATCAGTCATGCTGCCCGTAAAATCGCAGATCTCTCGGTAGAGTTTGAAAAACCTGTTGGTTTTGGCATCTCAGGACCAGGTATGTCACGACTTCAAGCTCAAGAAAGAATCGATAGGGCAAAATCAGCGGTCGAAGCAGTGGTCAAACTCCACAGACGGCTTCGTCTCTGATAAACCCTTATTTCTCCTTTTTTGTTTGAACCATCTTAAATACAGATGGCAGATGGATGGTATAGGACCCATCCCTTTGAATGATGATAGGTTCGTTTTCGAGAAGGGCTTTGATATCAATGTTATATTTTCCAGGAGGTTGAATATCGATTGTCTCAGGTGTTTCCGAGTGACGGTATTCACTTAATACTTTTTGGAGACGTTGATTTCTATAGGAATCCTCTTGGATCATAGCTATTTCTTTTGAATCTGGGGTTTCAAACTGTGGTTTACGTTTTTGATCAGGGAGATGTTGTTTTAAGGCTTTGCGGATATCTTTTGGTTTCATGGTGACCCAGTTACCCGCTTTATCGACTAAATCACTGTTCTCCTGACCTAAGAGATCGATGAGTGTTTCCTGAAGATCTTTTCCTACCTCTACCTGGATTTTCTCCCGTTCTTGTTGATCAAGTGGCATCTTTGTATAAAAAAATCTATTACCACCACACTGGGGGCATCCTTTCAAAAGTTGCGGTGATCCTTCTTCAAAGACGCTACCGCATTTAAGACATTGATGGGGCATTCACATTAGGCTCCTTTTCCAGGTATGATCTTTGTTTGTATCATATTACTATCTTTACTAACGGTATGAAGTAGATCCGCAGGTCCTATCACGGTCATACGAGGTTTTCGTACAATCCCAAGTATCTTTTGAACGAAACTTGGTTTTTCCTCAGCATATCCCTCCATTTCTATGCCAATGAAGGTATCCTCTTGTATCTCTTCCATCGTTCTTTTGATAAGTTCTGTTTGTTCCATCGGAGTTAATCCATGTTCAAGAACAAGGACTTTACCCTCTTGTACTTCATCTAATATGAATTGGAGTTTCTGTTTTGAATCGAACTGTTCGAGTTTTTGGCGGGATACAAGGTTAACAGTGATCCCGTTCTCAGCTTTCTTCATGGTCATCTCCGCCTCCATCGTCGCTTCCTTCCGAATTGTTCAATCATCACAGAATAAAGGTCCTCAGAGTTATATCCGGTCAGTGCACTAATCGGTATAACCGGATGCTGGGGAAATGCAGATTTTAATGTCGCAGGACTTGAATCCTCCATATCTATCTTATTTGCAGCGATAAGAACCGGTAGGTTTCTAGCCTCCAGATTCCCTAGAATCGTCACATTGACTTGTGTGAATGGATCCTGCGTAGCATCCATGACCAGTAACACACCATCAACATCCTCTAACCATCGAATGGATTCAATCACTCCTTCGGTGGCTTCTTTTGCTCGTTGTTTTGATTCTTGTTTCGTTAAACCAAACGTATTCATAAATTCCTTATAATCGACCTTTGTCGATATACCTGGCGTGTCAACAATATCCATATATAATGAGGATCCACCGTTTTCGATCTTAACGTTTTTTTTACACACCGCTTTTCTAGTCTCATGGGGAACTTCTGAGACCGTTCCCATGATATCACCCGTCCAATCCTGTAAAATTCGGTTTGCTAATGTGGTTTTTCCAACGTTAGGCGGACCGTAAATACCAATACGTGCATGTTTCTTACCAAAAATTCTACGCATCATCGACGATAATTTGGATCTTCCAAATAAGCCCATCCAATCTTTCCTCCTAGAAATAAGGATATCCTCTATGTTTGTATTAAGTTTGTGCTTTATTAGTTTAGCGGTAAATTTTTTTAAAAATAGCAGAATATAATCTGTTGGGTCCATCCAAAAATCAGCGTGTAAACATAGATGAAATCCACTCTTATGCAAGGTTCCATCGATTAAATGATAACCCTTAAATAGCAACAACATCATTCATCTCGTAATACCACATATGTGGGAGGTTAGATCAATGAGTGAGGAAGATATGTTTACTGGGAGTGTGCAAGAAGTTGGCTCCTTTGAAGAGAGACTTCGTCAAGTTGCTAGCGAAATAGATAGTATCAAAAACTCATTTACTAAAGGGACCGAGGATCTTTCCCGCATCAAGAATATGCTAGATTTTGATGCGTTTAAAAATATTACCACAGCGATCCAAAAGTTCGAAGGTCAACTCAGTGAGATCGAACGGCAACGTGAAGAGGCATTCCAAGGAGCAAAGAAATATAGTGCAGAGCTAGAAAAGGAAAAGGAACGCTTGATCAAACTCTGGGATGCTTATAAGAAACAGGAAGAAGAACTCTCTAAAACTGAAGCGAGGATCCAAGAGTTCGAAGAACGTGCACGAACAGCAGAAACAGCAAAAGAGCAATTAGAACAAGATTATACAAGTAGGATCTCAACACTTCAACAAAAGATAGAAGCTATGGAGAATGATACAGGAAGATTAGAAGAGTATCAAAAACAAATGAACGAATATGCACAGCTAAATGAATCACTTACACAAGAAAACAGAAAAATTCAGATGGATCTTCAGACCTATAAGACAAACATAGACCAATTACAGCAACAAATCGGCAAGTACAAGGATTACGAACAATATGTCCAATATAAGGATAAATACAACGAAGTGAACCAGTCATATGAAAAAGAAAAAGAACGGTTGACAAAGCTCTATCATCTGTACGAAGAAACAGAACATGAGTGTAAACGATTGAAACAAGAAAATGAACAATGGCAAAATTGGTTCAACTCCAATAAGGACATCTTTGATCGATTGTTTTCAGCTGCCCCACCAGCAACACCTAAAACATTATTTCAACCGAAACAACAAACAACCCCTCAACCATCAACAGACACACATGTTCAGCAACCTGTGACACAAACGAATCAAACACAAAACAAGACAGCTGTATCGCCTGCTCCATCACCGCAGTCACCGGAAAAAAAAAAGAAAAAACTGACGATTTTTAGAAAATAATCGTCTCCCCCTTATTTTCTTTTTATTTTTATCATATTTATTTGCTACATTAAATAATGGCGATGTTTCTTCTTTTTGATTTATTATCGTTTTTTTTACGGATAAAATAGAGAGACTTGTATTGTGCTAACATAGTTAGTTCATAATACCTGAATATTGCTTACACCATTTGACTCTTCTACTTGTAGCACGTATCCCATATGATGCTTGACATCTTCCACATGTGTGATGAGAAATATCTGCCTAAATTTACTTGATAATCGATGAAGCGCCTCCATAATGTTCTGTTGCCGGATCGCATCTTGTGATCCAAAGATCTCATCAAGGATGATGAACTGAAATACACCCTGAGATCTCTCCGTGATAACCTCAGAGATAGCAAGCCGAAGGCAGAGGTTCGCTAGATCGATCTCTCCACCTGAAAATCGTTCAATGGAATACGATTCTCCTTCATCGAAAAGGAGCATATTATATTGCTCATCAAGGGATATTTCCTGATATTTACCATCAGTTAATTCTTGGAAAAACGATGAAGCATAGCTTGATAATGCGGGTCTGATCCGAGAGATAAGATGAGATCGGAAGGACATCATTGTTTCCTGTAACAACGATAGATCTTCTGCAATTTTTTGTTTCTCTTTGATCTTTTTCTCTGTTAGTTGTAATTCTTTGATACGATCTAAAACAGATCTCTTCTCTTTTTTCAATATAGTTATCATACTTTGTTTCTTTTCAGCGGTTAGTTGTGTAGAACTATAGAGATCTTTTAAGATATCAATTTGTTTTAACTCTTTTTGATACATCTGATAGGAGGTTTTCACTTGACCCTTCATCTTTTCGAAAAATACTGGGTCAAAGGTGTTCTTTTCCAATTGTTTCTGTTCTTCTATTTTCTTCTTTAATTCTGATTGTTCTTTTAAAAATTCTTTCTGTAACGATGTTAGCGTAGCAAGTATTGTCTGTTTCTCTGTTTGTTGATGATACAGATATTCTTTCTTTTTGTTCAATGCAGCCATCTCTCGTTTTAATCGTTGGTACGTCTCTTGCTGCACAGCGATATGATCCTCAAGTAATCGATCTTCATCAGTTTTATGTAGGGACTCGTTCTGATATTTTGTGAGGAGGAATTGGTATTGATCTTCAAGTATTCGTTCGCATGTTGGGCATGATGCGTTTGGCCCTAGATCCGTTATGTTCTTTTGTTTTTGTTTAAGTTGTTTTATTTGATTACTAAGCTCTTGTTTCTTTGTTTTCTTTTGTTCAATAACTCGTATGGTTTCCTTAGTTTGGCTATCTAGAGCTTGTAATCGTTTTTCAACATCTTTTAATTCATTTGAAAGATCGGGAAAAAAAGTGATTTTTTTATGTAATGGATCGATTTCTTTCTCACGTTTTTGAACCTTAGCTTCAAGTAATGTTATCTCTTTAGAGATCTTAAGGTATTGGTCATATCGTGCTTTTTGTTCTCCTAGTCGTTCATATGTTCTATTATTCTCTTCATAAAGGATACGTTTTTCTGTTGTTTTTTGCTGCTGTGAAGAAAGGTCGGTCTTTGTTTTTTTCAATGTTTGTTTTATAACGTCGATTTCCGTAGTTACCTTGATTGTTTGTTCTGTGAGTTCTTTATCTTTATTCTTGAGTTGATCTATTCTATTCAATCCTTTCTGATCAAGTAGGTTTGATTGAAGTGTGGAGATAACAGAGACCACTGATCGACGATAGGATCCTATTGCCTTAATGACCTCATCTAATGCATCGATACCAAGCATCCTTAAGATAAGAGGACGTCGTTCACTTGCATTCATTACAGAGAGTGCATTAAGTTCTTTTTGTTTGGCATAGATGGATGTATAGAAACTTTTATAATCCAATCCTAGTGTCTTTTGAATATACTTTGCTGATTCTCCTGCCCCTGTTGCCACCTGTATGTCATCTTTATATATTGTTGCAGATGCTGTTAAGGTTTTACCAGTCATTTCCCGTATGACCCTGTAACTGCTACCATCGAACAGAAAACCTAGTTCGATCCGACAGGGATCAGATGGTTCTGCACCATTTCGTTTAATGAGATCAGCTGAAGTCCTCGCTGCAACCGTTCCATATAATACCCATGCGATAGCTTCAAAGATCGTTGATTTACCTGCTCCGTTTAACCCAACAACACCAATCACCCCTTCTGGAAATTCGATGGTTGCATGCTTGAATCTTCGAAAGTTGTGAAGTACAAGAGTTTGAAGCTTCATTCTGCATCAAGTTCCTGTTCAATTCTTTCTAGATAGACAAGACCGTTCTCAAGTAACATCTTATATTCTTTGGCACCTGTTCGCGTAAGAAAACGTTCATATTCCTTTGTTAACGAATCTATCTTTTCTTGTTGATCATTAAAAGGATTCTCCTTATCGATAAATGTGACCTTGAGTTCATAATGTATACTTCCTTGGGCATACTGACGGATACTTCTAAAATCTAGATTCCTATATTGATGAGATGAGATATCTTTTAAAGTGATACGAAAGATCTTGCCAACAGGATCAATCGTTCGGATCGCTGATGTAATTTGATCCATTATCTCTTCAACTGAAAGACTATCACAGAAAATCGTTGGTATATTGATAACTGGTCGATTCGATAGTTTTTTAAATTCTGGTCGTAGGATATCATGGTCCTTTGTTATTTCGATGAATCCTTTTTTCTCACCTGCATCCTTAAAGGTCAATGCATCAATTGAACCTGCATAATATGCAGAGTTATTTATCTTCGTATATGAATGATAATGACCAAGTGCGACATAGTCGAAGAGTGAAAAAAGAAAGCGTTTAGGTATAAATAGTTCATTGAACTCATTCATACTGAATTCCTTGATGCCTTGAACTGCTCCATGGAACAAAAGTATGTTGATATCCGCATCGTTATCTTTGGTTATATTCTCTAGTTGGTTTTGGAATAGATCAACGGTGTTTATCTGTGGAAGTGCATGGATACAGATGCTTTCATCATCAATGGTAAAATAATGTTTTTCATAGGTCTCTCGATAGACGGGATAGACAGTATCCAAATGATCAAATATGCTGAATATATGTCCTGTTTCCTGTAGTTTCGGTTGTTCATGATTACCTGCGATTATCACAAGAGGGATTTGTGCAGCGGATAATCGGAGTATCTGTTGTAAAGCTACAGTGATAGCTCTGTTTGTTGGTCGAACGGTGTCAAAAAGATCACCAGCGTGAAGGATGAGGTCAACATGTTCAGCTAACGCATAATCAATCACTTGAGTAAAAGAATCATAGATATCCTTTTCCCGTTGGTTGACACCATCTGTTGTTGATTTCCTGTATGCAGAAAACCCAAGATGTGTGTCAGCGATATGGAGTATCTTCATTTAACGTCATCGTCCATGTCTTCGTTCTTGTTTCATTGCAGCGATATCTGCTGCAAGAGTGACCACGTCAAGAGTTGGTGCGATTGGAGGCGCATATGCTGTCTCAAGTTTCCGGAAGGTATCAATGGTCAAACCCGCTAGGATCGCAGTAGCATAAGTATTGATGCGTTGTGCAGCATTGTCCCCTACTGCTTGTGCAGCAAGGATGCGTCCTGTTTGCGCATCGATGAGTGTTTTCAACGTGATTGGTTTTCCATTCGGATAATAGCTTGGCAGGGAGGATCCTATATGTTTACCTGTGATAAGCTCGGTATCGGATAATGATATGGTTGATGGACCTACCGCAGCTATTTCTATTCCAAAGAACTCTGAGGTACATGTCTGGAGTACGCCATCAGGTAGATGATATTTGCCACCACTAGCATTGATTCCTGCAGCGATCGCTTGGCGTACCGCAATACTTCCTAAGCCAATACGAACGGGTCTCTTAGTTACATAATCTATGGATTCTGTGCAGTCACCAACTGCATATATATTCTTTTGTGACGTCTGGCTATTAGCATCCACCTTGATACAACCAGTCTTTCCAATATTGCAACCTGCTTGTTTAGCTAGAGAGACATCAGGTGTTGTCCCTGTTGCAATAATGAGAAGATCTGTTGGTATGCTCTTTGTTTCATTTGTTGATCTATTCTGTATCTTTAAAGATCGAATCACTTGTCCATCTGATTGGGCTTCAAGTGCTAGATGATTCGTATAAAGAGTGATATATTCCTTTATATGTTGCTCAACTGGTGATGACATCTCATCATCTAAGGTATTAGCAAGGATGCTTGGTAGTGCCTCAACAAGGGTAACATTCATCTCTCTTTTATGAAGGCAATCTGCCATCTCCATACCAATAAGACCTGCCCCTATCACTGTTGCATTTCCCTCTTTTGTTATAAATGCCTCGATATCTTTTGTATCGTCAATGGTGCGAAGGGTGAACACACCATGAAGCAAACGATGATCAACTGTGATATTTTTTATCGGTGGTATCAATGGATATGCACCGGTCGCTATGATAAGAGATGTATAATGCTTTTTGGCAACGCTGCCATCTGATCCCTTCGCAGTAATGATCTGGTCTTTCGTATCTATACTCTGAACAGTTGTCTCTAAATGAAGGTCGATCCTTGCTTTTTTGAACCAGTCCTCGTTAAATTCTATTAAATCTGATGGAGACGGTATTGTTTTTGAGATAACATAAGGCAATCCACATTTAGAATACTGTGGATAGGATTCCTTTTCAAAAATGGTTATCTGTGCTTTTCTATCTGTTTTTCTCGCGAATTGCGCTGCTGTCCCACCTCCAGCACCACACCCTATTACGACAATATCATGTTCGTTCACAAAAACCCCAACAATGTAATAAAGACCTTCTTTTTTACATTTATGATACAAATAATGAAAAGAAGAAAGAAATTGAACAGAACAAAGATTGATTTATTTCTTTTTTGATTCTTTCTCGGACTTCTCAGTTTCTAAATCTTCAGATTCCTCAGGTTCAACTTCCTCAGAAATCTCTTCCTTAAAAGATTCTTCAATCTCTTCAACAGGTTCTTCCGATTCCTCAGGTTCAACTTCCTCAGAAACCTCTTTTTTTGATGATTCTTTGATGTCTTCGATCGGTTCTTCAGATTCTTGTTGAGTGGTTTCCAATGGTTCTTTTTGTATCTCTTCAGTTTCAGTGGTCTGCTCATCGGTTGGTTCTTCTTCAACTGGCGGTGTTTGTTTCTCTGTTACTTCTTCGATAGGTTCCTTTTTCTTTGGTTCCTCAATGTGTATCGTTGGTTGGTTGAAGACCTCGGTCTTGAATATCTCGATACGTTTCACTGGATATAACGTCTTACAGTTCTTGTAGATGTCAACACCAATCTTTCCATCAATGATATATTTAACGAATTCTGAGAGAGTGCTTGCCTTCGCCTGTTTTGTAATGGTTTGTTTCATTGTTTCTCGAATCACCCGTTTCTGAGAATTCTGAATTCGGCGATCCGTTGTGGCAAAGGGTTTGATGCGTACCGTTGCTCCATCTCTAGTGGTCACATCATAGACTGCGTCTATCTTTGATCGCTTTCGTCGTATCATCCGACGAAGATAATCAGACGTAAGAGTATGGCCAATATATTCAGTATGAGCTTTGCCATCTTCAATGGAACTAATCCTAAAGAATAATTTGATATGGGACCGTCTGAAATCGTTGGTCAAATCTTGAAGGGAGACCTCAGTGACCCTTCCAACGAGTTTATCAGGCTCATCGGCAAGTGTTTCTGCAATCGTCACATGGTCAAAGGATGCCGGTGCAAGAACATTATACCAGTTTTTCGCCTTCCATTTGTCTTTTACCTTTCGTGCTGCTGATCTTGATCGTGCTTTTGCCATAGGCCTCACATTATAGTAACATTATTTAAATAGGATATGCGGTTTTCTCGGTAATACATTCCTTATACTTAAAACTATCCTGAAGCCCATAGATAACTGGCGTTTTATCATAGAACTATGGCACACCGTATCATTCTTTTATTTATTGTTTTAAACTGTTGCTCTATAGAGTAACAATATGAAATCAGTGAAAATCTTATATAAGAGTATTATCTATGTTTACCACACGTACAAATGAGGTATGATATATGGATCCATATAAGAGAGATCGCAATAGACGAAGAAAGAATCCCTTTGATCAATTTGGCTTCGATGATGATTTCTTTAATGATTTTTTTGATGATCGTCTCTTTGATGATTTCCGACGAATGGCCGAGGAAATGATGCGAATGATGTCACAAACACCACCCGCTAAACCATTTGTCCATGGTTATAAGCTCTATGTTGGCCCTGATGGAAAACCACATCTTGAGGATTTTGGTAATAAACCGGTGCAATCCGAAGAGGGTCAACCAAGTATCTCAGAGGAAAGGGAACCATTGACAGATGTAATTGACTGTGGGGAAGCAGTCTCTGTTACTGTTGAGATCCCCGGAGTGGAAAAAGAGGATATAGATCTGAATGTGACAGAAGACGAGTTGGAGATAACAGTGGATACACCGCAGAGGAAATATCATAAGATCGTAAATCTCCCTGCAGATGTGATGCCAAAGACCACAAAAGCTACATACAAAAATGGTGTCCTTGACGTTATCATTCAGAAGAAGGAACTAAAAAAAGACAACGATAAAGGGTATAAGGTAAATATCGATTAACAGTTACAAGCTTTAAAAGGCATCAACAACAGTAATATCAGTATGTTTCAGATACCTTTGAATTGTTTCTCGAATGGTTGTAAACCATTCTTTATCTCTGCTTGTTCCAGATGAAAAGGCTTTTGATAACTGTGGATTGTCTGTTAGGGTTTCTTTAATATGTTGCTGCAACCCTGGTTTCATATGCAACATATCTATCATGATCTCATCAACATGTGCATCGATAAAGCTATCAAGGATTCTTGGTAATTGTTCTATAGTTATGGTTGGATAGATCGGACCAAAAAATACACTTGTCTTAACCTTTGTCTCCCCATATGCCTTTAGTGCTTTCAATCGTTCAGATATCGGTGAACTCCCCGGTTCAAGTATCCTTCGATGAGACTCATCATCTGTCCCAATGCTCATCATTACTTCTATCTGCGAAAACCTTGTAATGATATCAATATCCCTAAGGACGAGAGATGATTTTGTTTGAATGCAAACAGGGAACTCCTTTTTGAGGAGTTGTTGTAAACAGTATCTAGTCAATTGATAGGTTTTTTCTAAAGGTTGGTATGGATCAGTGACCGTTGATAGTCCTACGATACCTGGTTTTTTCTTTTGTAGTTCTTTTGCTAAGATGAAAGGTATGTTTCGTTTTACCTTTAAAGAGCTAGCCCAAATTTCTTTGGGGAGATGAAGGACACTTGGTACATAACAATAGATACATTGATGTTGACATCCACTATAGGGATTCAAGGAATAGGTGAGACCTGGGAGTTTAGAAAGAGATAACGCGGTCTTACAATCGATTTCTTCTACATTCATAGAGTATCACATGATGAAATCTTCTAATCGTCTTTGATATAATCTGTTCTTGAGAAGTGCGCTTATCTTGATCCATCGGGAGAGTGGGATACTTAGATTCTGTCCAATGGAAGCAAGTGATTCTGAAAGTGTTTGAAATGAGGTATATGGTTGTTGAAGTGTTCTTCGTACGCTTTCTCTAACATTCCATACTCCAATCGGCATGATATAGCCAGGATGAGCTTCTCGAAGGATGACCACTGCTGCTTGTCGTTTCTCCTTATGTAGTGTCTCATTTACCGCTAGTCTTGCAGCATAATAACATCCACCGATCTCTGCATAGGTGGTCCTTCCATCATTGAACTCATAACTATTATAGATAGCAACATCAGATCCATATTGATTCCAGGTAGTGTTCGGATACCAAGCCTCTATGAGTTCATATTGCCATTCACTAGGCATCATAAGGATAACCCATCTGTTATCGAATTGGTTGAACATGTATACCCTGAACTCATTGAGCCAGGGGAACTCCTTTGTTTTTGACATGAGTTGTTTTCCAATGTTTGAATCCACCGCAGTGATACTCCAACGGGTGGGGACGAACCGTCGGTGTTTTCCAACACCAAATGCCCCAACGCTAAATGCTTTCTGTATCTTTGAAACTGCAACCCCATCTTTGTATAATCGAAAGACTGCCTCGTTTGATCTTAGATCCGTATCGTAGAATGCTTTTTCGATATGGAAATCATATTTTGGGTTTGAGATATCAAATCGTTTCAAGGGCGCTGAGGGGCCATGTGGTTGGACCTCATCATAGAAAGCGATTCGTCCTCTTGGTTTCTTTTCAAATAATGCTTCTGCAAACACACTATTCTTTGATAACGCAAGTTCTCTAGTGTAGCTGATTATCTTATTGTGGCTTTCTACATCATGAACATTCGCAGTGAATTTTCCTCGGACTAGCATAGATCGGAAGTTTACAATATCATCGATACTTTTCTCCATCCATTGTTCAGGAGAATCTATTATCGATGTATCACCCATTAGTGGTGGTATCATAGGACCAATGGATACTTTTGGGTAACCAATACGTCCGATAAAGACACTAGGGGGCGATGCTCCCCCCATCTTCATTGTATCAATCAATGGCCTAATCTTGTCTCTTGCATGGAATTTTACGAGAACAGGGCATCGGGATCGTCCACAAAGGAGCTTTACACCTCGACAAAGGAGACACTTGTTTGTTTGTGTCTGTTGAACTGATGAGGTGAATGGTTTTTGCTGCATATTAGATGATATGGTCACGATTTTTTATCATTCAGTGGGATTTTAAATAGCTTACGTGTAGATTGGTGAATCTATTCAAAAAAAAAAGTCCAACCAGACCATGAAATGATGAAAAACACTTATGTATAACTTGTTATTTTCATCTACTGTATGGCATCGAAAAAAAAGACTGAGCGAAAGCGTTCAAATGAGATGAAGAAGAAACCAACCAATAACAAGACACCGCTCATTGCTATTATCGTTTTAATTGGCATTATTGTAATTGCAGCTGGTGTCTATCTTGTGTTGAACCAGGCTTCTGAGAATGGTTCTGATACCACGAACGGTGACACTGTTAACCCCATTGCAGTTATTGATACATCCCGAGGAACAATCAGAGTTGAACTCTATCAAGATAAGGCACCAAAGACCGTTGAGAATTTCGTCAAACTCAGTAAGGATGATTTTTATGATGACATGATCTTCCATAGAGTAATGGATAATTTTATGATACAAGCAGGAAACACGTACCCGGATGGAACTACAGAGAATAGCCCCTATGGAAATATTGTTTTCGAATCAGATCCAGATTTGATTCATGAAGATGGGTCAATCTCTATGGCAAGTACTGGAGCTGGTGTCGGCGGAAGTGCACAATTCTTCATTTGTGATGGTGCTCAATCTGGTCTTGATGGAAGCTATGCGGTGTTTGGTAAGACCATCTCAGGAATCGAAGTGGTTCGAGATATCGCAGACGAACCACATGATAGTAGTTTTGGTTCTGTTGGTGGTGGAAGACCCCTTGAAGATATTATCATAAATAGTATTACAATTGAAGATTAGTTTTGGATAGGAGCAGGTGAATCGTATGGTAAATAAGATTGCAACATTTAATACAAATCAAGGTAATTTTAAGATCGAGCTTTTCCAAGATAAAGCTCCAATAACTGTAGGGAACTTTATGAAATTAGTTGACCAAAAGTTTTACAATGGTCTGATATTTCATCGGGTGATACCTGGTTTTATGATACAAGGTGGCTGCCCCCATGGAACCGGGAGAGGTGGGCCCGGGTATAAGATCCCTGATGAGTTCCATAAATCGTTGAAACATGATGATAAAGGAATGCTTTCTATGGCCAATGCAGGCCCTAACACCGGTGGTTCTCAGTTCTTTATCACCGTTGCTCCTACACCATGGTTGGATAAGCATCATTCTGTGTTTGGAAAAGTGGTTGAGGGCTTCGAGGTTGTTGAATCAATCTCGAAAATGCAGAAGGATCGGAATGATAAACCATTAAAAGACGTAGTCATCAATTCGATACGTATTGAATAGATATAGTGATGAGGGATGATGAATGGGCGTTCTTTCTGATATCGATATTAAAAGATCAATAGATGATAAAGTGCTAGCAATTGAACCTTTTTTTCCAAAGAATCTTACCCCTAATGGGTATGATCTTTCAATTGATGAGATCTATATCAAAAAATCTGATCAGTATGTCAAAGAGGGTATGGCGGTCGTTCCACCGTTATCATGGTTTGCTATTAGTACCAAGGAATTCCTAAAAATGGGCTCAGAGATCACATCTCAGCTTTGGATCCGTTCAAGTTATGCAAGAAAAGGTGTTATGGCAAGTTTCGGTAAGGTCGATGCTGGATTTCATGGAAATCTCACGATAAGTTGCTTTAATGCAAATGATACAGATCTTGAGATCCCTATTGGTGATAGGTTCTGTCAAATAGTCTTTGAACGATTAGAGACACCACCGTCTGAACTCTATGAGAAGAAATCAGGGAATTATCAGAATCAACGAGGTATAAAACTTCACTCAATAAAACAGTAACAGAGTTTTAGAGTACCTTTCTAGCAAAAGTAAGATAGCCTGAATGTCCAAGCATCGAGAAGCTTGGCCGGGTACCTTGTTCTTTTACGATAAGGTCTCGTTCCAATGTTTCAAAGGTCCGTAAACATATAAATGGATGTTTTTGTAACATTTTGACCGTTTGTTCAACCTGTGAGATCAGTGGGGAGTATGCACAGAGATATCCTCCAACGGATAGAGCGTTGTATGCATGAACTACCGCATCCCAGGGATTAGGGATATCAAGGATCACTACATCAAGATCTTGTTCATCGATACCTTCTGTCACATCTTTTTGTTTTGTTGTGACGATGGAATCAAGATTCGTCCTTTTCAGATTCTTGATTGCATGCTTGATGAAATCTTCTCGGAGATCATAGGATATCACATGACCATGTGGTGCAACGATTGATGCAAGCACCGTTGTAAGAGACCCTGATCCAATTCCTGCTTCTAGAACGTTTTTTCCAGGCGTTATGGAACAGTTGATAATGATATGGGCTGCATCTTTTGGTAAGATTATTTGAGCGTTTCTCTTCAAACTCCTTAATGAATCTGGAAGGGAGACTGGGAGGAGATAGAATTCTTTGTTTCCAATAGAATATGTTGTCCCGTATCGTATTCCAACTAGGGTCTGTGGTGAGAACACACCTACTCCTTTGTAATGGTCCGTTTGACCGTTTGTATCAAGTATATAGACGTTCTCATTTGAATCAATGAGGCTGACGATATCTCCTTGCTGTACTATTTCGTTCATGAAAAGACCTCTTTTGAGAAATCAACGATAGAGCCAAACGTCATTTTTTCTAGTTCTATTTGATCATGCCATTGATCTTTACAGGTACAGGTTAGATCCGCGAATGTAGAGTCGTCTTGCGTTAAGGAGAATCGAGAAATGGCGTCAAGGACCGGTCTATCACAATTCTTACAATTATGCGCCCCTCGTCTACTTCCTCCACCAGCTATATCGCATTGTAAACGAGTACCTGGTGCAATATGTTTACTTTCTCTAAGTATCTCAATGATACTCCATAGCCATGGAGGACGGTATTGGTCTTTTTTGTAAAGATACTCGGTAAGTGTGTTTCGTTGGACGTTACATGGATTAAATGAGATGGTATCGGTCATATGCGTAATTGCTTTTGTTGTTTGAATAGCGTCATTGATCGCATCGGCCTCTGTTAGAAATATTGGTTTGATGAGAACATATGTTTTCAGCATCTTATTGTGTTTATGGATGGTTTCTGCAGCTTGTTGATAGTCTTTAAAACTAAAACCTTTATTGATCACATGGGTTCTTATGGTATCATTTGCTGTTTCTAGGCCAACACCTAGCTCGACAGCCGTATCATCACATATCGTTGAAATATGATGTAAACGTGTATCAGTGATATACTTTGGTCTGGATTCGACCATTATCTTCTCTACTTTCCCACCTAGATCAGTAAAGATATGATCTTGAGATGATAGTGGCACTTCTGATGTATCAAGGAAACTACCTGATGTAAAAATCTTTACGACAGGTTCCTTATTGTAAGAAGCCATCGCTGTAGTATATTGCTGTATGATATCATCTGAAGTGATGGTATCCCATGCACTATCATTGAAATACCCACACATACTGCAACCTGAATGTTGCGCCCAGGAACAACCCTTAGTTCTAAGGATGATGACAAAAGCGTTTATGATCTCATCATGGTATCTATCTGGTTCTGACCAGACACGAACTGGTCTCTTAGGATCCTTAGTTTTTGGGATGAAACCAGTTTTTAGTTCATGGCAGAATTCAGCAAGAGGGTTCATGATCATTTCTTTGATTGTTTCCTATTATATTTCACAATGAGAGCAACGCCAAGAAGCGAGAACAAAAAGACGACAGCTTCAAAACCTGGAACTAGGACATATCGAGGTTGCGGCAGTGTTATTGATGGAGGGGCCTCTGTTCCGATCTCACTATCACTACTGACATTATAATAATAGGTATCAGTATCAATAATTGTATTGTTGAAACCTGTTTCCACGTTCTCAAAAAAGTAGAATACTTTTGCATAGACAGAAAGATTTGCCTCTGAATTTCTTGTCCAACCTTCTTTTCTAGGAGACGATGTATAGAACCCGCTTTCAGCTTTTGTGACATTGATCATATGACCATCTATTATATAATAGACCCAATCGACATCCGGTTTTACATCAATCTTTATATCTGTCGTATACCGAACAGTCGGTCCGGGAGGTGTATCTGATCCTGTTGGCTCAGGGATTCGTATAGTATCTGGATCATAGGAAAATGTTCCATTATGTATGGAGGTGTATCCACTGGTATCCTCAGCAGATAACGTATAGGTAAACGTTCCGATCAATCCATCTGGGTTTTCAAACTCATAAAGAAAGATATTATTCTCCAGTGGAAAAGCATCATTTAAGATAATGGTATTATTATATTTCAAGGTGAAATCGACCACATTATCTAAGATATCCATGTTGTCAACAACGTGAGCAACGATCTTTACCGTTCCACCAGGTTCTTGCATCATCGGGAGTGATACCATTTCAATAGATGGGGGTTCATCATCATAAAATGGTGGGTTGACAAGAACGATAAGAACAAAGATCCATGTGAGAATATAGATGGCATATGCGGAAAACAACCCTTTCCGGCCTAGTCCCTCAATATCAAAGTTGAACCTTCTAAAGAGATAATTGATCCATGCTGTTGAGAAGATACCAAATAATAAGACAAGGGTCCATTGAGCAGGATTTCCTGAGAGAAGTGTCCAGAATCCAAACGAGATAAGCGCGATGATACAGCCAAAGACAAAGGAGATAAAGGTCGTCTTAATCTTTTCTTTTTCCTTTCTTACAAATGCCTCCTCATCGAATTTTGGCATCTTAAAATCGACTTTCTCTTCTTCATCTTCAGTTTCTTTTCTTCGTTTAGCCATTGGGGTTGGATAGAGTTCTTATTTAAAGGTTTTTCTCATTTATTTCTCAGCGAGGCCTCAATAGTTTTTTTCTCATTTCTGAGGTTCTCTTTTTAAAACATTCTCTGCTACGGTGACACAGGCCAAGTAATCATCAAGGGTATGCAGAAAAGAGGGAAGGGATGTACTGTTGATATGAGCGATAAGGGTGTTGTTCTTGGTCTTTGATGAGATAAAAGAGCCATCATCAATTGCTACTACCTTTTGGATCTTTATAGCTTGTGTTTCTGTATCGTATGCTAACGATATCTCACAGTTGATATCCATTATGTTCCTCCTAGCTGTAACTGGGTTGATATGATATTGTCTACCTGTTCGATGAATTCTTTTTCAATGGTAGATGAAACTGTGGCACCAGCTGCTATCTTATGGCCCCCACCATGTCCATGAAAGGTTGTTGCAGCTTGCTGTAACGCTGATCCTAGATCAAGACCTTTGTCGACTAGATACTGATTGCCTCTCGCTGATATATGGAGTTCATCAGGTTTCTTAGCGATAGAGAGCAATGGTTTTTCCTTATCGAGTAGAAAGTTTATGAGGATACCGCCTATCACACCACCAAGGGATGAATGATCTGTATAGAAATAGCGAAATGATGAAGTCTCCTTCACGCCATCACGCTCAAGGACAAGGAGTTCATCTAGGATCTGTTGCTTATATTCTTTCTCTAGACCTTGTGCGTTGGTATATGCCGTGGTATCACCTAGACAGGTAGCTAGTCCAAGTTCTCGATGACCTCCTTTTCCGCAGGAGTCAAGCAGATCTGCAAATGATTCCAACTCGCCATAGGTGAGCAGGCTTTCATATCGTTCTCGGATAACCGTATCAAGTATATTTGGTTGGCATCCTTGTTCAACGAGTCGTAGTATAAGCATTGAATGAAGTCTTGTTTTTTCCTCAGTGCTTATTTGTTGATACGTTTTATGGGCATCGAGAGAGAGTTCTTCAAGAAACGCTTGTATCGCATCCTTTCGACCAGAAAGACCCGGATAGAACGGATCAACAGAGAAAGATAATGCATCTATCAAAGGTTCATTAGGAAGTTTCAGACCGATGATGGGTGTAACGATCTTTTTTTCAAGTGCTTCGTCAAGAAGTTGCTTATTGAATCCTTGGAACCCTCCTATATATTGTTTATCGCCTGTTGCACCAGCTAAAGCAAGAGCAAGAAGATCCTTGTTGTCTTCGCTAAGCATCTTTGCCACAGCATACGTCAAGGTGGCTCCACATGCCTCATTATTCCCATTGATACCGCATAGATTTGCATTTATCTGAAGGATATGATCCGGTGTTTCAGTAGTTCGTAACTGATGATGATCAATGATGATGATCTGAGCGGATAATGGTTCGATCATTGGGATCTGTCCGCTACCTAGATCTGTAAATATGATGAATTCGTTTTTCTCCTGCTTTAATCGTTCAAGTCCTTTGGTGAAAGGGTTCCTCATAAGTGTTGTATGAACATCAAAACCCTGCCTGAAAAGCGCATGGCACATGATGGCTGCAGAGGTGATACCATCAGCATCATAATGGGATATGATACGAAAACGGGTATGTTGTTTGTTTGAACGGATCTGTTGAGCCGCACTCTCTGCAAGGTTCCAGATATCCTGAGTCATAGTCTTCACTTTGAATGGTAAAAAAGGATAAAAAGATACGCCTTATGAAGGCGGTGTGAAAATGTACTCGAATCTATTCAAATAAGAGTTTTGCAAGTTTCGGACTGTATTTCCAGGTTTCAGGGAGACGTTGAGTTCCTTTATAATATTTCGCAAGACGTCGGATCTTTGACTCAGTTAGCTGTAGGTTACGTTTATTGGCATAATCATTATGGTTGCTATCAATGTGAGTTCGTAATTTCAAGGCGGTACTGATAAGGTTCTTCATGTCCTCAGGTACTTCTGGTTGCATTCTGTTCTCTCTGAGTATCCGGGATATCTTTTTCCCTGTTGCTAGTTTGATGTTAGGGACCGCATATTGATCTCGTAGTATCATACCTATCTGGCTTGTTGAGTATCCTTGTTTTGTAAGTTCCAGGATCCTTGATTCAACTTCTCGGGGTTTTAATGCACTCCATACAGGATGTTCTGTTCGAGTGAACATGCGTGTTGATCCCGATTTCCCTTTTCGCCTCGCATGCATTCGTGCCATAGTGTTTTTCCTCTATTACTCTGATTAAGGTATGTTCCGAATACGATTATAGTATTTAAATTATAACCCTTATGGACCCATAAGAAATCCGGGGGAAAGGTATCTTTTTTTGAATAAAAAAACATCATAAAAAAAGTGATTCACTGCTCCATGGTTCTCTGTTTAACAATCTTAGAGCGTGTTTTTAGTATTTTACTATAGAAAATAAACACAACTACGAGAAAGAGAATGATTGGTAATACAACGAGAAAGAGAAGATGGGTGACCTGTGCTCCTCGGACGATCACCGTATATGATCCAATCGGGTAAATGATCTTATTTGACGAGGAATAGGCTGAAAGAGATATCAAATAGGGGGTCCCAAGATCAATTAGTTTATCAGGGGTTAGAACATTAAAGGATATGGTCTTTGTTTCACCTGATTCCAATACTAAGACCTGATCGTTCATATTTGTAACAACTTCTTCTGAACTATTAAGGATGAAAAAGAACGTCTCCTTATAGAATCCTTTATTGGTTAATTGAGCTTGCAGCAGTACCTCTTCATGGGGAGTAGAATATATTGTACTGTTATCAATCTTCATAGCAATGAATTCCTCAGGGTTTGCTTTCAATGGTATATCGATGTATGAGGAACCATAATACATTCCCACTGTATCATATCTGGAACAATTCAATCTAAGTGTTATTGTATTTGTGACAGGAGCAGCGTCTATCTTTAGTTCCAGTAAGACCGTATGTGTTTTCCCAGTGGTAGTATTTGTTATTGTGTTTGGTGTTATCCGTGTAAACCATCCATTGGTATGATTCGATGGCGTATCGACCTCGATATGAAGAGAAGTATAGCCTAGATAGTTTTGAATGGGGACAGGTAGCTGTTTATTAAACAATAAAGACCATGTAATTAAAAAATATAATTTCATTATCGGCTTACTATCATTAAAGAAATCCCTCTGGAACTGTGTCCAATTCATCCCTATGGTATCCTGTATCGTAAGATTGATTCCGGTCCAACTGGATGTCCCAATCACTGGTAGTTCCCCTGCTTTCTCGATATACGCATTTATCTCTGCATTGGATTCTTCTATCGTACTCTCAGCAATCAATGGTTGCCATAGTAACATAAGGTATAGGAATAAGAAGAAGAGTGCAAAGATCATCTTTTTACATTGTTTCATTCATCTATCCGCCCCCCCTCTTTTTTTCTTTGATATTTTTGACAGAGATATCATGCATAGTGCTGCAAGAGCGAAACCAATGAATTCGAAAGAAGGAGTGGAAAAACCATAGTTTTTTGCTTTTAATTGTATATGATATGTACCATCAATGGATCGGTTTTCTTGGATGGGAAAAAGTTCAGTAGAGAAAAGGATATCGAACTCTTCTATGGCATCGTGCCATCCAAATGTTGCTGGTGAAATCACTGAGAAGATGAAAAACGTATCAGTGTCTGGTTCGATATCGCAATAGGTAGGATTTATCGTAGGGTTCCAGGTTGATTCATTGGTAAGTATCGTAGAGGTAAGTCGTATCATCTTGTTCGAATGATTCTCAATAATAATATTATAGTTAACAGCATCATTTGGTTTAACCAACTGTAAAGAATCTCTTGGAGTAATCGTTATCATTGGTCTGTACACTGGTTTAAACTCGATTAATGCATCATAAGTGACTCCTCTCAGGATCCCGAGGTCTTCGCATTCGATTCTTAGCATGATATGGTCAAATTGTGCAGGTGCTTGTTCAAGAGGCGAAAAGATTAGGCTCGTTTGGACCCGTATCTCTTCATCTTTAAATGGAATACCCTCAGCATATATTTTTGTATTTGTTAGATTCATCTGTACCCAATGATATGATTCTTTATTTAAGATCGAAACATTGATTATCTGCTGAAGCATCGATTTTCCAAAAATCATCATGTTCGATTGCATGAAGAAAGCACGGTTCAGTGGTTGTAACTTATTAACAAACTCTATAGGTAAATCTGATGTATAGATGATCGTTAATGGGATATTGTATGATTTATTTAGTGATAATTCGTTTTGAAATATCGACGTATTATATTCAATATCAATATATGATTGGAAGGAGAATAGAGGTGATAAAACGCTTGTTTTCGCCTCTACAGGATAATGATTAGAAAAAATA
>JARVGL010000159.1 GCA_029762575.1 Thermoplasmatota archaeon | reverse complement strand
GATGCTGGGCTCATCTATTACGAGAGATAGATACGTTCAAAGACAGTTCAGATGATGGTAAAGAATTGTCAGAGACCATTCATCATTGTTTCAATGATCTGAAAGAGTTCCTTTCAAATGATCCTTCGCTTGGTGAACGAGAGGAACAGAAAACTGTATTTGATAATGAGATGAAGGATATAGTTGAGAAATATAGCAAATGCAAAGAGTTACATAAACCAACGAAATATTTACAGAACTTCCTTTAGCATTCTTTTTCACTAAAGCAAATGTGCATGACTCACAAGCATTTTCTCCACTCTACGCTCAGGTGAAATCATATGATTCACAGTTTCAAATTGTATCATTTCTTGCAGATAAAGGATATGATTCATCCAAGATAAGAAAAACACTGCTCAATGACGAAGTGAAACCAATCATCAAAGTCAGTAAAACACGGATAAAACCACGGTATCCAGCATGGTTCCGAGAAAAATATCGGAAAAGAGTCAGTGTGGAACGGTTCTTTTCTCGGTTAAAAACATATCTGGATATGAAACGATTGAACATCAGAGGAATAACACAACTCAAACTCGTT
>JARVGL010000158.1 GCA_029762575.1 Thermoplasmatota archaeon | reverse complement strand
CTCCCGATTCTGTAGTTCCGCTTTCTGCCTTAATTCTCTTTCAACCTGTGTTTTGGTCTCCTGACGTACCTTATCGATCGTCTTAGAGAGTTCAACAGGATAGTCTTTCACTTTTTCCCGTAACTCAAGTAACTCTTCTTCTTGTTGTTTAAGAGCTTGCTCACGTTCTTTGATATCTTTCATCTTAAGATCCTTTTCTAAAGCAAGTTGTCGTTGCATCAACGACTTTTCTTCCTCATATGTATCTTTCTCTTTTTTCCGTTTCATTGAAAGAACATAGGAATATTCCTCTTGCTCTCGCTCTCGCTCCCTTTTAAGCCGTTCATCCCTCTCTTTTACTGCTAGTTCATGGTCCCGTTGTTCTTTTTCCCATTGCTCTTTTATAGCTTTCATCTCTTGTTCAATGTTTCTTTTCTTCTCCTCATGCAGATGCATAAGGTTATTCAAGGAATCAGCTTCAACCTGGATGTTATGGATATCTGTAAGATGATTTGTTTCTACTTGGATCTCCTTTTTAATAGCCTCAAGTGTATTGACCTCTGAGATCAATCTATCTGAGATATCTGTTAACGTCCTATTCAGACTTAGTTTTAACCCCGCAAGTTCCTTTACAATTGTTTCCACCGTGAACCTATCCGTCTCCTCTTTCTTAGTAGGTTCTTTTTTGACTATCTGATC
>JARVGL010000157.1 GCA_029762575.1 Thermoplasmatota archaeon | reverse complement strand
TTCTTTGTTTGTGGTGAGACTCCTTTTTTGATGAGGGAATAAAGATAAAGAACTATGATAGTTGCTGTATAGATTGCATAGATGAGCATGGTTTTTGTTTGGGTGATAGGGATCTTTAAGATGATATCTAGCACGAAGAACGAAAGGATGAAAAGGGATACGGTAAGGATAAAACCAAAGATGATACGTTCCAAACAGGTAAGCTCTTCAAGAAACAGATAACTCCACAGATATCCAGGGATGATGAATAAAATGATACCTATGATGAGTGTCCCAAGATCTAAAAGTTCTATTGGCATAGTATTGTGTCTCTTTATAGCTCTTTTAGTTACGATTATCAGTCTAACAATAACAAAGCGATTTTTCCACCCTTAATCAAATTTCCTGCGAAACCTGTCAGCTACTAACCATCTTTTGCATGCAAAACTTGTCAGGTTAACGACTATAGATCCATATAGATTCAGAAGAAGAAAAATCCAGCCATCAACCACCCCAACGACATGTATTGACTCAAGAACGTTAAAAAAATTCAACTTCTACATATTTTTCTTATGCATTCTAATCAACTCTTACGTTACCTGTTGCCAGACAAGCCATTGAATAAATTCGGTGGTAGTTGACTCCAATATATGTGTTCTATGTAAGTAATAAAGATGATTTGAAAAACAGGTGCTTAGATTATTTAATAGATTTCTTTTTCCTCT
>JARVGL010000156.1 GCA_029762575.1 Thermoplasmatota archaeon | reverse complement strand
TTTTCTTTGAAACAGGTCTAACAAATTGGGTGAATTTGTCTCTATCCTTGCCAGTTAACACAAAATGGTATAGTTCCTGAGTAGCAGGGTCTTTTCCAAGTTCTTTATATCGTTTAAGTACCTTTTTTCTAGGTAAACATTCTTTGATCTTTAGGAATCTTCCAAAGATATCCTCCCTGAGAAGTAGTGTTGCTATTCCCTCAATTAGGGTTTGTGATACTGAATGGAATGTCACTCTCTCTGGGTTTAAACTAATGGATCCTTCACTGTCAAAGAACGCTGAGATAAACTGCTGAATAGCGTCTCTCTCACCATTATAAATGATTTTTGGTATTTTTTTCCCGTATGCTGTTAACCCAGCATCCCAGACCTGTATGAATAGGATATTTAACAATCTTGAACTGAAAACAATCTTACTATTTACAATATATGGATCTAATGAAAAAATATGTTTCATTTTTGATACAAGTCCATCTCTAAGTAATAGATCACTTATTCGAAATGATATCTGATGAGCTGATCTATTTGGCTCCGACCAGCCTTTGGAACAGTACAAACCAAGGACCCAAAACAGAGAGGAGATATCCTTGATATATACTGGGATAGTGACATGATCCCTTCTGAAACCTACTAAAGTATTGGAGGGAAGATCACCATATCCAATCGAAGTATGTTCGCATAGTTTAATGAAATGAAGCAATGGGACGCTTTTGTACC
>JARVGL010000155.1 GCA_029762575.1 Thermoplasmatota archaeon | reverse complement strand
AAACATGATCTAGATATAATGGTCTTCCATTGATGATAGTGGTACAGACATCTGAACCTTTTGCAGCATACACAAGATGGGAGACCGTATCATGACAAGGGGTAAGATGAGGAACATGGAAATCAACAAGGATAATATCAGCTTTTTTTCCTATCTCTATAGCACCAAGAGACTCCTGTTTATGTAATGATCTCGCTGCGTTTATTGTAGCCATATCTAGAACGGTTTGTGCAGGGAGCACCTTAGGGTCCCATCGATGTTGTTTATGGATAAGAGTAGCAAATTTCATCGTCTCAAACATATCCAGTGTATTGTTACTAGCCGCTCCATCTGTCCCAAGGCTTACAGGGATACCACTGGTTAGCATCTCAGGGACTGGCGCAAAACCACCGGTGGCAATCTTCATATTGCTCACAGGGCAATGGGAGACAGACGCTTGAGCGTTTGCAATATCCTGTATCTCTTGTTTCGTTATCCATCCACAATGCGCTAGGATCATATGATCTGAGAGAAGACCTGTTTCTATGAGCTGGGCAACTGGTCTACGACCATAGGTTTGTTCAACGGAATAGACCTCATCACGGGTCTCAGAACAATGGATATGTATCAAAGAATCATATGCGCACGCTATCTCTTTGACCTTTGCAAGGGTCTCAGGCCCACAGGTATACACACCATGAGGGGCAAGAAGAGGAGTGATATAGTCATCAGTTTGATATCTCTTCATAAAACGATTACAAGCAGGAAATAATTCTTCATACGAATACTCAGGGGTACCATGATCGATGAATGCAAACCCTAACATACCGCGTAAACCCATCTGGGATGCAACGTCAGCGATGGCATCCTCAAAGAAATACATATCAAGAAAGGTTGAGGTACCTGAAGAGATCATCTCAAGGACCGCTAGTTTAGTTGCAATACGTACGGTCTCTTTAGAGAGCTTTGCTTCCACAGGCCAGATACATTGTTCAAGCCATTCCTGTAACGCCATATCATCACCATATCCCCGTAATAATGTCATAGGGACATGGGTATGCGTATTGATCAAGCCTGGAAGAGCAACCTTATGTGTTCCATCGATAACA
>JARVGL010000154.1 GCA_029762575.1 Thermoplasmatota archaeon | reverse complement strand
GGGTGGGTTATAATCTCTCACTAATGCCAAGAGCTGTTTATGAATTTGGCCTTGATCCTGAATCCACATTTAGAAATATAAAGTGATTTAGGACTTTTTACACACTGCCACAAGGAACCATAACATTTAATACTAAGACCATTTAAAAATAATATCGTTTCTAGTAGCGTATTTGTCCTCTGTTTTACCGATATTATTTGGTAAACTTTAAAAACAAAAATTTCATTCGTGTAAATTTTTAAAATTATGAAAATAAAATATGTAACTCTCCTACTCGCAATTTTTGGGATACTTGCGCTCTATACCCTATCACTTTACGCTCAACCACCGATAATTTCACTTTCCGAGCTCCCTGATTACGAAGGAAAGATAGTAACAACACAGGGAACAGTTACAACATATTACGAAACAAGCTATGGGAACCAGATAATAACTATACGGGACAACAACACAACAGCAACCATCTTTTCTTCAACACCACTAGAGATACAATCAGGCGACCGCCTCCAAGCAACCGGAAACGTTGAAAAGTATAAGGATACCTGGGAGATACTCATCGACGATACAAAATCAATCAATATCCTTCAAAAATGGAACCAGACCACAATACCCCTCTGGGAAATCGCACAAAACCCAATAGCATACCTAGACTATAACCTCAACGTAACAGGATATGTCGATTCAAAATTCAATACATATTTTTACTTCACTGACAACAACACAGACCATACCATCCTTGTTCCACTCCCACAATCACAGAACCTTACCATCTACACAGGACAACCAGTAAGTCTCTCCGCTCAGTTCTCCTATGACCAAACACAATTACGATATATCTTCACTTTTACAGAACCATACCATACCATAACTCCCTTGATAGGTGGAACATCAGATGATTGAATTCTTTCTCATACTCCTCTTTTGCTTTCTAGGGGTGTTGACCGGCATACTTACTGGTATCTTACCTGGTCTTCACGTCAATAATATCGCATTGATTTTTTTATCACTTACCACAACAATATTAGCGGTTCTTCATCCACTCATTAACTATGGTATAACAGCAGATTTCATCCTCGTGCTTATAGCCCTATACATCATCAGCGTTTCCATA
>JARVGL010000153.1 GCA_029762575.1 Thermoplasmatota archaeon | reverse complement strand
TTGAACTACTTTCAATTCGTTCCCTTGAAAAACAGGATAATCATCTTCATAGAAATGAATACATCGATAGATATACGGCACCGGATTTTTTTGTAAAAATCTGGATCAATGATCAATTTCGACAAAGTAAGATATGGTGGAACAAACGATACATCTATGATCCACAGTTCTCATTTGAAGTAGATGTCCCTGATGATGAGGAACTTGTCAATATTAAGATACAACTATGGGATTGGAATGCTGGGTTGAATCGACTCTGTGATATTAGTAATGATAAAGCGTGGTTCTCTGATTCTAAAGACGTGGAACTCATATATAGCATAAAATATGGTCTTTGGTGGGGAGATGATTTCACAAGCTCAGATCCGATAGGAGGGGACCCCAGTGGATATGGTCGATTAAATGGTTGTGATGATGGGAGCATCTACCAACATGACCTTGATTGCGAGCTCAATTTCAGAATCTATCAAAATGATTACGATAAAGATATGATCCCCTATTGGATGGAGACCAATGTCTATGGGACAGATCCAACCGTCAACAATGCAATGGATGATGTTGATGGGGACGGAGTACCATTCCTCTGGGAATATACCTATGGTCATTATTGCTGGGAGGATTGGCGAACAGGAGAATGGAAACATGAATGGATCTATCATCCCCTAGACTGGGACGACCATAAGAACCTTGATCCTGACAACGACGGCCTCACCAATTATGAAGAATATCTCACCTCTCAATGGGGCTCAGATCCTTTTAGAAAAGACCTCTTTGTTGAAATGGATATCATGGAAGACGGCCCTAACGGTGAGAGAATTGAATTCCCGTTAGAATCTAAGGAATTACTTAGAACGGTCCATAATCGAAGAAACATCGTCTATCATCTTGATGATGGCTGTATGGGTGGCGGAGAAATTATCCCTTTTGATGAACTTTGCACCTATAATGAACTACAAACTATCTATACCAAATATTTCTTACATAATGATGAGAATAACTGGCGAAGAGGAATCTTTCATTATGGTTTAGTGGTCAATGAGGCCGAGGGAGCCTATGGTTTTGTGTTCCGAAGGGATGCCTATCAGATATCCGTTGTTGGTATGGAGAAAAAAGCAAAATACCCTCATCTTGATAGAGACATCGTCTATGCAAGTGCGTATATGCATGAATGTGG
>JARVGL010000152.1 GCA_029762575.1 Thermoplasmatota archaeon | reverse complement strand
TTTTTAATTCAATTATGCTTGTATTTAGGATATGGTACTTTTCAGAATGATAATGAAAAGTTATCAACGTTAAACCTTCTAAACGATGCTCCATATCAGATAGATAAATAAAAACAAATCCAAAAAAATAAAAGAATATTTATCAAAATGGAGAAAGTATGAAGATTAGCTATCAAAAAGGCACACTGATCATAAAGGGTGACTATCACATACCAAACACGAGATGGGATGCACGATCGAATTGTTACCGAGCGCAAGCACTTTATTATAATGACATCATTGATTATCTTCATCAATCAGATATACATTATGAGGACAAGGTTCTTGATTTGATCCCCTGTCCTGAGTTATCAAGTACCATTCATCTGAGACCGTATCAGAAGAAAGCAATGGATCGATGGTTGCATCAGAAAAAAGGAGTAATCGTGATGCCCACAGGGTCTGGAAAAACACTATTAGCAATTAAGATTATCGAACAAGTGAACGCTCCAGCCTTCATCGTTGTCCCAACCCTTGATCTGGTCCGTCAATGGAAAAAAGAGCTGCAGATCTTTAACATTGACATCGGTGAATATACTGGTGAGAACAAGGACCTATGTGCAATCACGGTTTCAACATATGATTCAGCGTATATCAATGCAGAGAACCTTGGAAATCGATTCAAGTTTTTGATTTTTGATGAGGTTCATCATCTCCCAGGGGAGGGATACCAGCAGATAGCTGAGATGTTTGCATCTCCGTATAGACTTGGATTGACCGCTACATATGAACGGGAGGATATGCGACATGAGGTGACACCTCGATTGATTGGTGGGAAAGTATATGAGATACGCACTGATGACCTGACTGGAACATATCTAGCACCATATGAAACAAAAAAAATTCTCATCGATCTCACTGAGAAAGAAAGAAAAGAATACGAACAATATCATAAGATTTTTCGTGATTATCTTAAATCAAGCCATATCAAGATGAGAGGACCTGTTGATTTCAAGAAACTTATCATGCGATCAGGGAATGATAAAAATGCTCGTGATGCGTTACTAGCTCGAAACAAAGCGGAACGGATAGCATACAACTCAAAGGCCAAGATTGAAGCGATCCAAAAACTCCTTTCGAAAGAGGATAGGATTATTATTTTCACACGGTACAATGATATGGTCTATCAGATTTCAAAACGATTTTTTATACCGTGTATCACGTATCGAAGTGATTCCAAGGAACGAGAAGAGATTTTCAATCACTTTAAACAAGGTAGATATTCCACATTGGTTTCTTCCCAGGTGCTTGATGAAGGTATCGACGTCCCTGAGGCCAATGTTGGCATCATTGTTAGTGGGACTGGAAGCAGCCGTGAATACATTCAACGTCTTGGGCGATTATTGCGACCCTCTGAAGATAAGAAAGCAGTTCTTTATGAACTAGTGACGAAAGGGACAAAGGAAACAAGGACCGCTGCAAGAAGGAAAAGATAGATGTTAAGAAAG
>JARVGL010000151.1 GCA_029762575.1 Thermoplasmatota archaeon | reverse complement strand
ATGCGTGGGTCCTATGCGATGGCGGCTTTTGTTACTGCACAAGATAGTGTCATAATAGATCTTGCAGCATCGTTACAAGATCTTGCAATGGATAAAGGATTTGATGAAGTAACGCTAGCTGGTTTCGTTCTTTCTTTTGTTCAACAGAACATCCAGTATGCTAATGATAATATCAGTAAAGGCGTCGAGGAATACTGGAAGTATCCTGTTGAGACATTGGTGGAAAAGCAGGGTGATTGTGAAGATTCAACCCTTCTCTATGCGTCTCTTATGAGACAACTGGACATCAAAACGGTACTATTGTTCTATATCGTTGATGAAGGTATCGGGCATCTAGCAGCAGGTATTGCTCTAGATGATGAGATAACCGATGGTTATTTTGTCACATATAAAGAGGAAAACTATTATTATTGTGAGACGACATCTCAAGGTTTTACCATTGGTGATAAACCTTCTGATATCCCAAATGACCCTGAATTGATAATTCCTCTTCGTTGATCATTCTATATAGATAGCGGGTCGTAGAGGCTCTGCAAATCGAGCTTTTCCTTGAGGATCATAACGGTTCTCATCATCTGATCGATAGATCTCAACAGTACAAGAGAACGTTTTTTCAAGATATCTTTTTTCATCGTTTAGGAATCCAAGTTCATCGATTACTATTTGATAGCGTTTTTTATCGGTCTCATTTAGTTTTTTAATATCGCTAGTTAGTTTCCCTGCGATTTTTGAGACCTCTTTGGATATGGACCGAAGGAAAGGATCGTTCATTGCTTCCTTCATAAGATCACCGACAGAGAGAGCATGATGTTCCTCAAGATCTATGGCTTTCTTATAGAACTGTTGTTTCCATTGTGCAGAGGTATATAAACAGAGTTTCTTTGGTGCAATCTTTGTTACTTTGAGTATCTCTTGAATATCAGTAAGCAATGTTTGAAGAAGATATTCTTTGGTATCTGCACTATTTGAACAAGCGTTTTCATTATAGCGCGGATAGGTTTGATCTGATACGAACAAAGAATGGTCTTGTTGCCAAAGCTCTTCAGCTAGATGAGGAGTAAACGGTGTCATTAAACATATCATGGTTTCAACAATATCTGTTAGTATCTTTCTGTTACCTCCACCTCTTTTCACATACCATTGGATATCTTTTTGCAGTTCAAAGAATATCTGATTAGCTGCGACCCGTAGATTATACATGTTTAGATTTGTTTGAATGATATTGATATGATGCTGTATCCTTGATTGTATCCATGTATCCATGTGTTGATACGCAGGTTCATCTAAAGAGAGAAGATTATTTAGGAATGTATGGATATTTAATATCTTGTTTTTGTATTTGTATACAGAATCCTTATCCCATTCGATGTCTACAAAAGGTGAACCCACATGAGCATAATAGAGCCTCATTGCATCAATCCCATAGATCTTTGCAGCTTCGGTGATATGTTCAGCTCCACCTTTTGATTTACTTATCTTCTCTTTTCCTTTTT
>JARVGL010000150.1 GCA_029762575.1 Thermoplasmatota archaeon | reverse complement strand
GGATGCTTCAGAACATGGATACATGTTGTCAATTGAGATGCATAGAAAATTTCAGAGACTCAAAGAATTTCTTGGGAAGGATCCACCTATAGAGGAACGACGACAGATGAAAGAACTCTGGGATAAAGAACTTCAACTGTCCGTGGATGAGTATAAAGAGTATTTGGATGTACGAAAAGTGGTAAAGTACATTGAGAACGGGCTAGGCTGCTGGTATACCTGTCTTTTGTATCCCGGGATGCAACCAACGAATAATCTTGCGGAACAGTCCATCAGAGAGCACGTGATAGTGGAAAAGATCATCGGTACTTTCCGATCGATCAAAGGATCAGAGAATTATCAATACATTTCGTCGTTACTTGCAACGTGGAAGTTGCAAGGTCTGAATATTGTCGACGAGACAGAAAATCTTCTCAGACGAGAACTCTGCCTATCTGGAACTTGACAAATACAAATTTATTAATATTGTTACAAAGATATTAAAAAATAGTAAGAATCTAAAAAATTAATATTTGGGTATCGGTATATCTTGCTAAAACAAAAACATTTAAAATAGATATAAGCATTCATCGATTCCATTGGGGGAATACTACCAATGGATATAAAAATGATATTTCAAAAAGCAGACCATCAATCATCACTGTTATCAGATTTTTTAATTCTCTGCATATTCATCATCATAGGAATCATTGGAAGAACCGTTCTTGTTGGTTGGAACCTACAACCCTTTCCAAATTTTGAAATAATCATGGTGTTAACATTTCTTGCTGCTCTCATCATCCGACCGACACTAGCTTTTCTTGTTCCTCTTATAAGCATGATCGGAAGCGACCTCCTGTTGGGCAACCCAATCTTTGTTGGTAGTCAAATGAACAAGATCGTTCTTTTCACCTATTCCGGGTTTCTCTTGATCTGTATGGTAAACGTTGCTGGTCGCACTCGTATACAACCACGTATACAATCGTTCAAGATACAATCATTTGGTATCATTGTTGGTGTAGGGGTTGCCTGTACATTATTGTATGATGTATGGACAAATATCGGTTGGTGGTATCTTATGTATCCTCACACACCACAAACGTTTGTAGCGGTCTTTGCCGCAGGTGTTCCCTTCATGATCTATCATCTTCTTTCCGCTTCATTGACGTTTCTTCTTATCGGAGTACCACTTATGATGTTTATCAAAAACAAACATATGCTCACTAACCCAAAGAAACTACCGTCGCTTCACTACGTACCACTAGTAGCGATGACCCTGTTGTTCATCGGGCTCTCTTTTTCAGGAACAGCAATGCAGATACCTCAAAAAACTGATATCTGGCTTGAACAATCAGATGCAACAAGTGTCACTATCATCTTTGAGGGAAATGATTGGAGGCTTATTGATTCAATATGCATCATACGGGAAACCTCAGTACTCTCATTGCTCTTTGATATCTCACAACGCCATGGATTTCCTGTTGAAACGACATATTACGAGGGTTTTGATGCAACCCTTGTCGATTCGATAGCAGTTG
>JARVGL010000014.1 GCA_029762575.1 Thermoplasmatota archaeon | reverse complement strand
TGGTGTCCGACGTGACATTACAAAGGATATGTTTCCGGTGGTTCAGGAAGGATTACAGTTCTTTAAAGATAATTTCGAGAAGCTTCGTAAAGTCTATCTAGATGATAAGACCTTTAAGATGCGTAGTCAGAATTGCGGAGTGCTTACCAAGCAGGATGCATTGAAGCTCTGTGCCGTTGGCCCCACCGCTCGCGCATCTGGTGTTAAAAAAGATGTTCGTATCGATCAACCATATTTTGCTTTTGAAGAACTAGATATTGATTATGTGACCCCTGATGTTCTCACCGGTGAGGTGAATGGTGATGTCTATGATCGTATCATTGTTCGTCTCTTAGAAGTGAAACAATCCATTGATCTCATCGAACAATCCTTACGACATTTATCTGATCTTCCAGAAGGAGATATCGTTGCAGAACCAAAGGTTGCTAAACTCCTCAACCAACTAAAGAAATGTGACGGTGAAGGCGTTGGTCGGATGGAGGCCCCACGAGGTGAGGTAATCCATTATGTGAAGATGACCGGTCAAGAGGCACCATATTCTTGGAAGGTGCGAGCACCAACATATAATAACATCCTCCCTTGGATACCAATGCTAAAGGGTGAACAGATAGCCGATATCCCTATTGTTGCAGCATCAACTGATCCCTGTATGAGCTGTACGAATCGAGTTGGCATCGTTCAACAAGGCCATAGACATGAGCTGACCGGTGAGGATCTTCATCGGTTAAGTGTTGAAAAGACCCGGAGGTTGATGATATGAAATTCTCAATGCTTCCTCAAGTATTCGGTCAGATGTTCAAAAAACCATTCACAAATAAGTTCCCTGCGAAATATGCACCAGATAACGTAACAGGTTTTCTCAGCGATGTAGGTGCGGGAAAAGCATCCATCAACCCACCAGTTGAGACCCCGCCAGGGTTTCGAGGGAAGATCCAATACGACAAAGAGAAATGTATCGGATGTAAACTCTGTATCAAGGTCTGTCCAACTGGTGCTATCGAATTCAAGGAAGAGGAGAAGAAGATAAAGATATATCTCGCACGATGTTGTTTCTGTAGTCAATGTAATGATATCTGTCCTGTGAACTGTCTGAGCATGGGTAGCGAGTTCTTACTAGCAGATACTGATAAATATTCAAAGGCTATGACCGTTGAATAGATAATCATTATCCGTCTCTATCAAGAAGCCATTGATAAATGACGGGGTATACTTCTTTTTTTACATTGTACCCAAGGTTAAGGTCTAGATGTCCATAGTCTGCAGAGTATCCATTCTCCTTTGAGAAATTGATGAACGTGACATCTTTACTTCCTACATGGTTGGAAGCATAGGAGACGTCCTCAGGAGGAGCAGCATCATCGTTCTGTCCAGCTAAGACTAAAAGGGGTGTAGTGAAACGTTTAAGCTGTTGTTTGTAGTCGTGAGGCCAGAACAAAGGTTTTAAAACCGATATGCGACCTAGGGTGTCAAACAACCAAGGGAATTGGGGGTATCTACAGAAGGTTTGATGTCTGAAGAAGACAGAGAAATGACTCAACACCTTTGATGATATCGTATTGTTCATACCTTTAGCGATATAGCGTTCATAGATATCATCATCGATGTTTTCGATGTTTGCTCCGGTCTCTTTGAACTTTTCTTTGATATCTGGATGTTTCAAAAGAAAATCCGCTGCGTTAATAGGTATATAGAAATTTCGAGGGGCAATACGACTAAGGATATCAAGGACCGGGCTTGTATGGGTGAAATCAATAGGGGATCCTATCGTGACAACTCCTTTCAACGTACGTTTGGCTTGTGAGGTCTCTCCATAGGCATATATTATCATGCCTCCCATGCTTTTTCCAACCCAGAAGAGTTTAGGGCGTAGACCCTCTTTCTCTTTGTAATAGTCTCGGATGGTGGAAATAATGGTTGGAACGTCCTTTTGTATATAGTCATCAATACACCAGTTGTATCGTTCAGGATGCTTTAATGGATGAAACGAAGCGTTTTCCCCTCGTCCTCTCAGCTCAGGGACCCAGACATCAAACGATGTTTTCTGGTCTAATCCACCCTGTGAGATGAAGCTAGCTAGACTATAGGTTTCCCACTCAGAGGTACCCATCGTTCCAAAATCACAGCTATGTTTGTTTGCCGCTAGACCATGACAAAGGACGACAGGTGACTTAGATTTCTGTGTGGATCTTGCTGGGTAATAAAACAATCGTAATGTCCATCCATCGATGGTAGGTTGCGTAAAATGGATATCTTGGATCGGTTTATTCATGAGTTATTCAACAACATTGTATCATCTTCTGTTTTTTAGTGTTTTACTCTACCTTTTAGAATAGATGCTCTTTTGATGCATCCTACGTTCTATCGTATCCAGTTGTCAACCTTTTTATATCTTTATATGTTCAAGAAGGATGAATATCCAATGAAACAAGGGGAATCGACAAGACTTATCTTTAAAGGCATAGTGCAGGGGGTTGGTTTCAGACCAACCATCTATCGGGTAGCCAAGAGACTTCAGAGCCATGGATATGTATTGAACAAGGGATCAGAGGTCGAGGTCGTCATTGATACTGACCCTGAGGTATTCATTGATGAACTCAATAAACAACTTCCTAGTATCGCAAAGATAATGGATATCAAAAAAACCCGTTGCTCTCTTTCCTTTGACTCTTTTGAGATCCGTCATAGCAAAGAGGGAGATAAGGAATCACTCATCCCTGTTGATACAGCACTATGCACAGCCTGTGAACAGGAACTGTTCACCAAAAAGAACCGTCGGTATCATTTTTCCTTCATCAATTGCACGGTCTGTGGTGCTCGATATAGTGTGATAGAGGATGTCCCCTATGACCGTGAACGCACTACGATGAAGCTGTTTCCTCTCTGTAAGAATTGTACAAAAGAGTATACAGATCCATTAGATAGGCGCTATCATGCTCAGACGATCTCATGTCCGCGATGTGGTCCACAGTATCATCTCTATGATGCAGATGGAGTGGATATCAGCGGTGATGACCCCATCAAACAATTTGCAGAACTACTCAATGAGGGAAAGATAGGAGTAATGAAATCCTGGGGTGGTATGCATCTCTGTTGTACACTTGATCAGATCAAACGATTTCGCCTGTGGTATAAACGACCGGAGAAAGCCTTTGCCATCATGGTCAAAGATATAACAGCAGCAAGAAGATATGCAGAGATTTCAAACTCTGAAGAAATGCTGTTACGATCAGAAAAACGCCCTATTGTACTTGTAAAAAAGAAGAACGCTTTTGGAGTCTCCCCAGGTCTTGATACCATTGGAATTTTTCTAGCATATACAGGAGCCCATCATCTCTTGTTTTCCTATCTACGTACTGATGCATTGATCATGACCTCGGCTAACATCCCTGGGGAACCAATGATCATAGATAACTCAACAGCGTTCTCTTTACAAGCAGAAGCATATTTACTACACAATAGGGGTATCTTTCAGAGGATCGATGATACGGTTCTAAAACCATGGAAGAATCAATATTTCTACTTGCGGAGATCAAGAGGATATGTCCCAGATCCTCTCATGGTCTCGTACCCTCAGAACATCTTAAGCGTTGGCGCTGGGGAGAACATCCATGGGGCGCTCTCAACAAAAAAGATGCTCTATCTCACCCAATACATAGGGAACGGCGCATACTATCCAACACTTCTCTTTCTCAAACAAAGCCTTACTCATCTCATGGGACTAACGATGAAGAAACCAACACTTGATGCTATCGCTATGGACCTACACCCAGGATATGAGACACGATCGGTTGCTCTTGAGTTCTCAGAAACATATGGATCATCTCTTTTTGAAGTACAACATCATCATGCCCATGCAGCTAGTCTTCTCTTAGATTGCAATGAAAAAGACGCTGTTGTCTTAACCCTTGATGGGCTAGGATATGGAGATGATAGAACGTTTTGGGGTGGAGAACTTCTTTTTACTGATATAGCCTCCTACAAACGAATAGCACATCTAAAACCCATCCCTTTGATAGGAGGAGATAAAGCAGCAATTGAACCACGGCGAGTGATCTACGCATTGCTCAAGGATGAAACCCCTCTGGATCTCATCAATGATACAGAGCGATCGATCTTTACTCAGATGATGACTCGTTCTCCGCTTTCTAGTAGTATCGGTCGAATACTAGATGCGCTCTCCTTTTATCTAGGAATATGTTGCACCAGAACCTATGATGGGGAACCAGCGATGAAACTTGAACGATATCTCTGTAGAGGAAAACCCACCTATCATTTTGAGATATCTAGATCAGATACCGTGCTTGATACCACAGATCTGTTTCAGCAACTCCATGAGATAACTCGAAATCTTCCAAGACCACTTTCAGAGCAACAGAAAGCTGATCTTTCCTACTCATTTGTTGAACGGATCATTGACTGGTTCGCAAATCAAGCAATCACCTATGCAGATGACCAAGACATTTCATCTATTGGAGTGACCGGGGGTGTATCCTATAACCTTCCGATCATAGATATGCTTGATACATATATCCATAGATCAAACCATAGATTCCTCTTTCATAGAAGACTACCAAATGGTGATGGATGCATTGCAGCGGGACAAAACATCATTGTATCTAGAAAACTATGAGATATTGTTGAGACCATTTTTTCTTCATATTCTAAGATCCTTTTTTCTTGTAAAGATATACTTAGAGTCTATGAATTGAGTGGTACCAATATCTTTTAAATATTTGTCTGATTACCGTAGGATTATGGGAAAGAATAGAGATGTTATCCATATCTTGATCCTAGTGACGATGGGGATGTTCATTCCTTTCATCGGCTCATTAACTTTAGCATTCAATATCGATATTTTCACATCATCAGGTTGGATATCGATACTATCAACATTCTTCTATTTCCTCATCATCTTTGCTCTCGAACTAGGTGTTGTCTATATCTATTATAACCTTACTAATAGACACGCTCAAAGATCATTTGACAAGACCTCGCCATTGAAAAGAAAAGAAGAATGAAAAGGATTATTTTGTAAGGTTCTTCAGATCTTCAACGATAGCTTCCAGATCCTCTTCATGTTCTTCCTCGTCTCTTAGGATCTCAACGATTATCTGATAGGTCACAGGATCTATCTGCATCGTCTCCTTAAGCAATCGATGATAGGTTGAGATAGCACATTGTTCTCCTTTAATATTTTGTTCAAGGATCTTCCAAACAGTAGGATCAACTGGTGCATCATACCCACAATTCGTTTTCTTGAACCAATCCTGAGGTGTGGTAAGAGGAGTACCTCCAAGCTGGGTGATACGTAGAACGAGCATGTCCGCGTGGCGAAGTTCATCCGCTGCGTGTTGAATAAGTTCAGTAGTTACCTCTCCTTTCATCGGTCCCATAACGACCTTTGATCCGATCCAGTACTGATAATAGGCAAGCCATTCATCCGCTAGAGCCTTGTTCAAGAGTTCAACGATATGATCTGCTTTATCTCCAAGAAACGATCTTCCTTTTGTACCCATACTATATGTTCCTCCATCAACAATAACCAAAAAAGAAAGGTACTATTTTGATTTTATCATGCAACTTAACATATGATAATAATATAATTTTTATAGCATTATCTTTATATGATTTATTTGTATTATAGTGCGATTAATGAACATAAATAATAAAGGCAATAAAAGTAAGGGCAGTATAATACAATTTAACATGACAATATTCTTTTTATTCCTATTAATCATATTGATTATTATTTGCGCTTCATCAGTTAATGCAGAGAATGGATCACGTGCACCAAAAACGATATGGGGCTATGTTACATATTATAATGGTGAACCCATCGTTGGAGCATCTGTTGTTGTAAGTGCTGAGGGATATCCATCCAAAAGTTATATTAGTGATGCCGATGGTGCTTATCAGGTTGATGTTGGACCGGATACCGGTGATCCGTGGCCAGATGGAACATCATTTATTGTCACTGCAGAAAAAAATGATTTTGTGGGAAATAATAATGGAACTGTTTATGGTAGTATAACTAGAGCAGATGTAATGATTCTTATCAACGCAACTGTTACCATTATTTTGGATGAAAATTGGAACCTTGTTTCGATACCGGTAAATCAAACACTTTTAAAAAATGATATAATTGTTGATGTAGGTGGGGTTACCTATACCTGGTTAGAAGCAGTAGCCAATGGTTTCTTACTCGATTTCATATATGGGTGGGATAAAAATGCACAGAGTTATATAATCAGTGAAGAGTTTAATCCTAGTAGAGGATATTGGATATATATTTATGAGGCTTGCATTTTTAGTATAGGTCCAGGCGCAAATGAGGATTTAATTACTGATATATTTATTCAATGGGATCTTGTTGGATTAACATTTGATAAGGAAATATCAAAGCAAAATCTTACACTATTCCTTATATCTAATGGTTCTTTTTATACTTGGTCAGAAGCGGTAAGTTACAGCTTCATTCTTGATTTTATTTATGGGTGGGATGTAAGCACTCAGAGTTATATATTAGTAAACGATCTTTTACCAGGAAATAGTTACTGGTTCTATTCTTATGAAACATTAAAACTTTCATATCGAAAGAACTATTAATTGTTTTAATTAAGGATTTGATTACTATTTCGTCTGAAGCATAGAGTTAAACTCCTAGACGAAACGCTGACTCTTTTTCGAACGCCATATTGAAATTTTTTCTTTCACACAACCAGGAATTATTGTAAGAGGATTACTCTAAAAGAGTAACAATTCTATATTATTGGGTGTGGTATAAGTTCCATACATTTAAGCGAAAGTTAAATATAATCCAGTTTGTTTAATTATATGGGGGTAAAAATGAAAAAATGTTACGTTTTAATAATTATCGGGATCGTTGTCCTGAGTGGTTTTGTATCTGCGGGTATTTCACAAAAACAAGAACAAATTAGAAAGGAAACTAAGATGGTTACCTTTTCAGCTATTCCTTCTCTCATTGAAAAAGACGGATATCTTTCAATTGACCTTCTAGGGACAAACACATTTATAGATAAGCCGGGCAATCCCAATTTACCAGTATCTCAAACAGTATTTGAATTTCCGAAGAACACAATGATTCATGACGTCTCCGTTCGATATTCCACTATACTGACTGAGGCAATCACTGGGAAAATCATCCCTGCGTCTCAATCCGTACCTGTTTCGAAGAATTATTGCGCTCCTACCTCTTGTTTTACTGATGTATCCTCAACGTCTTTACTTGTCGAGAATCAGGATGTATATCAGAATAATGATCTGTTCCCTGCTCAATGGTTTGATTATTCTATAAAATGTGGTTTAAATGATGCAGGTGAACAGACAACATTTGTCATTGTCTCTATCTATCCGATACGCTACCAACCTTCAGCTAACATACTACAGTATATCTCTGATGCAGAGATCCAGATACGTTATTCTGAACCAGAAACTGAGATAGGCCTCCAAACCGTTGATTCCTACGATCTTCTCATCATTGCTCCAGAGGTATTTGTTGATCCCCTTCAACCGTTGCTTTCTCATAAACAGTCTATTGGTGTGAAAACCACTTTGAAAACCGTTGAAGAAATACTTATTGAATATTCGGGTAGGGATCAGCCAGAACAGATCAAATATTTCATCAAGGATGCAAAGGAGAATTGGGATATAACCTATGTTCTTTTAGTTGGAGGGTTGAAATCATATCTCTATGCAAAGGATAAGGAGGATTGTAATCATGGTAGTACAAGGGGATGGCATGTTCCTGTTCGTTATACGAATATCCGACATAGTAACGAGGTTGGAGTGATCTCTGATCTGTATTACTCTGATATCTATCGGTATAACCTAGATACTCAGCAATGGGAGTTTGAGGATTGGGACTCAAATGGGGATAATATCTTTGCAAGTGGAGGAGTGGGTGGTGCTAAAGATGACCTTGATCTCATACCTGATCTCTATATTGGTCGATTGGCGTGTAGAACAAAGATCGAGGTGGATATCCTTGTTCGAAAGATAATAACCTATGAGTCGACCTCTCAAACTGAAAAGCCGTGGTATGGGAGAATGATCGGTGTAGCTGGTCGAACCTTTAGTCTCTTTGATGGATCAGATCAGAGACAAACAACTAGTTCCGACTGCCAGTCTCTTGTCTCTTTTGAATGGCAAGAGTTCATCCCAAGAAAAGATGTTCTTTCCCGTGTTGAATTGAAACTCCAATCATTAGATCCCACTGCATCAGATATTGTCATGTCTTTGGAACGACCACTTGGCACCGTCGTTGCATCAATAGAAAAATCTGCTAGTGATATCCCTTCGACGACAAGTGATTGGGTCTCCTTTGATCTTCAAGATGTCAAGGTGATACCATTCGAGACATATTATATCACGGTAACAGTCCAAGGAAGTGGATATTATTCATGGTGTTATGCTGAACCAAGTCGACCTGGTATCAGCAGATATCCTTTGGGTAATTCAAGTTTAGGAGACGATCTTGATTGGTGTTTCAAGACCTATGATCTACCAGAAGGGATTCAAAAACCTGATGGTGAATATTCTGTTGATGCTGCGTTCCGATATATGGAACCAATCACAACTGAGGAGATACGTGTCTATTGGTCAAATGAGGGAACAGGGGGTCCGGTTCCTGATACACAGGATATCATTGATGCGTTCAACCTTGGTTCTGGATATATCAATATGGAAGGCCATGGGAATCCCTTGTCTTGGGCGACCCATCCTGTTCCAGATGATGCTCCCTTCACCGGTGGTATTTCTATCACTGATTTTCCCCAGTTAAAAAATGGGGATGAGCTTCCTGTCGTTGTTGTTGGTGGTTGTCATAATGCGTTGTTCAATGTTTCTTTGATAAGGACCCTTATCGGTAGACCTCATGAGAATTGGTATTGGACAAGTGGATATATTACACCTATCAGTTTCTGTTGGGCTCTCTGTGCATCTCCTAAGGGTGGTGCGATAGCATCGATTGGCTGTACCGGGTTAGGTCTGGGTGGCACTCCGCCAGATCTTAAGAACAGTGGGGGTCTAGATGTGAATTTCTTCTATAAAGTGGGTAACGGTGTATCTACTCTTGGCCAGGCTCATAGTGGTGCGATACAAAAATATGTTCTAGAGAACAAGATCGATAATGATGGGATGTTCTGTATCGTTGAATTTCATCTCTTTGGAGACCCAAGTCTTTATCTTGGCGGGTTTGAATAGAACTTTGAATAGTTTAGAACATCATTTCATGGAATGCTACGAATTATATGAAATCAAAAGTTGAGGAAAGATTCATTCTCAACACCGAGTGAAACAATCGTGTTCCACTACTGATTATTCCTCAAGTCATCTTTGAAGAAACTATTGCTATGCGATTATTCTAAACCAAAGGGTTTTAACTTTTTATCCAATGCATGGAACTTATGATGAGCTTGCTTTTCCAAGTGGTCCTCCCCTTTGTTCTTTCAGCGTTAGTCGTAATAATCGTTATGTATATCGCTGAACGATATGGTTCAAAGGTTGGTGGAATCCTTGGTACACTCCCTTCAACGATAGTCATCGCATTTCTTTTTATTGCCTACACGGAGGATACGATGTTTGCATCACAGGCTGCATCGGTTGTTCCTGCTGAACTAGGCGTCAATGTCATCTTCCTTCTTGTTTTTGCGTTGCTTGTTCATCGTTCGATGTTGTTAGCGTTCCTTATAACATTCTTGGTCTGGACTTTTCTATCTGTTCTTCTCATCGTTTTTAGCTTTCAAGACATCGTTTTTTCTGTTCTTTTTTATTTAGGTGCGGTCATCGTTTCCTTTCTTTTTTTAGAGAAGATCAAAAAGATTCCCTCCCAGGGACATATCAGGGTTCATTATACACCTAGAAAGATTGTGTTTCGAGGGGTCCTAGCGGGTAGCATCATCGCTATTGCGGTATTTTTATCAAATATTGATGCGGTTATCAGCGGGGTGTTCTCGGTGTTTCCAGCTATTCTTTCTTCAACGATGTTGATATCTGTTCGAGAACATGGACCGGATTTTGCTTCAGGTATGGCTAAATCAATGATGCTTGGATTGTCAAGTGTTGCAACCTATGCAACTGTTATATATTTCTTGTATCCTCTCTATGGCGTTCTTGTTGGTACCATTCTAGCATATCTTCTTTCTTTGTGTGTTACTCTAGGCATCTATTCACTTAGACAAAAAATAAGCTAATAATACCAAAAAAGCATATAAAAAAAAATCTTTACTCGCCTCACTATACTATATGTTGGCGAAACGTATATTCCTTCAATATTTCCAATCTTTATAGGTGTCAGAAATTGTTTGTGATGTTGCTGTTTTGTTTTCTTGTTTACTTGAACCATTGTATTGAACATCGATGATGATTCCTTCCATGTCTCTTAGAATGATCTTATCCTCTTCCTCGGTGAAATCAGTGGTATAATAGACACCATCTTTGAAGATGACCCCTTGATCGGTATGATAGACCGATGAATCTCCAAGTTGAAGTTCCGAATCGAATTTGTCAATATCTTCTAATTGTTTTAGCTTATAGGCATCATCTGCCATACCTATCATAGTCCGAAAAGTCCGTATCTTCCGCCCATCTGTCTCATGACGTATACGTTGTTTGATCCCTGTGATGATAGCTGGTATGTCATGCATGTTTACGGAGAGTAAGATGTTTCTCCAAAACCAGTTGTATACCTTATTTCCCCTCGCGTTGATATGTTCAGGTGGTTTATCGGGATAGAGTATTATCTTTCCATCTAAGGCTCGATGGCTACGACGCCATTGGGTCCGTTGTCTATCGTGTTCAATTTTATTAGTGTTTTTCTCCGTCATGACCTATCTGCCTCAAGGAAGCATTTTTCGCAATTAATACTAATGTAGCCATCCTTTATTATGGTTATGCAAGCTTTATCGACGTTTGCTATACTTATAACTAATATGGCAACTTCCCTCTACACTGACCATACAGGGTCCAATGGGATGATCCGGCGTACAAGTCTTTTCGAACAGAGGGCAGTTCTCAGGTTGTATTAGTCCTCGGAGGACCTCTCCGCAGCGACATCCGTCGGGTTCTTTGAACTCTTTTTCTGCGAGTGGTTCTAATATATCTTCGAAGGTTTTTCTTGCATCATAGTGTTCAAATTCTTCTTTTATCTCTAATCCTGAGCCTTTGATGAGGGGAAAACCCCTCCAGGCCACATCCTTTTTGTTGAAAATATCCTGTATCACTTGTTGTGCATATTGATTACCTTTAGGGTCCACTGCTCGAGCATATTCGTTTTCTACCTTTATATCGTTACTTTCTATTTGTCGAATGAGCATCCAGACGGCCATGAGGATGTCGATAGGTTCGAATCCTGCTATGACCTGAGGGATACCGTATTGTTCTGTAAGGTGTTCATAGGGTTTCATGCCGATGATCGTTGATACATGACCAGGGTCGATGAGACCATCGATATTAGACTCCCCCATCTCAAGGAGGAGTCTGAGTGCTGGTGGTATCGTTCGATGACAGCAGAGGATGTGAAAGTTCTTAACGGGTCTGTTTAGAAGGGTTAGAGCCGTGCTTGGAGCTGTTGTCTCAAATCCAACCGCCATGAACACAACCGTTCTCTTTGGGTTTTTTTGAGCAAAGGATACTGCATCTTCGATACTATACACGGTCAAGATGCTATAGCCTTCGGTCTGCATATCCTTTAACGATGCATTGATGCCTGGTACCTGTATCATATCACCATAGGTTGCGATGATAAGACCTGATCGGGCAAGAACGATCATCTCCTCGATCTCTTTAGGTGTTGTGACACAGACCGGACAGCCGGGTCCTTGGAGAATATTGATGCCTACCTCTTTAAGAAGGGTATCAAGTCCGTGTTTCATAAGGGTATCTTGATGGGTGCCACAGACATGCATGAACTGATAGTTTCTTTGCTTTTTCTTTAAGTCATGGATGATATGTTGGCTGAGGTTCTTATCTTTCAATGAGAACACAATCATACCTCTTCGTTTGATAGGATCTCTCTAAAGAGGGCGAGGGTCTCTTCTGCTTCTTTCGGATCGACCTTTTGTATGGCAAAGCCTGCGTGAACAAGCACGTAGTCACCAACTGAGACTGTTACTAGTGAGATGTTTGCTTTTCTTATTGTCTTGTTTCCGTAGTCAATGGTTGCTTGGTTGTTTTCTTTGTCGATGGAGATAATCTTTCCAGGTACTGCTAGACACATGTATCGATATGTATTGCCCGGTCTGCTATATATGTTCTTATAGACAACATAGTATAGTTAACATTTGTTACGATGACTCGATAAGGGTTTTTTTAACGAAGAATTAAAATAATATATCGTTCTAATGATGTACTCGTGTGAAACATCTATGAGATATCTACATTCATTGTCCAATTCACTCTTAGTCATAACAATAGTGCTTATAGCGTCTGTTTTCGGTTCTTTTCATATGGGTGTGCATGCTGTTACTTTCCTGGATGAACCCTATGAGTATCACTCCTATGATTCAATGACGAGACTTCTTAAGAATATATCAATGGATCATGCGGATATTATGAGCCTTACCACGCTAGGTATGACCTATGAAGGTCGAGATATCTGGCTTGTAAAAATATCAAAAAATGTTACAGTACATGAACAAGAACCTGCGGTACTCCTCATGGGTGCGCATCATGGAAATGAGCTCCCCAGCTATGAATCATTGATATTCTTCATCGAGTACGTTGTAAAATCCTATGCAAATCATACCGTTGATACGTTTCATGATATCAAAGGCGCATTCGATGAAGATGCTTTGAGGCAAAGGATTATTTCTGTAATTGATGCTCGTGAGATCTATATCATACCTATGGTGAACCCTGATGGTGTTGAATATGGATGGAGGAAGAATCGTGCACCGAATTACGGGTCCTTTGGTAATGCAGATTCTATTACATCATATGGGGTGGATCTGAATAGGAATTATGATTTCAACTGGTATCTTCCCTTTCTTTTGCCTTTAAGCTATATGCTGCCTTTTATCATCCGGGATAGTAGTTGGAATTATCGGGGGGAACATCCTTTTTCTGAAAATGAGACGAAAGCTGTAAGAGATTTCGTTCTCGATCATCCAAATATTAAGATATCTCTTTCATATCACACATATAGTGAGGTTATTTTGTATCCTTGGATGCATACAAGCCTTCCTACTCCTGATGAGGAGCTCTATATTTCTGTTGGAGAGAACATTTCCTTACTCAATGGATATGATCTGCGGACCCATGGATGGGGTAACAGGGATTATCTTTTCCCTCGTTTTGGGGGTACGATTGGTACTAGTGAGAACTGGTTGTATGGGTCACAGGGTATTCTATCTTTTACTATGGAATTATGCAAGACACGCGCTCCGACGGATCCTGCAGTTGTATTGGATTATTGTATGAAACATGTTGATGTTAATCTCTATGTTGCTCTACGATCAGCAGATATTGAAACACGGGTTGTTGTGTGATATATACGGCTTCATCGGTCTTTTCTTGATAGTTTGTGAATTTTTTGTGCTCTGTTGATACGAACTACAAAATATTTGGTAAACCTAAAATAATTAGGAATACAAAAAATATTTATATGGTAGAACACACTACCTTCACAGATACATGATGAAATAAGACAAAAGGAAAACAGGTGAAAACGATGAACTCTCAGACCACATCCTTAGCGAACCTTCCAATAAGAACCAACGCAAGAATCATCGAGATACAAGGAGGACATGGTATCCAGCAAAAACTTGAAGTGATGGGAATACGTGTTGGAAAAAGGATTACGCTCATATCAAAACAACCATTCAGAGGACCCCTTACTATAAAAGTTTGCAACACCCTTATGACTATTGGAAGAGGCATGGCTCAACGGATAATCGTTGAGGTGGTATCATAAAAAAGATACTGCTCATGGGAAACCCAAACGTCGGGAAAAGTGTTGTATTCTCTCGGTTGACCGGTGCTAATGTCATTGCGTCAAACTATCCTGGAACAACGGTCGATTATGCAAAAGGGAAAATGCGGATCGCTGATGAGGTCGTTGAGATCATCGATGCGCCAGGGACCTATTCACTCGAGCCAACGAACAAGGCAGAAGAGGTCGCTTCAGATATGCTCAACGAAGCCGACATTATCATCAATGTCGTTGATGCAACGAATCTTGAACGGAACCTCTACCTCACCCTTCAACTCTTAGAAAGACATATCCCTATGGTCATCGCATTGAATCTCTCCGATGAGGCATGCCATCTAGGAATAACTGTCGACAGTCAAAAACTTCAAACAATCCTAGATATACCTGTCACTAACACGTGTGCACTGACCGGCGAGGGGATAAAAGCATTGGTGGATTCCCTTGCGAATGCCCAGGTCAATGAAGACGTTAAACAAACCAGTCGTGAAGGTCGATGGATAGAGATAGGCTCCATCATTGAAAAAGTGGAACAGATACAGCATCGTCACCATACTTTTAGAGACCGGTTCGAAGATATGACGATACGACCATCAACAGGTATACCTTTAGCTGTTGGTATCATTGTGCTTGCTTTCTGGTTCGTTCGTATGATCGGTGAATTGCTCATATCATATCTTTTTGATCCCCTGTTTGAAATCCTTTATAAACCACTTATCGAGCAACTCAGCAGTGCATTAGGCCCGGGATTCATCCATATATTACTGATCGGTGAATACGGATCAGAGATCCTCTTTGACCAATCTCTTGGGATGCTTACCACTGGTCTCTATGTTCCCCTTGCAATGGTGTTACCCTATATCATCGCATTTTATTTCATCCTTTCAATTCTTGAGGATACAGGATATATGCCCCGGCTTGCGACCTTGGTTGACAATCTCTTCCATAAGCTCGGCATGCATGGTCATGGTATCATCCCTTTGTTCTTAGGTCTTGGGTGTAACGTTCCTGGTGCGTTGTCAACACGGACCCTTGAAACAAGAAAGCAACGGTTCATCTCCGCTACCCTTCTAGCAATCGCTGTTCCCTGTATGGCACAGACCGCTATGGTATTTGGTGTCCTAGGCCCCTATGGAGTGTTTTATCTTGGGTTGGTCTTTCTTGTTCTAAGCATTCTCTATATATTCATGGGGCTTCTTCTTAACAAATTCGTGAAAGGCTCATCTCCAGAGATATTTATGGAGGTACCACCCTATCGACGACCGAGTTTTCAAGCTATTTTAAAGAAAACCTGGATGCGTATCAGATGGTTCATCAGAGAGGCAATCCCCTTTTTATTCCTAGGCGTCCTCATTATCAATATACTCTATTACATCGGGATCCTTCAATTGATAGGTGTCGTTCTTTCACCATTTATGGAGGTCCTCTTCGGTCTCCCCGGAGAAGCAAGCACCTCGCTAGTCATCGGGTTCTTACGAAAGGATCTAGCGGTTGGCATGCTCATACCATTAGGTATGACGCCTTTACAATTAGTTATTGCGGTAACGATGCTAACGATTTATTTTCCCTGTGTGGCGACCTTTAGTGTTCTTTTACGGGAATTAGGGATAAAGGATATGATACGGTCTACTCTTATCATGATCAGTGTTGCAGTGACGGTAGGTTTCCTCCTTCGCCTTGTTTTCTTTGGACTACCAGTTTAAAAATCAAGCGGATCATTTTATTTTTTGATCCTACTGCCATCAAAAGGCTCTTAAGAACCAAAAGGTTTCCACGTCCGACGGTTATGTTAGATATTAAACACATCAGAGAACAACCTGATCTTATTAGAAAGAATCTTGAAAAACGAAAAAAACCTGAATTTATCACCATGCTTCAAACTCTTATTGAACGTGATGAACAATGGCGAAAGATAAAGATGGAGATTGATGCTTTGCGCCAAAAAAGAAATCAGTTGACCGAGACCATCAAGACATTAAAGGACCAAGGAAGACAACAAGAGATCTCTGAGACCATCGTAGAAGCTAAAAAGATACCACAGCGCATAGTAGATAAAGAACAACAACTGAATACTTTGGAAGAGGAAAAGGATTCATTGCTCCTTCAACTTCCCAATCTTCTCCATGAATCCGTCCCATATGGTGAGGACGATACTGGTAATATCGTTGAAAAAAGCTGGGGTGAAAAACCTGTTTTTTCCTATCCTGCTCGGTCCCATGTCGATCTTGTCCAGCTCCTCGATTGTGCTGATATCGAACGAGGGGCTAAGACGTCTGGCGCACGGTTCTATTTCTTGAAAAACGAGCTTGTGGAACTTGAATATGCTCTTATCTTTCATGCATTAAAGCTCTTACGAAGACGTGGTTATCAACTCGTTATACCACCAACCCTTGTCAAAGGATTTGTTATGCAAGGCGGTGGGTTTCTCCCCACATATCGAGACGATGTCTATAAGATAGATGCTGAGGATCTCTATCTTGTTGGTACGAGTGAAGCTCCCATGGTTGGTATGCATGCGGATGAGATACTCTACAAAGATGATTTTCCATATAGATACGCAGGGTTCTCAACCTGTTTTCGAACAGAGGCTGGCGCTCATGGAAAAGATACAAAAGGGATCTTTAGGACACATCATTTTGAGAAGATCGAACAGATAAGTATCACAAGTCCTGAACAGAGCCATAGCGAACATGAATATCTCTTTGAGACCGCTGAGCTCTTCTGGCAATCATTAAAGATACCCTATCAGAAAGTTAACATCTGTACTGGCGATATTGGTATCGTAGCTGCTAAGAAATTTGATCTGGAGGCATGGTATCCATCGCAACAGTCATATCGGGAACTTGTATCAACTAGCAACTGTACTGATTATCAAGCCCGTAGGCTGAAGATACGCTACAGGGAAAAAGATGGACTGCCAACTCAGATATGCCATACATTGAACTCAACGTTAATAGCGATTCAACGTGGACTCACCTGTATATTAGAGAATTATCAAAAGGAAGATGGAAGCGTGACGGTTCCAACAGTGTTGCAACCATATGTGGATTTTACTGAGATCACTCCAAAAAATGATAAATCATCACATTGATGATTTCTTTAGAGTGAGATAGCGTCTACTGGACATTCATCGACGCAAGCACCGCATTCCGTACACGTATCCGGATTGACTTTTGCTTTATCATCCATTGTTATCGCATCGACAGGGCATGCGTCAACGCATGCACCGCAGGAGATACAGATTTCTTCATCTACTACTGCTGACATGGGGGGCAGTAATGAAGAAGCCATTTTTAACTTTTTCTTAGAATCTGGGGATGTTAAAGGATTTTTTAAATGATCACGAACACATCGAGAATATCCCGAGATATGGCCTTATCATTATAGGCAACTGTTTCAATGATGTGAAGCCCGTGATCTGAGTCCAGCGCCCATTCAAAAGGTTCCTCACTGTCAACATATCTTAGAATGCCATCAAGATAGAACTCAACATAGTCTGCGTTCTCTGTAATTACCTCTATTGTTATCGGTCCAATGATACGTGGTGCTGCTTTTTGGATACTTGGAACATTTCTCAGAACCTGCGTGTATTCGTTTCCAAGGATATATGAATGAAAGATCCGTGGATGTTCGATGTATATTTTTGGAGCATCTGGTTTGATGTTTCCATATGCTCCCTCGATGTACATGATACCAGTATCCTTTCCATACCATTCTGCGAAGAGTGCTGAATCATAATGCATTCGAAGCCAACCATTTTCTCCCCAATCATCACCAGCACTGTTCTTGATGATCCAGCATTGGTTTTCATCATCATATCCAAAGATCGTCATCACATGTCCGTTATTGATTTCGCCCCATCGATGTTTGTACACCCCTCCTTTGTAATACTGGAAATCTTTACAGAGGTAGAAACATGCGGCCAAAGGTCCATGATCTATTAACGCTTGTTTTATCGCCTCATTTGTTCGCTCAACCCATCCCCATTCAGTGATCTTCACGGTCCTATTCTCCCATCCTTCCACACTTGTATAGGGGTAGTCGAATGGCCTGTGGGGGTCAGGGTAGCAGCCTTCATCAGGGACTCCATGTTCAATGAGGTAGTTTGCTGCGTCTACGATGTTAACGTATCCTGCTCTATAGGTACCACCTGCGTAGAAATAGAGATGTGTCTCTGAGAGATCAGGTTCGTAGAGATCTCCGGTTTGGTATTGGAGTATTGTTTCAAGTGCTGCACAGAGTGCATATGCTTCACAGGTAGGGGCCGGAGCTTGATTTTTCACTGGCGTGGAATAATCTACGCCGTTTATGTTACGCCAATCAAACGAGACTGGCATGTCTAATTTATTGGGTTCTTGTGAAAACACAAGTGGTTGAAGAAAAAAACTTATCGCTAGAATTATAATGATTATTTGTTTTATTCTCATACAAATCAACATATATATTGTATATCACATATTAAAATTTAGGTTATGAGTTGTAGTTTATGGTCATAATATGCTTTAATTATCAACAACTTTTTTGAAATGTTCAATAGGCATCATATGAGATTATCTCACCTATACTATCCTTTTAGCTGTTTAGAATAAAAGTAAAAGGAACTGATCATCTCTTTAGTTGATTACAATATTTTCAATGATGTTTTTTACTATATATTGGATAGTACTACTCAACTTTTTTTAGGATATCAGTAATAGAAAGATATTGTTTTGTCTTTTAGGGATTAGATTTGTAGGTGTGGGTGGAGTAATGTATTTAAATAGCTAAAATATTTTATTTACCTAAATACTTTAGGTTAACCAAAAAGAGTTGGTTCGTATATGATAACTGAACGTACAGAAGATTATTTGGAAGCCATTCATTCCATCTCACTTCAAAAAGGATATGCAAAGGTCAAGGACATCGCAGAATTACTTCATGTAGCTCCTCCAACAGTTACAGAGATGTTCAAAAAAATGCAGAAGGAAGGTTTTATTTTTTACGAGAGATATAGCGGGGTCACATTGACTGAAAAAGGAAAAACGGTTGCAATAAAAACACAAAAGAAGCACGACACCCTCGTTCAATTTCTTCGGATCCTCGGCATCTCAGAAGAAGTTGCAGATCAAGATGCCTGTCGTATTGAACATGTGGTGAATAAAGAGACCATGAAACGTTTAACAGCATTTGTTGAGTTCGTCCAACAATCAGAAGAAATGCCCAATTGGTTACAACGATTCAACAAGTATTATCAGAAAGGATAGAATTTCAATATTTCCTATGCACAATACATTGAAACCATTGCAATGTGTGAAAATATAATTCTAATATTTACTGATGGAAGCGTAGATGGTAAATGTTTATCTATCATGAATGGATGTAATGTTTCACCAAACCGAAGAACAATGAGGTTGGATGAGATATGACGGTACTGGAGAAAACAACATCAATCTGCCCGACATGCTACAATGAAGGAAAAATCAATAAAATTGATGCGGAAATAGTCGAGGAAGATGATAAGGTTTACATTACAAAGACCTGTAAGAAACATGGTGATTTCAAAGATATTTACTTTAGTGATTCAAAACTTTACAAAAAGTGGATGCAATATAAAGTTACTGGAACAGAATCACCTGATGTAAAAACAGAGATCCTTGATGTTCCTGCATTATATGATGTACATCTTTCACAAAGTGTTCTTACAAATCTCTTAGTGACCAATAGATGTGATCTTCGGTGCAGCTACTGTTTTATGAACGCGGGTGCATCTGGTTCTGTTTATGAACCTCCCTTGGAGGAGATCAAAAGACTCATCGTACAAGCACGTAATGAAAGGCCGATGGGGTCAAAAGCCATTCAGATAACCGGCGGGGAGCCAACGATTCGTGATGATATACTTGATATTGTAAGGATCTCAAAGGAAGCAGGGTTTTCCCATGTACAGGTCAATACAAATGGTATGAAGCTTGCGGAAAGCGAGGAGTTCTGCCAACAGTTAAAGGATGCCAAGGTAAACACCATCTATATGAGTTTTGATGGAGTTACAAAAGAAACGAATCCTTGGGTAGAAAAGAACAAACAGGCGATAGAGAATCTTCGGAAGGTCAATCTGAAATGTGTCCTTGTTCCTGTACTCATTGGTGATAAGAATGTTCATGAGACAGGTAAGATTGTTCGGTTTGCTCTTGATAATATGGATATCGTACGGGGTGTGAATTTCCAACCTATCTCGTTTTGCGGTCGTGTCGTTAAGCTTAAAGATGAGAAACGGATGAAACAGCGAGTGGATTATGTCCGGATGATGGCTGAGATCGAAAAGGAATTCGATGGGAAGATCTCTCGAGATGATTTTTATCCTGTGCCGTTTGTGTATCCGGTCTCAAAACTCATCGAGCTTCTCAAGGGTGAGACACAGGTCGAATTCACGGCACATCCCGGTTGTGGAGGTGCTACCTATCTTTTTGTCGATGATGATGGTGAGCCAATACCAGTGACTCGTTTTATAGATGTGGAGCGTTTACTTGATTTCATTAACAAGGAATCTGAGATTTCTGGTCCTCTTAAGAAGATCCGCATTGCTTCAGCGTTCCTTAGGAAAGTGGATGATTTCGTTGATTATGATAAAGCTCCACATGGATTTGATCTGAAGAAACTTCTCAAAGATGCTGCCATTGGGGGTAGTTATGATTCCCTTCGAGGATTTCATTATAAGAGTTTATTTATTGGTTCCATGTGGTTCCAGGATCCGTATAATTTGAATGTCGACCGTTTAAAACGTTGTGTAATTCATTACACAACATCTGAGGGTATTGTACCGTTTTGTGCATATAATGGTCTTGGGATAGGTGATAAGATCAGAGATAAATATGCTACATCGATTAAGGAATGGGAGAAACAGACAGGTCGTAAATTGAAGGATGACCTTCGAAAGGATGTTCCTCTCACCTAATCCTTTTCTTGCTTTCATTCCTCGTTTTTTGCTGTTTAAAAGAATTATCATTTTTCATTCATCTAACATATTTTATTAATCATTTTAAGAACCAAAATTAGTAATATTTAAATATATGTTAAGCATTAATTAACCACGGAAATATGGGAATGACATATCGAGATAAGGAGTATATTAGAGTACTGTTCTCACTAGATGGTGCCAATAGACCGGTAGGGCCCGTACAACTTGCTCAAATTATTGGTGTATCAAAAGAATGTGCATATCAAAAGATGCGTAGATTAGGCTATTTTGGATACGGGCAGTATCATCATAATAAAGGCTTTCAACTAAATAAAAAAGCGGTTCATATGGTAGAAGAAGATGCAAAACGACATCACATTCTTGAACATTTCCTTCAAAAAACACTTCACTTGCCACATCATCAGGCCTGCCAGGAAGCAATGAAGATGGACGCATCGATAAGCTTGGAATTATACAATCGACTACTAGATCAATTCACAGTACCATCATCTTCATGTTGTGGGTTTGATTTCTCAGAGAATATTACTCCAAAAAAGATCAAACAATGTCCATGGTTCTTACAAATAACCTCATCAAAAAAATAAAAAAAACGGAGTGAAAAATATGAAGAATAAAATAATGGTTATTAGCCTGGTTCTAGCAATGACTGTTTCAGTCATTTCATTGTCTGGCTGTGTTGAAGATGATGAATCTGAATTGATCGATGTCCTCGTAACGATAGTGCCCCAAAAAGAAATGGTCGAAGCAATAGGGGGACCCTTTGTTAGTGTTACTGTTATGGTACCCCCTGGACAAAGTCCTCATAGTTACGAACCAACCCCTGATCAGATGATCAAGGTCGCTAGGGCGAGTGCATATTTTAAGGTTGGTTCTGGTGTAGAGTTTGAAGTGGTTCATATGGATACGATTCTTGAGCAAAATTCAGATTTACAGGTGTTTGACTGCTCAGAAGATATCTCTGTAATTTCTTTTGATGAACATTATGGAAAAGAAGATCATCGCGAAGAAGAGGGAGAACATGACCATGAAGAGGTTGATGAACATGACCATGGGGGAACTGATCCACATATATGGACATCACCGATGAATTTTAAGAAAATGGCTGAGGTTGTATACAACGGTCTTGTAGAAATCGATCCAACATATCAGCAAGAGTATTATGATAATTATCAGAGCTATATCTCATTATTAGATGCACTCCATTATAACATTAGTGAGCTGTTGGAACCATTTGAAGGAAGTTCATTTATGGTGTATCATCCTGCATGGGGATATTTTGCTGATACATACCGACTCAAACAAATAGCGATAGAGGACGAAGGAAAAGAACCTGGACCGGCCGGTATTGCTGCGCTTATCCAACAAGCAAAAGCACTCAACATATCTGTTATTTTTGTCTCTTCTCAGTTTGATACTTCTAATGCTCAAACGATTGCTGATGAGATCGATGGAAAGGTCATACCAGTCAATCCTCTCATGAGTGATTACTGGGAAACTCTTATGCAATTAGCAAAAGATATGGTATTAGGGTTTGGTAGCTAAAACATTTTAAAAGAATAAGACTTTTGGAAATGAAGGTGGAGAAAAACGGAAGAACCTGCAATTGATATCAAACACCTAAGTGTGGGATATAACAAAGAGATGGTCATTGAAGATATCACACTAAAGATTAGAAAAGGAGATTTTTTTGGCATCATTGGACCAAATGGTGGTGGAAAGTCAACATTACTTAAAGCAATCCTTGGTTTGATACCAGTAACATCTGGAAAAATAAGTATCTTTGGTAGATCTGTTCATGATGCAAGACGGTTAATAGGCTATGTTCCTCAATATGCAGAGTTCGATAAACGATTCCCTATCTCGGTATGGGATGTTGTCCTTATGGGTAGGCGATCAGTGCGAGGTATACATCCTTTCTATTCAACAGAGGATAAACAACAAGCCATTAAGGCTTTGCAAACGGTTCAGATGGATGGATTCAAGAAACGTCACATTAGCGAACTATCTGGCGGGCAACGACAAAGGGTCTTTATTGCACGTGCATTGGTCTCACACCCAAAGATACTACTACTTGATGAGCCAACCGCTAGTGTTGATAAGGAGATGCAGAAGACCATCTATGATTTCCTCTCTGAGCTCAACAAGACCATGACCATTGTTCTTGTCACCCATGATATAGGAGTATTATCTTCATATGTTACAAGGGTCTCATGTTTGAATCGATTTATATTTACCCATGATGACGACCGGGTCATATCTAAGGAGATGCTTGAGGCAGCGTATCATTGTCCTGTAGATCTTATTGCTCATGGTGTTCCCCATAGGGTCCTAGATGAACATGAAAAACGGTCCGGGAACGGAAAAACCAAGGGGAATAAACGATGAGTGAAACGCTTTTTTCCCTTTTTCAAATGCCGTTTGTTCAACGGATGTTTCTAGCTTCAGTACTTGCGAGCATCTCTTGTGGGATCATCGGAAGCTTTGTCGTTGTAAAACGAATCGTATTTCTCAGTGGAGGTATCGCTCATACAACCTTTGGTGGAATTGGTCTAGCATATTATCTTCAATATGCAATGGGATGGATATGGCTAGATCCATTGATCGGTGCATTGATCTTTGCGGTTCTCACTGCTTTCATCATGAGCACCCCGTTTGTGAAAGAGCGTTTGCGGGAGGATTCTACCATTGGTGTCCTCTGGGTGATTGGCATGGCCTTAGGAGTGATGTTTCTTAATGGTGTGGACCGAAGTGTGCTTATCATTCAGGACCCTGTAAGCATCCTCTTTGGAAATATCCTATTGATCAATCTACGAGATATCATGATCATGTTCACACTTGTTATCGTGATAGTGCTGTTGACGTTTTTCTTGTTCAAGGACCTACAGATACTCACCTTTGATGAGGAATTTGCTCGTATCACTGGTATCAATGTCTCTTTCCTTAATCTTCTCATGCTTCTTCTTGTTGCATTGACTACGGTCGTATTGATAAAAGTGGTAGGGGTGGTATTGGTCATTGCGATGCTTACCATACCTGCTGCGATATCAGGGTTGTTCACCCATCATTTGAAACATATGATGCTTCTTGCGGTGCTCATAGGTGTTGGAACTAGTGTCTTTGGATCCATTCTATCCCTCTGGTTCAATCTTCCACCAGGTTCAACCATTGTTCTCGTCATGGGTCTTTTATTTATTATCGCCTTGATCCTCAAGCCCTTTGTCCCATCTAAGGAAGTATCGCTTGTAACATCAACATGATTCTTTTTCTTAGCGTAAGAAAAAATAGAAAACTATTAATAATAATATAAATTAATTTATATTAATAAATATTATTCAATTAAGCTAAATAACCCATTTGGACGTGTAAAAAGATATGATTCGAAATATAAAAACGATAGTAATCCTGTTCCTATTACTTCTCAGCATCAGTATTACTCCTTCGCTTGTGGGCGATGGTTCAAATTATGGATCCGTAGGAATGCAACCGGAGACCAAAGAGTTGTATCTTTTAAGGGTTGAACACTACCTTGAACTTATTGCAACAGAATCAACAGGTACCTTTTCTGTAACCTATGCATTCCCACCAGATTATGGTTTCCAAGTCCCCATCCTTCTAGATCTCCATGAGGATTCAACAGCTGATATCATACACTATTCAATAGATATGGATTCCTATGAACCAAATAGAGTAGCAAATTTCACGATCCGTTCTCTTCAAAAGGATGAACGAAAACTCATCCATTTCTCCGTATGGGTCCTTGTTGAAGCATATGATTTCAAAGATATACCAACGGATGCCTCTATGCCTAATAATAGAAACGATGTACCTGAGGACACTTGGATGTGGCTTTCTCGATCAGAGATGGTACAAAAGAACAGGTTTCCCATCAGACGACAAGCAAATGCGTTGGAAGGAAGAAATGATAATGTCCTTAGCTATGCTCAAAATGTTTCCTCCTTCATCAAAAATCATCGCTATGGTCTCTTCCTACTACAACTCTGGACCCGCATGTTTCTTAAACAAGATGCCTTGACCACCTTACGTATTAATGGTGAGAACGTTGGAAGATCTCATCTTGCCTCTGCATTGTTCCGAGCAAAGAACATCCCTGCTCGAGTGATACTAGCTCATAACGATCAAGGATTCTGGACACAGATGCATTACATGGTCGAATATTACATACCAGGATATGGATGGGTGCTCTTAGATCCCACAAAAGGTATAACGCCGTATGATACTCAGAAGCAGGTAATCAATAGGATATGTTCGATCGATGATGAACAAGACACAAAACAGGATTATATCTATCGATTCATGAAAGGGGAGGAACGGTGGATATGGATAAGTACGAATAACGTTGAACCCAATTATGTCGATTGTGATTCAGGTAGTAAATCAAAGATGTTTACTGAAACGATAGTATCATTAAAACCATTTGCTGCCGATTATGCTTTTTTCCGTACACAGAATGTGTTCAATCAATATGAACGATTCCTCGGTTCTGATCTATCCTCTCTTGAACAACAACATCTGGACAATGCGATTCAATACCAGAAAGATGCAGTGAACCAACTTATTCAAACAGGTGATATCAATGATTATATCTTCTACTTGGAAAAATCATATGATGAATATAAAATGATAGACTGAATATGATATGGATTGATATATGAACATTTAATGTTGGACTGCCATAATGTTCTCCTTTCTTTT
>JARVGL010000149.1 GCA_029762575.1 Thermoplasmatota archaeon | reverse complement strand
TTGAAATATGTTCTTGAGGTGAAACAGGGGGATAAAACCATTTCACAGGCCGCTAGAGATGCCCAGGTTGATTGGAAGACAATGAAGACCTGGGTGAGCAGATTTGATGATGAAGGCATCAAGGGATTGCTGAACAAAACAAGAGGAAATTGTAAGCCAGTTCCTGATGAGATCATGGTTAAGATCGTAGAGATTAAAAGAGAAAATCCGCATAGAAGCGCAAGGCGTATAAGGGATCTGCTTAGAAAGAATATGGATATTTCATTACATCGGCAGACTGTCTGGAGAACATTGAAGAAAGCTGGTGAGAATAAACGAGCGAAGAAAAAAGTAAAGGTGTTCCGTGATTTTGAAAGGATCCATCCGAACAGTTTGTGGCAGGTTGATTACATGGATGCCATTGTCGTAGAAGGCATTGGTCTTGTGTTCTTGATTCTCTTTGTGGATGATCATAGCAGAAAGATCGTTGGAGCAAGGTTTGTTGAGAACCGAGCAGCGATTCATGTATTGGACGTCTTATGGGAATCCATTGTACGGTATGGGATTCCATCTCAGATCTATTCTGACCAGGGGAAGCAATTCAAAAGTCATATGGGTAAAGGTTACACTCATTATGAAACAGTGTGTAAACGTCTAGGGATACAGACCATTCATGGTACACCTCGATATCCTGAAGGCAGAGGGAAGATAGAGCGATTGTTCGGGTTCATTCAAGATGATTTCATCACCGAATATCGGTTCAAAGATCTAATGGATATAAATGATAAATTTCAGAATTGGGTCAAGTGGTATGGTGAAGAACATGAACATACAGCTCTCGGTGGGAAACCTCCCAATTCCCGTTATACAGATTTCATACCACGTATGCCCGAAGGAGATCTGTTCGAGATATTCAGTGTTCATTACGAACGAAAGGTCAGGAAAAATGCTACAATATCATTCAAAGGTGAAGTGTACCCAGTTGACCCTAGATATATCCGAGAGACAGTTGATATAAGATATTTTGGTCACATAGTAAAGATCTATTCTCAATCTACTTTGCTTGGAGAATATGATTCCCGGATCAACTATCATGAGAAGATGTTGAGACATGTTCACCATAGAATGGTGAAAAAGGATGGTAGGATCAAGTTCCAAAAAAGAAAATATCTGATAGGTAAGGAATTTGCTGGGGCGAAAGTTGAGATCGTTATCATAAGAGATCAGCTGAGAGCTTTTCTGAGTAGTAAAAAGTTAATCGTCTTCAAATTGGACAAAGATGATGCGGTGGTCGTGAGATTGGATAGGTAATTTTAGAGTTACAAATTTCGGGAGTTTAGGCTGTTACACGACACAATATGTTAGGGACCAAAGACTTGTACAAACATCATTAGACATTGCTGCAACTTCCAGATAGGGCCGGAAGTAAACAAGAAGCTCCGGCATTCATGCCGGGGAGCAGCCATGTTAATAACAAAAGTATCCATTACATTTTTTTTCATCAGAGGAGATATAAATTCATGATACTCGGACCATTCTGATTCATATCCTCTCTCATCACATGCTTTAGCTCTTACTTCAT
>JARVGL010000148.1 GCA_029762575.1 Thermoplasmatota archaeon | reverse complement strand
GAACTCTTTCTTTTCATCATCATAATCAGGTACCTCAATGAATCGAGGGAAGAGCCGTGCAGGTATCTTGACACGGGCGAATTTCTCTCCTTTTAACGGGTCTTTGATCAATACTGCAAGATTAATACTAAGATTCGAGATAAAAGGAAATGGATGGGAGATATCGATAGCTAAGGGTGTGAGGGTAGGATAGATATGTTCCTGGAAAAATTCTTTGAGATACTGCTGCTGTCTCTTATGAAGATCGCTAACTTTTTGGATGATGATACCTTGTTTTTTAAGAGCAGGTACCAGTTCATCATACCAAGTCCGTTCATATCTCCTTATAAGTTTCTTCACCTTTGAACGGATAGCAAGAAGCTGTTGAGTGGGCGTCATTTGATCCGGAGGTGCTTTTAACACTCCTTTCATGAGTTGTCGTTGTAATGCTGAAACCCGGACCATGAAGAATTCATCAAGGTTACTTCCGCAGATAGCAAGAAACTTCACTCGTTCCAACAGAGGATGGCTTGTATCGTTAGCCTCTTCCAGTATTCGCGCGTTAAGGTCCAGCCAGCTTAATTCCCGGTTGATGAACAAACAGGGATCATCTAGGTTCTTTTTAGAGTAATCCTTCTGATATTTCATCGTTTTTTTCTGTGATGTCTGTTTTTTATCCTTCTTTTTCACTGTATCCACCAGCGATATCCCTATCTCTTTAGAATCATCAGGACCCATTTAAATCAACCCGCTTTATATTGTGGTAACTATAAAAAAAGTAATTGTATAGAGATTATAAGAAAAAAGGACCATCTATATAGATTTCTTTGTTTTTTCCTCGTAATATCGTTTGACATCAAAAAACGTCCAAGGCTTCACAGATTCCAAAGGGATATCAAGCTTCTTAACATAATCCCAGATGATCGTACTATCCGTAGATTCTATCTCAAGGAATGGCGGGATAAAACAATACTCATCTAGATGTCTATCGAACTCAAACATCGTCTCATCGATCTTATATGATGTCCGCCATTTCGAAATCACAAGGGTTTTTTCTAGACCAAGAGCGGTCAGTATGGTATCTGCTATAGTAAAATCCGATACCTCTATCTCATATTCTCTACGAATCTTTACGGTCGCATCTTCAACATATTTTTTGAATGTGAGATACGCCGTATCCCCTTTCTTTCGTAACCGTACGAGATCTTTAGCTTTTTCGATCAAACGAGTAGGATAATCATAGAACTGTGTGACCACGAGATCATCAAAGGTCTTCTGAGCTCCAAGGCCCAGTATCTTTTGTTCAAGGATGTCGCAGGGTACATCGATGACCTTCATCTCCACTTCTTTCATGTTCGCTCCTCTCTTCCATTCATCGGTTTATTCATTGTGTAAGTATCGTTCAACCACTTTTTTTAAATTGGCACTGTACACTTCATTATTCGTCGTCCTCAAATAGTTTCCTCAAGATATTTTCACCTTAGAACCTATCATGCTTTATATCCTATGTCATCGAATTTTCCTGTATCATACTTCTATATACCTTGACTGGACTACCAGACGTAATCAGTGAAGTAAAAAAAATGAGCGACATGCTATTTGTTGCTC
>JARVGL010000147.1 GCA_029762575.1 Thermoplasmatota archaeon | reverse complement strand
GTAGTATTATCTTTACCAATCATAGGATATGTCTGTAATAGAAGTTGTTATAGAATAGTTTTTCAATGAATCCTTTGACATGTTGCTGACCATCTACGATTTTCCCTTTTCGCACAATAATGATCAAATCTGCATCAATAGAAGAAATACCAAGTGTCTTCATCTCTTCCGTATATCTCTTCATCGTAATCATATTTCTTTGTATTGATACTCCTGCGCATAAACAAATACCGATTTTTTTCTTATCAAGATCTTTCACATGTCTCAAGTATGATTTATAGAATGGTGCAGGATAATATGCCCAGGAAGGTACCCCAACGATAATGGTCTGATAGTCCAATAGAGGGTCTTCTTTATTTCTTATGGGTAACTCCTCTTGGTTTCTTGATGCACTCATCGCTTTGAAGAAACCAGGGTCTTTCTCAGGGATGATGCGTATCATGTCCACGTTGACATTCTTCTGCTCAATAGTATGTTTGAGGAATTCAAAAGCATTCCTCGTATTCTCTGTTCTTGAATAATAGATTAAAGCCACGTTCATTTCATTCATTTTCTATCACTTTTATTTGATTTATTCATTTCAGATATATGGGTTTATATTTGGGTTTTATGAAGGAAACATGAAGGATCCTCTGCAAGAAAATCATCAGTTACTGCCCATGCTCTACCACGGCATCCACCACAGATGGTCCTATATGTGCATTCACCACATGTTCCTTTTAAAAGTGATTCACGGTCCCGTAACTTCTGAAAGACCGGTGAGTTATACCATATGTCATGAAACGGTGTCTTACGAATATTTCCGCATGGTATCTCGATGAAGGGACATGGCCATATTGACCCATCTGGTTTAATATAAACGAATCCACGCCCCGCTGCACACCCGTGAAAAACCTTTTCAGCGATTCGAAGAAACGGACCGTCATGTATACCTTTCTGTTGTAAGAGATACGCCCAATATTGAGGACCGGCAACCGGTTCAATAACAGCTTGACTATTTCTTTGAGCATCAACAATGAGTTTGATCAATCGTTCATTTGAGGATAGATCCAAAGATGCTTGTTGAATCGATTTACCCCGCCCAACAGGGACAAGTTGATACATGAGCAGAATACCTGTCTGAAGTTCATCGATTAATGAGAGAAGACGTTGAATCTCATTGATATTGTAATTCATAGCGGTGATATTTATATGAAGGAGGATACCAGCATCATGTAACGCACGTATACCCTGTAAAGCTTGTGCAAAAGCGCCTTTTTTCCCTCGTATCGAATCATGTGTTTTTGCATCAACACCATCTAAACTCACCGCTGCGATAACAACGCCATTGTTCTTTAGTTCCTCTGCGACATCATCATCGATTAGAATTGCATTTGTCGCAAGTGTGTTACTGAATCCAACTGATTTTGAATATGCTAATAATTCAAATAGATCATCACGAACCAATGGTTCTCCACCGGTATATGCCATCATCTGGAAATCCTTGATCTGTCCCAATTGCCGTATCAGATCTTTACCTTCTTCTGTTGTTAGTTCATCGGTATTACGTGTTCCACCTGTTGTATGGCAATGGACGCATGAGAGATTACATGCAGATGTCATTTCCCATACAG
>JARVGL010000146.1 GCA_029762575.1 Thermoplasmatota archaeon | reverse complement strand
ATAATAAAACACTATTTCTTCTCATATATAAACACACACTGTAAAAATAACAATTAAGACCTTCTACATTTATTCACCTATATTTCCTTGCTTAAACCTAAGTCAATAATTCACTATTAAGAGTTAATAACTGCATTCTAGGATGATTTATGCTATGGAGTAAGTGGAATTTACTTGCAATTATATATGGGCATACCATATTATAAAAATTTATTAGATCTTTAAAATAGTTCAGACCTCGTTGTATACGCTAATAGATCCATCAATTTGATAGTAGTTTGGTTTATCCGGCCAAATTTTAAGTCAATAGTTTGGTTTCTTAGACCAAATACTAGTAAATACTTATGAATTTCTGCGTAAACAATTTCCGGAGTAGTAATAAAAAAAGTTAGAATGAATTCTGGTGATAGCTAGTTGATAGCCTGATAACCACCAATAAGCAGACTTGGATCTCCGAGAAGCACCCATTGCTGCACGGTCTTTGCATCGATGGCATCGTTTCTTGCAGCAGGGGTCTGCCAATCAACAGGATACGTATGGAGGTATCGTACGATTGCCTTCCCCCAGCATTCTCCAAGATATCGAGAGTTGTTTACCCCGTATTCATAGAAGAACGATGGTTCTAAGAAATCACCTGCTCCTCCTTCCCCGTCGAACTTATCTTCACTTGTCATCCCTAGACCACTACATCCGATGGTTGCGATGCTTCCTCCACCTATCTTTCGAGTAAGTTTCCAACCCCAGCATTCCGGTATCCACGTATACAGATACCAGGGGTCCGTAGAGAGTTTTCCAAGATGAACATCGAACTGAAGATTATGACAACCTCCCACTACGACAACAGGTAGTTTATACCCATTTGTTAGAAAAGACATCGTGATGATAGAAAGACCATTGATCCAAGTATGATCATTAGGGGGATGTGTACTCCAACGAAACGGGTTAGCATGCCCATCGAAATAGACAAACCCTGCACCCTTGTTCATCTCTCGGATGATATCTTTTACCCCTGTGAAACTACCATCTGACGTCCATAGTTTCACATGATCAAACCCGCTCATGTTCTCAAGGACCTTGAGGGTATTTCTTTCTCCTTCGTTTCCAACCCATTCCGGGTTCTCTGATTCTAGATATGTATCTCCTGCACAGACGATGACCCGGTTAAACCAATCATTGTTATAGGTCGACGTCTCATAGGTGATGATCTTATCTACCATAGTACGAAGTTCAATAGTGTTTCTACAAGCTAGTCGACCAACATATACATCTGGGTAAAGATCGATATCTCTGTCATCAGCTGTTAGTGTTACACCATCATCGATCCATTCACCAAATACGCCATTATTGTTGCTATCCCAACTAGAGAATGCTCCTGTGGAATCAATGATATCTGCATAGTAGAGTTCGGATATGAACGTTGGTTCAGAGAACCCCTGCAGCACATCTTGATTATGAACATAACGAACGGGCATCTTTCTAAAATCACCGACAAGCATGACAAAGGTGATATCCCAGAGATCATAGGCTTGTTTAATGAAATATTTGATCTTCTCAGGTTCATCTCGTCCATACCAGAACATCTCGTTATAGACAGTTGAAAGAGATACAATCATCGTACGTATGCCAACCTGTA
>JARVGL010000145.1 GCA_029762575.1 Thermoplasmatota archaeon | reverse complement strand
TGGGACAGGGAAAACAAATGTATGTCTCCAAGCAGCTAGAGAATGTGTTCTCAACAGCAAAAAAGCTGCCTACATCGATAGTGAAGGAGTATCCATAGAACGATTACGACAGATTACTAAAAATGAAGATCAAAAGAACATAATGAAAAACATCCTCATCTTTTCACCAACCACTCAGAAAGACCAGGAGAAAATGATACAAAACGCCATTAGGATAAAAGATATACAACTCATCATTGTTGACACCCTTAACCTGTTTTACCGTTTGCACCTTGATGAGGATAAGGAAGAATGTATGCGATCGTTCACTCGACAGGTCGCTAGTTTGCAAAAAGCTGCTAGAGAGCTTGATCTTTATGTATTAATCACTGAACAGGTCTTCACAGATAAAAATGGTGAAGTGAAACCATTTACCAATCGAGATGTGGAACACCTCGTGAAAACTATCATTAAACTTGAAAAGAATGGTATTGGTTCTCGGCAGGCCACTATCATAAAACATCGATCGCAACCGGAGGGGAAAAAAGCATCGTTCCAAATAGAACTGAAAGGATTGAAATAAGACCATGCCAAAACGATATCATTGGTTACACAAAAGCCAATATTTGAATAAGATATCACCTGCATGCAGGATGTGTGGACAAGGGGCAAAAATGGTCGTGTTGATAACTGGTAAATGTCCTACCCATTGTTTCTACTGTCCGCTTAGTACATACAAACAAAACCGTGATGTGATATATGCGGATGAATGGATGTTAGCCCATGAAGATGAACTTGAAATACTCATCTTAGAAGCAGAAGCTATCAATGCCCAGGGAGCAGGTATCACAGGAGGGGATCCATTAATGGAGCCCAAACGAACCATAAACTATATCCGATTCCTCAAGGAAAGCTTTGGAAAACAATTTCATATCCATTTGTATACTTCTGGATTGATACATACTGACGCGATACAGGACATGGTTTCAGCAGATCTAGATGAGATTCGTTTCCATCCGGAACCTCGATACTGGAGCGATATGGGAAAAAGTCCACTACAGGAAGTAATAGCTCAACTATCTCATTATTCTATTGACATCGCTATTGAAATCCCTGCAATACCCGGGAGAACCAAAGACATCATCAATCTTGTCTCCTGGGCAGAATCACAACAGCTTCATTACATCAATCTCAATGAACTTGAATTCTCTGAACTAAACGAAACAGCATTATACAAACGTGGTTTCACGATGAAAGATGATCTTTCTGCTGCAGCGCAAGAAAGTCAAGAAACTGCTTTTGAGGTTTTATCCTTTTTTGAAACCCAGCCCCTATCGATTGGTATCCATTATTGTTCATCTTCTTTTAAAGATGGAGTTCAGTTAACCAATAGATTGAAACGTCGGGCACGAACCATCGCAACGAACCAAGATATCATTACAAAAGAAGGAACCCTAATCAAAGGGATACTTGAACCGAATAAAAACCAAACATTAGAAAGTATAGAATTGATATTAAGGCAGAAACTTAAGTTTTCTATATGTGATTACATCATCAACAAGAAAAGAAATAGAATTGAGCTTCATCCAACTATTTTAAGGGAATATGCTTCGCTTTTAACCTCGTATAAGATACATTGTTTTATTATTGAAGAATATCCCACCGCAGATCATTTAGAGGTAGAACGAATGCCAGTATGATAATTTTTTTTGATGCAGCGTATTAAATACAAGTACTCAAAAAAGAGGGTATGAATACAGGGTTTCTGCTAAAAAGGTTTTTATATACCTCCTCCATTCCAAGGTAACTAAGTTTCCCTTTGAGAGGGATTCATTATCTATGAAAGCTTCACTAAATAGGAGGCTAAAAAGACTATGGCAATGTACGTAAA
>JARVGL010000144.1 GCA_029762575.1 Thermoplasmatota archaeon | reverse complement strand
TTCATGCAAGCATTAGACGGGAACAGTAGTGATTCTGTAACCTTCCGGAACACGGTGAAAGAATTCAAAAAAGGATTGAAACAACATCTTCAAGAGATCACGTATCTTATCGCTGATAGTAAATTCTACTGTAAAGAGACCATCCAGCAGGTGAAACAAGATATCTTCTGGATCAGCCGTGTACCCGATACCCTCACTGAAGCAGACATCCTGATACAGGAGACAGCAAGGAACTTAACAGGTTTAATACCATTGCAGGATGGGTATCGGTATACTGTTCATCGTTCAACCTATGGAGGTATACGTCAAAGATGGTTGATCATCTATTCACCACAAGCATTTGAAAAAGCAAAGAAGACCGTCAAGGGACTTCAAACAAAGGAATTTGAAAAAGTATCAAAACAACTGAAAACCCTTCAAAAGAAGACGTTCTACTGCAAGAAAGATGCTAAGGAATACTATCGGCAAAACACTGAACAGGTCAAACGAAACGTTAAACGATGAATACATGAACATCCAGATTATGTGAAACGATATGTACAGACCTGGCAGAATGATAACAGAGAGCATTATAGGATATATATTGGTGAGTATCAAAGGGATCGGAGAAGGAAGTTGAAGATTTAGTGATATGATGAGTTCGACATCAATAGAGAAAACATCTTCAAAATCAACAAACATTACTGCTTTAAAACTTCATTATTGAACATGCCTGAGAATTCAATTTTTAATAGTATTTTGTTCTAAGGAAATATTCAATAATCATAAAACCCCAGATTTTCCGATAATAAATTGCTATCTATAGTATCTTGACTTATTTCTCGGACATGATCAAGAGAAAAAAAAGAATTTTTTTTGGGATTCTTTCCTTTAAAAATAGAGACAGAAGAACTCCGCTTTACGAATCATCTAAAGAAATCCTCTGTTGCCCAGTTCAAAAAAAACTTCGTCTTTTTCTAATATATCTATACAGGTCTTTTCAATCGATTAATCCATGACTGTCCCATTGAACAGATCACCAATTGATCCGTGTACTCTACCTTCCATTGAAAATAGGGGGGGTTGTAGGTTAATATCCAAAGGTTTTGTACGTTAGATGATATGAGATATAATGTATCCAATTAAACCCAGCATCACTAGAATACCACAGTAGTCCATCTGTTGTTCCAAAGAAACCGAATCCAACGCTATAATAATTCGTACGATCCGTCTCGCTTGTATGTAGAACAACATAATACTGTTCACCGGGGTTTACGTTTATATCGGGAAAATCGAAGGTGACCCACTCAAATGAACTGGGAATATCACTTGGTGGTAAATGAATTGTTGTTAGATCATCACCCTGTAAATCCTTACGTATTGATACATAAACAGTGCCTTGGGTACTCTCTGTTTTTGATAGATACAATTGAACCCTAGTCAAAGTGTTAATTGTTGGTGTAAATTGTTGAGCGCACCACCGTTCATCAAAAATAAATAGATTGTAGGAAAATAACGGTTGTTCTTGATCAAGAATATCTGTTGATGATGCTGAAACAGTTATTGTTTTTACTATGGTATCAGTATCAGCATCATTATCTGTAACCGTTAAACTCACTGTATAAGTCCCCTCTTCATCATACGTATGAGAGGGATGCTTTTGTGTTGACATATATCCATCACCAAAAACCCAGCTCCATCCGATTAAGGTACCATCTGGATCCGTACTTTGATCAGTGAAAGAAACAGTTAGGTCTTCTCTTGTATAGGTATAATCTGCTAGAGGGGGCTCATTAGGTACTGGACCACTGGATATTGCAACATCTTTTGAAATCGAACCGGTCCCACCTTCGTCGTCAGTGACTATTAACGTTACAGTATAGGTTCCAGTTGCTGAG
>JARVGL010000143.1 GCA_029762575.1 Thermoplasmatota archaeon | reverse complement strand
ACTAGGCCATGGTTTGTAGATAACGAACTAATTAACCAATCATAATGAAGCAAATGTACATCTCTTTCCTCTAAAACCACAGGATACTAGTTAGTTATAGTATATCGATGGGTACCATACATTGTTGCTTTAAAAGATATGAATGATCCGTTAACAATAGGCCTGGTTGGATATCTCTAGAGGAGTCTGCTTGTTTTGTGAACAATGTATAAAGGATCCATCGGAACGGCAACAAGCCTCGTAACGGTAAAAGACTGTATCCGGGGTTCCCATTAGCTAGATAGATGACACCTATGTTCTCAGTTGGTTCATAGAGCATCCATGTATCGACCCCATGGATGTCTCCTCCATGACCTGAGACTTGAAGAGACGGAGTGAGATCGATATGCATCCATGCAAGACCATAACCGATATTGTTATCCTCCTGCATCGTATGCATAAGAGACACTGTCTCTTCTTCAAGGATCCTTACACCATCATAGACTCCTTTGTTCATATGCATGATGAGGAATCGCGCTAGATCAGAGACCGTGGAATACAATCCTCCCGCGGGATAGAATCGCATCCTCCAATAATTATCTGGTGGCGTGTATTCTCCGAACAAGAAATCCATCTCGTTTATCTGATAATATCTCCCTGCGAAACGTTGATAGGGTACGGCTACTTGCTGTATGTCCAGAATTGAGAGGTTAAAACTTGTATTATACATCTGTAATGGGATGAAGATATGATTGTCACAGTATATGAGAAACGATTCATTGGAGAGTATCTCAACGAGGTATGAGAGTAGATCAAAGCCTACATTTGCATACATTGCATGTTCCCCAGGTCGGAAGTTTTTACTCCAGATACTTTGATTATAATATTTACCATCCGGTAGTAAGAATTCCCGTAGGTACGGCTCAGGGAAGAAATCAAATGGGGGGTCACCTGAGAAATTCATCCAGTAATACTCAAGCTGGGTATTCACATTCAAACTAGATGTATGGGAAAGAAGCATACGAAAGGTGATGGAATCATCTGGGAAATGAGGGTTTCGAACATTAAAAGGTAGATACATGTTGATATCATCTTCAAGATCGAAAAACCCTTGGTCATAGAGTTGCATGATGGCAGTACCCACAATCGTCTTAGTTATCGATGCAAGGACATAGATGGTATCAATCGTTGCAGGTTTTCTCTCTAGGATATCATAGTATCCATATCCTTTGGACCATATGATCTCATCATCTTTGATGATGCATGTGGAGAGCGCGGGGAAACCTGCTATCCTCATTGCAAGAGCCATCTTAGCATCAAAAAAAGCAATGTCTTCTCTATTGTTTACAACTTCTTTGATATCTGTTGAGATTTGAATTGGAACAGATGAGGTCAACGATGATGAAAGCATACTTGTCTGGATACAGATGATGATGAGAAAGAGTGCTATCGTCTTTGCCCTATGGCCGTGTCTTTGCATATGTATCAACTAGGTTTTTTTGTTTAGTATCCACCAATGAGAAGGCTAGGATCTCCAAATAAGATATAGGATTGAGCTACTTGGACATCCACCCAGGTCTCTTTACGGATTATTTCATCATCGGAGCTCCAATTAACTGGATAGGTGTCTAGATACCAGGTGATCGCATGTTTCAAGATATCGCCAGCGTGTTCGACACCGAGTTGACCATATTGACGGAACATCTCGACCTCTAGTTCATTGATACCACCAGCGAAACTAACTTCTTTATCTTCTTTGGTGTGACCAAGGGCGGTTGCACCATAGGTGACAATACTTCCTCCATCTTTCTGAGTGGTGATTTTCTCACCCCAACATCGAGGAGCCCATTCTGACCGCCAGAAATGTCCTCCAGGGATCTGGAAAAATCCAAGACCTTGTGTTCGTAACCCATGAAGAATA
>JARVGL010000142.1 GCA_029762575.1 Thermoplasmatota archaeon | reverse complement strand
AAAAAAAGTGAAAAAATGATCGATTGTCCCCTTTCACTGGCACATACAATAATCTACAAAGGGATAGAATACGCAAAATCGTTGGGATTTGAACCCCATAGAGATTTCTTTTTCACAAAACTGATTCTTGATGAACCTAAGGATGTCGAATGGAGCGATGATGTGGAATTCGGGATGGATGGAAAACCAGTATATATCTCTGGTCCGTATGATGATGGCGGTAGTATCCTAAAGAAATTAGAAAATATAAAATGAACCATCCTCTTCTAGATAACATCGGAGCCAGGGACTTGAAATAGACTGAAGTCTTCTTGAGGGATACTTATGAAACGGGTAGTTTAGTAACCTATTTAGAATTCATCTGCAACTATTGAATCGCTAGTATAGTGATACAAACAACGATCATTGAATGAATGGTAGATACTGTATCAAAGGAAAATGATCTAATAACCATTCGATGAGAGCGTTCTGCATCGATCTTGCTTTAGGCATACTTATCGGTAAAGGATCTGACCAATCGCTCACAGCACCGTGGAAATCCTGAGCTTTCACCCGGATATCAAATGATCCTTTTGAAGACCATTGATAGGATATCTCACAGGTCTTTCCTGAGTCATATGGTCCTATCCATCCGGATTCTGTTCCATCGCCCCAATCAAAGAGATAATACACATCATCTCCTTCAGGGTCTGTCGTCGATGTTGAATAGGTATAGGTCTCACCAGGTTTACCAGAATTTGGTCCAGTTGGAGTACTTGGTTTGTTGGGTGGAAGGGAATCCTCGGCAATGGCAAGGGTCGGGTCACCGAAGAACTGCCATTCCTCTACAGATTTATGACTGCCTCCATCCATGTTTGGACGATAATAACTGTTGATACCTATGGTCCACATCTCACCAGGTGTGATGGCTCCATCTTGTTTATATGCTTTCAAGGTATCGATCAATAATTTGCTTGTCAATCCTGATACCACACTCGTTCCAACATACCCCCATGAGAGACCAGTAGCGCCAAACCCTGCGATGGTACCACCAGTTGGATTTGATACAAAACTCCAACCAATACAATTATCAGAAGATGCGAATTTGAATGGTGAACATGACTCGGTCAATAAGATCGGGAGCTTCTCACCATTGTTCAATGTTGCAGCATTGGTATTCTTATATCCAGCAGCAGGGATCCAGATATTTGGATTCTCAAGAGGATGAGTGGCCCAACTAGTTGGGCTTGCGTGTCCTGCGAGAACAAAGAAACCATTTCCCTGGGAGACGCCATCGGATATATCGACAGTCGTTCTCAAAGTACCTTCAGTAACATACCGTGTATTGGAAGAGAAACCGGTCATGAAATTACTGATATAATTACAAATATACTCACCTTCAGGGACTTCATTACCATCTCCAGGAAATGTATCACCACCACAGTATAGGACCGTGCTAAACCATTCTTTCTTATACGATTCAGCGGTCTCGTAAGAAATGATCTTATTTACAACATCTGTAACCTCTTTCTTTGATATGCAAGCAAGTCTTCCTAAGGCGACTTCAGGGTAGATGTCAACGTCATCACTTAAACGATCCGAGCCCCAGTCAAACTCACCAAAGATATCGTTATTATTTGAATCCCAACTGCAAAAACCATTCTCATCAAGGATATCTGCATAATAGAGATCTGAGACGAATATCTCTGAATCTCCGCTCCCATAATTGACATAGACATGGGTATATCGAGAGGGGAATTGATTATACCCTCCTACTAATAAAACATTACGAGTGCCCCATTGCTCAAACGCATCTTTTATGAAATATTTGATCTTTTCCTGATCATCACGTCCTTGAGTGTTAAAATGGATGCTATTATATATTTCAGTTAATGTGATAAGCTTTGTTGAGATATTTCTATTTATCTTATGATCAACCAATGGTTGTAGTTCATCTTTGAAATCAGAAGGCGTCAAAATAATGAAATTATATAATGAATCTGTAGAGATGGTATCGGTTTTTTTAGGGAGAG
>JARVGL010000141.1 GCA_029762575.1 Thermoplasmatota archaeon | reverse complement strand
GAATCCACTCCATATGTCATATAATAGTGTTCTATGATGTCTCGTATACTATGTTCTCCGTTATGTAATAGATCGGAGACACCACTAACAAAATAGGCTGACCCATTTGGGATGGAGCAGTCGGAGGGTATGATGATGTTTCCATCATATTCCAATGAATCTTGATAATATTTGAGATCAGTAGTATCGAGTTCACAGATCATGAACTGTGGACGGAAATCTATGATATATGCTTCTGCCTTATGATTTGAGGAGAAGCCTACTGCATGATTCTCATAGCAGGGAGGTGAATTCACAGCGAGGTCCTTTGCATAATAGGTGACATGGATCGTGTCCCCTGCCTTGTAGATACCATTGTGGGGTTTGATGATATGAAACAAAGGAGCGGAATTATCAACATAGAACCTTTTAATGAGGCGTTCTGTATTTCCTATGCAATCAAATGCCTCGATCTCCAGAGTATATTTACATTCATATGGTAAGGTAAGATGATACGGTCGAACAAGATCGGTGATATCAACCCATGCTCCATTGTCTATTCTATAACGAATGGTCCATACTGGACAACTTCCATGATCCTGACCGTTGATCTGAATGATAGTATCGCTACGAACCCAATAATGGGGATGGTTATGCATCGTTTTAATGGAAGGTTGCATAACGGTTAGTTGTATCGAAGGTTTTTGATCATCAACGTTGAATTCTTGGATATTCCATTCTTCGATATTATTTAAAAGATCAACTGCTCGATACCATAGGGTATGGGAACATTCTTCATTAAATGAAAAATCGATGTGGTCGACATCATAGACTTCTCCAAAGGAGATCCGTTGGCTACCTCGATAGATCTCATATTCGATATAAAGGATCCCAACTGCGCATCCAACAGGTGTATCTTGTGAATTGATCCGAATAGGTGTATTCGTCCTTATGCAGAAGATCTCTTCACCTTCATCGTTCAGATAAGAACAGCTTGGTTGACCGATTGTTAACGATGAAAGGGGTGGTTTGTTATCGACACGGACAAGGTGTTTATGAACCGGTCCTTTGTTGCCTAGTTCATCGGTTGATTGATGGTTTATATAATGTTCTCCATCATCTTCGATACTAATTTGCACTCCAAGAATGCCTTGCGTTGTATTCTCAACATCATGTTCACTGTCATCATATATTATTTCTCGATAGGTCTCTATCCAGGTGTCCCCTTGTTTTTTGAGAAGCCACCATTCTGTGAAATTCACTCCAATACCTGGTCCATTGCAGCCTAGATCAATAGATCGTATATGAAAAATGGTCTGATTTGTGATCCAACGGTGAGCAGTTACGTATTGCGGACCGGTGAACCAATGGTCAGATTGAGGTCCTTGGGCGTCGACAAAGATCTCTTTGGTTCGGATTTGTCCCTGTGCTGGATTCCTATTTCCTAACTTATCCTCGGCCCAGTAATGGATCTGATACCAACAGTTCTCCTCTAAATGTATCTCTACTAGTATTATATCATTATTGTTATCAATATCCTGTTCATCGTTATCAATGATAGTCGTAGTCTGTACCAGGTTCCACAGTCCATATTGTTCTCCATGGTAGATTTCGATGGTGAGGTATTCAAGGTCAACATAATGCTGACAATTATGGGTACATGATGTTTGTATGATGATAGGAGTGATTGGTGATACCGCGGGATAGCAGATGTCTCCCATCTGAACATAACAGGGTTTCTGTGGTTCCCCGATTGAGAGCATGAGGTCTGGAGGAGTATCAATGACTTCAAATGTGATGATGTTACCATCAAGGGTTTCATTATTATATGCATCCCATGCATAGAAACCAAGGATGTTAAGACATTCATCAGATAAGAAAAAGGTGTGCGTTATGTAACCCAGTCGAGGATCCATATCATGGTTCTCATTATCTAGGATGGTATGAGAAAAGGTACCTGAGCTGTTTGTGATGATGATGGTGAGGTTCTTTACCCCAGTCCAATAAGTCAGGTTATCAGATGCATGTAAGGTTAGAGGGGTTTGGCTC
>JARVGL010000140.1 GCA_029762575.1 Thermoplasmatota archaeon | reverse complement strand
ACATTCCTGCAAAGATCGGTATGATCATCTATAAACGGATACTGAGAGCCGCGGAAAAGGAATATGATGTTACGTTTAAGGTCTATGAGTTCTGGGATCGTTGGCGGGGTGGTGATGTACAGAGTGGAAAACTTCAGAAACTAGATATCGATGTCGTTGTGGGTCCTGGTGGTTTTGGAGGATGGAACTGTCCAAAGGATTATCGGAGAGAGATACGAGGATTCGTTCGAAAAGGAGGAGGATTCTATGGTATCTGCGGTGATTCGACGTTTGGATCCCTTGGAGTTATCAATCTACCCGATGGGTATCGGTTTCCCTTGAAGAAGGCTACGGGCTCTTGGAGTCTTACACCGATGCTAGGGCTTGTAAATGTCTATACTGATGCATCCGCATTCGATCATGTTCTTTCATACCCTTTATGGATAAAAAAAGCTGATGTCATTAGACTTGCCGGTCAACTGCCCATATCCCGTGCTGCTATCCATATTGAACCTGCGGAACTTCCGATATATGAACCGTATCATAATGATCGTGTACGGGTAATGCTAGGTAACGCTCCTCTTGTTGATGGACCGCGATTATTCAACCTGTTCATGTCTGATGTGTATACCCTTGCAGAGTTCAAAGGAACCGATGCACCCTATGATAACACCATCAAAGGCAAAAAAGCTATTGTTGCTTCGTATTATGGAAAAGGACGGGTGATACTCTCTGTCGTCCATCCAGAACTAACCATTGGTAACGACAAAGCCCATGATGTCTTTGTGAGAAACATCCTCTGGCTTGCCAGTGCTCTTCCATTAAAACAACGAGTACAGGATACACTCGTCTTCTGGGGGTCAATCCTTTTAGCAAACAAACTTGAGAACACAGAGCTTTGGTATCTCTTGATCATGCTAAACCAGGTCCGTGAAGGATCCTAAGTAACGTGACATCGATGTTCATAAGTAGTTTCTTATGAAATGAGAACGATCCTTTCAAGGGGAATTCATATGTTTTTTGGAATGTGATTTCTCCGTGTAATGAATCTATAAGTTTAGTGAGAAATGGAAGTGTTTTTGATAGATGCAGACTATAGATGACCGGAGCAACCTCAAAAGCTTTTTCGATGAACACTCGGTCTGCATGGATATTTGCTTTTTGTGCGCCAAACGGAGGGTTCATGACCACGACGTCTCCTGTAAGATCAACTGATGATACATCCTGACAGAGAAATGTTACTGATAGAGTATGCTGCTTTGCAAAAGCCTTTGCGATATCGATACAATGCTTATCAATGTCGATACCGCTTATCTTTGAAGCAGCGGCATACGCGGCTCCAAATGAAAAGATACCTGTTCCACAGCCTAGATCAACAACATGTTTTCCCTTTATGTCATTATGGCAATAGGCAGTATAGATGATATCAGCTGCAATCGATGCAGGTGTCTGGTATTGCTCCTGCAGGACAGTTGGAATTTGGAAGGAGGGGACCTGTTGGAGAAATATTTCCAAATGTTTTTTCTTTAACGACATCATATCAGTTGCAAAACAGATCATAGAACTAGTTTTTCTCCAGATTCTCTACCGGTAAGGTTTTCTTTGCATGTGTTTGCTCTTTTGGCAGGGTAAAGAAAAATGTGGATCCTTTTCCCTTCCCTTCACTTTCCGCCCATATAGTCCCACAGTGTTTCTCAATGATCTTCTTTGTGATCGTTAACCCTAGTCCACTTGAATCAAGGTCGTGTCTACTTTCATCTGCCTTGTAGAACTCATCAAAGATGTTCTTGATTTCTGAGTCGCTCATACCGATACCGGTATCTTGTATCGATACCGTTACCATCGTTTCATCTTCATCAGCTGATAAAATGATCGTTCCACCCTCCTTTGAGGAATATTTAATAGCGTTTGTGATAAGATTGTTGAACACCTCACTTAGTCGAAGAGGGTCAGCATGAACCATAATCGGATGTTGTATCTCATTGATACAGTGGATATGGTTTTTCTCAAAAAGAACTTGATTGTTCTTCACTAGCATCTCTGTTAAATCCAAAAGATTC
>JARVGL010000013.1 GCA_029762575.1 Thermoplasmatota archaeon | reverse complement strand
GATCCCTTTGTGGAATCCCTCCTTCCTCACCGTCATCACCACTTCCCCATTCTCGGTTCTTACAAACCAACAAGAACTGTTATGTTCCAATGTTTTTTATAATTTTTTAAATTTTTAAAGATTACTATAATTATGGTTTTTATATATCTGATCTGTTACCGCAACCTTAAAGAAAACATTTCTTTATATGAGAAAGAAGGATGTGATATATACAATGAGAAACATCCATATGGTTTTCCAATTCGATTCTATTCAGCAGGCATTGATAATCAATCAATCACTCCAACCTGAACTTAAGAAGGATATCCCAGACACCACCATAACCATTAGTTGTGATCAGAACAGACTTATCGTAGATATCTCTGCAAAGAACACAAGTGCCCTTCGCGCAGCATCAAACTCCTATTTACGATGGATCCAAACAGCCCTTAATATTACAAACGACTTTTAGACCTTCAACGTCTCATCTCGTTCTGGCCCTGTTGAGACAACAGATATCTTGACTTTCAGGAAAGATTCAATGAAACGTAAATAATCCTGAGCTTGTTTGGGTATATCAGAAAACGTTTTTGGGCACTGAAACTCTGGCCATCCACTGAACTCTTTATAGATAGGTTCACAAATGGATACATCTTGTATGCAAGATGGGAAGTAATCGATAGGTTTCCCATTCAATCGATACCCTATACAAACCTTTACAACATCTAGATCATTGAGGACATCTAGCTTTGTCACCGCTAATCTCGTGATACCTGATAGGATGCAGGCATGTCGTACAACGATAAGATCAAGCCAACCACATCGACGTGGTCGACTTGTCGTCGTCCCGAATTCATGACCTTTCTGCTGAAGATATATTCCAACATCATCGAAGAGCTCTGAAGGCATCGGACCTTCACCAACCCTTGTCGTATACGCCTTCATGATACCAATGATATCGGTCAGATTACTCGGGGGAAAACCTGAACCTATCGCACATCCTCCTGCGATCACATGAGATGAGGTAGTGAACGGATAGGTGCCATAATCAACATCCAACATAGTCCCTTGAGCACCTTCAAACAAGATATTCTTACCTTTTTCAAATGCATCATGCAATACAAGATGAGTATCAGCAATATATTTTTTGAATCGTTCCCCATATACCATAAATGTATCAAGGATCTCTTCTTTATCAAGTACCTCATCGAACCCATATGCTTTCAATATCCTTTGTTTGATAGGAAGGATCTGATCAAGACGGCTGGACAAAGTGGTCTTATTGAGAATATCACCCATACGGATACCATTTCGACTTATCTTGTCGCTGTAACAAGGACCGATACCTCTCTTAGTGGTACCAATCTTCTTTTCACCTAAGTATCGTTCCTCAGCACCATCCAATAACTTATGATACGGCATTATCAAATGCGCTCGATTACTGATAAGTAATCTTGGAACAATACCTTTCTTGGACAACCCATCGATCTCTTCAAAAAGAACACCAGGGTCGATAACACATCCATTGCCAATGATACCGATCTTACCAGAGATTACGCCAGACGGAACGATATGAAGTTTATACACATCATTCTTGATCTTTATCGTATGTCCTGCGTTATTACCTCCTTGGAAACGAACAACATACTCAGCATCTTTCGAGAGATAATCAACGATCTTCCCTTTGCCTTCATCTCCCCATTGAGTCCCGATAACAACTTGAACTACCATTGTCTACTCACGTATCCGACAATAAGGAAACCGGTAAATAAAGATGTTCATATCCTTTCTCTTTGAACAGATATTTGGATGGTTGGTGGTTTGACAAGTTGTCGTTTCACAGTACACAGAGATGCAGCCTTTATCAATGCATTCATATATTTCTTAGGAAAATCTTGCCCCACACGAATCAATAAGGTGATAGTATCTATCAAACCATCATCACCCTTTGAGGTCTTGAGAAGTAAGGACATATCATCTGTAGATATGTTCCGCTGTTCACAGAATCTTAACACATATATACCCGTACAAGTCCCAATCGAAGAAAGAAACAATGAAAAGGGATCAGGTGCCTCCCCACAACCACCATCATCGATAGATTGATCTGTTCGTACTACAAAGCCTTCAAAATTTGCATTAACCTTTTTTCCACTAGGAAACGTGATGACAATATCCATGATACATACCACCCTCCCAAAACAATCTTTTAGTTTTTAATGATGTTTGAGAAAAGATTAATAATGATAGTATCTGTATACGCAATGAACCATGGTCAATCCTTTCATACGAAAACAAAGACCCAAGATCCCTCAGATAACATCAGAGGAAATTGAATTATTGAAAACCGAGGTTGGAAAACATTTCCCATTCTATGATTTCCGTTACCAAGACACAACCATCGTCTTTTTCTGTTCTATCGACCCATCAATTCTAGAATCAGGATTTGAATCAATACGCAAGAAACTCTCAGAACATGGGTTCATTCCCTTCCTTCGCAAGGAACATGGAGAATTTCTTCTATATATCACAAAAAAACCAGAACAGAAGGAAAAACCTCTTTGGGTCAACATAGCTCTTCTCATCACAACAATAGTGACAACGATACTCACTGGTTCTCTGCTTAGTATAAACATGGCAACATCGGTGAACTATCTCAACATCCAAGAATTACCTGATATCTTATTGTTGTTTGAACCAGCACATCTTATCAACGGCGCAGTATTGTTCTCGTTTCCTCTTATGAGCATCCTTTTTATCCATGAGATGGGTCATTATTTCATTTCAAAGAAACATCATCTTAAAACCTCATTACCGTTCTTCATCCCTATACCACCTGTGCTCCCAGGGTTCAATATTGGTACCTTTGGTGCTTTGATATCTAGCCATGACCCAATGCCAGATAAGAAGACCTTATTTGATGTGGGTATTGCTGGCCCCCTCGCAGGGTTCATCGTTGCAATACCTGTTACTATCATTGGTCTGATCACTTCAAATCCTATCCCTATCAGCACCATTGGCCAGGGTGATACGATCCTAGGTAGCTCTCTGCTTTTCGCCCTTTTATCCACCGTATTTGCACCGATCCAACAAGGGTTTGCACTTGATCTGAACCCTATTGCATTTGCTGGTTGGATAGGCTTACTTATCACATCAATCAATCTTCTCCCCGCAGGCCAGCTCGATGGTGGCCATATCTTTAGAGCAGTGTTAGGGGAAAAACAGAAATATGCAGCATGGGTCGCCGTTTTCATCATGATTTTCACTGGTTGGATATTCTTTGCAATCCTTGTCATGTTTCTCATCGGTACCATGCATCCTCCACCACTCAATGATCATACAGAACTGGATTTGAAACGGAAACTCTTGTTCTTTGTAGCCGTAGCCATATTGATTCTCTGTTTCATCCCTGACCCCATCTATATCCTTTGATCTAGTCAGTGTCTGCAACCTGCTCATATACTTAATCAACGAGTGTGTAAGAAATGAGTAAAGGCGGACCTGTTATCAGTAGTTGATCTCCTTTTGATACCCTCGGTTCTTACCTTCCGCAACCTTTAAGAAATATGATTCATTCACCCTCATGACGTGAAAAACCATGAAAACATATCTAAAGATCCTTTTCAGTAGTGAAGGGGATTCACCATCTGAAGTAAAAGACCTTTTATTGAACATGGGGTTCAAGGCTACGAAGGGCAACTATGATTTCGTCTATGAATGGCCTCAAGAATCCGCTGAGGTCGATGAGCTTGTTTGGTTTGCAGATAAGGTCCATTCGGCACTACAGAAGAGCCACGTCCTTTTTGAGATCGAAACCATCTAGAAAGAATGCTTGTGTGTTTCATCTTTCTTTTTTCTCATCGCATCTTTTTGCAGCTGTCCTTATAACACCCATAAATGTATGATACTCCCATTTAGAAGGCATTGATCGGGTCATCATCCTTTTGAACATGACCGTTGTCTTCTCTCTTTTATGAACTGGGTAATTGATGGATTCTAGAAGCATTTTGAACGCATCGTATAAATGTGTTTTCTCCACTTGATCCAGATTTCTGCGTTTAACAGGCATCTCTGTACGCTCTATATACAACTGATAGAGAAGGATCCCGACAGCATGAGATAGGTTCATCGAATGATACTGTTCACTTGTTGGTATCTTCACCATGATATCACATATCGCTATCTCGTCATTGAGTAACCCATAGTCCTCACGACCGAACAAGAGACCGACACGACCGTCCACATCATAGATCTGTTTTGCAAAATCATTAAGGAACATCGGGTTTCTAAGATGTTTCTTTTCAGATACGGTATCAATGGATGATGTGGCTACTAACAGATCAAGGTCCTTTATTGCATCTTCAAACGATGAAAAAACAAGAGCATGATCAAGTATTGAAGAAGCATGCATTGATCGGGCATAGCAGGCATCATCAAGTGGACAAGGATTTACAAGATACAAGGATGTAATATCAAAGTTCATCATGACGCGAGCCACCGCGCCAACATTTCCACCATATTTTGGTTCTACAAGTACAATAATAAATTCGGGTATGTATTAACACCATCCAAATACTATCTGGATCACGTATCTATCTTATTTTAAGGCTTGCCTCTTTTTCAGAGAGCATCTTTCTATATTTTGATGGAAGTCGACGTGCTGCATCCTGGAGTTTACCATGACATTTCATGAACTCAGATCGTTTATTGGTTTGGATCTCTTCCATAAGGAATCTCTTATCTTTAATGAATGTATATAGATACCATATGCCCGCAATAAGTAAGATAAAACCAACAGCGAGTATATAGAAACTCCAATCCAACAATTGTGGTTGAACATTGAGCATGTCGCTGACTGGTTCCCTCATCAACATCCCTATCAACCCAAACAGTAGTGTTACGAGACCTATGATGGTACAGATGATGCTCAAACCAAAGATATATTCCCGTATGATATTACTTATTTTTCCGCTCATTTTGTTCCTCCAAATATTTCTTTTAATATGATCTGGCAAATCTCATCCATTTGATAGCAGATGACCCGCATACCGGACATCTGTGTTGTTTCACTGTTTCATCAATCTCCAATGGTTCCCCTAAAGTGTTTCCCTCTAGGATGTTTTCTACGTCTAATGCACATGCATCCGTACCGCACCATGGTAAGACAACAATACCTTTGAGTTCCTTTGCTTCCTCAATACTTGTAACATAGTGCATGTTTCCAGTAATGATATTCTGAGCCTTTTCATATAATCTCTCATTGAGGTCATCTAAAGCTTTTGGTAATTGAACCTCGATATCTGAAAGTGAGACAACGAATTTCTCACTGGTATCCCTAGGAACAACAACTAATTGATCGTTTTGGACATCCCTTGGACCTATCTCGATACGTAAAGGTACTCCTTTCAACTCCCATTCATAATATTTATTGCCTGGGGTGATATCCCGTTTGTCGACAAATACTCGTAAATGATGACTTTTCAGGATCATAGCCACGGTCTCACAGGTCTGAAGGACCATCTCCTCCTTACCTTTAAAGATGATAGGGATAATGACGACCTGTTGAGGAGCAACAGCTGGGGGAAGGACCAAACCTTTATTATCACCGTGGATACCAACGATTGCACCAAGTAAACGTTCACTCATCCCATATGTTGTTTGATGGCAATGTTTATGACTTCCATCTTCTGCCTCATAGGTGATATCATAGGGTTTTGAGAAATTATCTTTATATTGATGGATGGAACCTAGCTGAAGGGTCCTATTTGAAGGCATGAGCACATCGATACTGATAGTGTAATGGGCCCCTGCGAATTTATCCCATTCAGGTCGTTTATTGAAAATAAACGGAAGACAGAGTCTTTTCAAAAGAGTGGTTGCGATATCTTTATCCTCTTTAACCTGTCTTTCCGCATCCTCAAAATCTACATGACAGGTATGAGCCTCAAAGAAATGGATCTCTCGGACCCTTATGAACGCACGGGTCTGTTTTGTCTCATATCTAAAGGTATTCACTATCTGATACGTCTTTAATGGAAGGTCAGCATGGGATCGGATCCATAAAGAGAAAATTGGATACATGGCTGTTTCAGAGGTGGGTCGAAGTAACCATCGTTCCTCTAGTTTGCTATGTCCTGCATGGGTGATCCAATAGACCTCACTACCGAATCCTTCGATATGATCCGCTTCTTTTTGGAAAAGTGTCTCAGGGATGCAGAGAGGAAAACAGACCTCTTGATGATCTGAACGGTTCATCTCCTCCCGTATAAGATTGTCAACATGCGACATTAGTTTCCAACCATAGGGTCTCCAGACATTCATACCTTTGATAGGATATCTTTTGTCACAGAGATCCGCAAGTTCAACGATCTCATTGTACCATTCGTTGAAATCATCATCTTTTTTAACTTTAGTCTCTGGCATGCTGATCCGACCTCTGAACAGAAAAGTAAATGTCCTCTTAAAGATGACGGTTTAAAATATAAGAAAATGGGTGATGCGATTAGACGCCTCGTCCCTCTTTGGCCTTCATTCTGAGCTCTGTTGACCGGCATTTTCGGCATCTTTTTGCTTTTGGTGGATTTGTCCCTCCACATTTCATGCAGATCTTTTTATTCAAAAGACGTTGTTCAGCTTCTGGGAATTTTGCCATATGGATACCCCTTGTTGTATCGGTATTAACCTTCTCTATTTAAATGTAATTACCTTTTTACCTAAGGAATCCCAACGAAATGAAAATAAGACCTTTTATGAGATACAAGATACCTATGAAATGAATCAAATGAGAATACATATCCTTTTTCCATCAAACATTGTTTCTTAAAAAAAAGAGAAGATACCATCTGGCAAATACACTCCAGCCCTCAATTGAGTTCATGCTCTAAGTCTATTAGTGAAAATTGTCTGAAACGTCAATGTTTTATACCGGAGTTTGATTATCATTTCACATGGACGCATTCTATCTATTTGGTGGAATTATCCTTTTATTGGTCATTGCTGCAGGTGTCGGTGGAGTATTATGGTATCTTTTTAAAAGACCAAAGATCTGATCCATCAGAATGTAACTATCAAGAGTCTTTCTTATCAGTTTGATGAAGTATGTATTGACCGCTTATATCTAAGAGCACTTCTTGTTTTTCAATGAAAATGTGAAAATAATAGAAATCTACATAATGGAGAAAATGATTGTGGCCTGCAGGTGGAAAAAACAATGAAGGGGAGGATACGATGTCCTCACTGCAGTAAGTATTTTACTGCAAATGCGAGAAATGACAGCACCAAGGTCACAACGACCTGCCCTAATTGTGGTTATAAGATAACAGTGACGATCAAAAAAACCAATCAAGATTGTAAAGACCAGTCATTGGAACCATCAGAAGAATGTGATTGGGAGGAGCGAGGAGAACCAAGAAAGACGATTCTTACCTCGATACAACCCCGTACAGATAAACCTATGATAGCAGCTATACTTCTTTTGATCATAATCATCATTGGATTCACTTCCGCTGTTTTTCCAGAAGCGTATCTTCAAACTCCTCTTGATGTCCTATCTGTATCAGGTACACAAGCTCAAATAACGGTCATCATCAGAGATCAAAACGGTATTCCTCTTGAGAATGTCTCTGTCTGGGTCAATCCTAACGCAAAGAGCACGACAAATGGTTCAGGTTACGCAACGTTAGAGAACAGCTCATTGGGAAAGCAACAAATCCATGTAACATCAACGATAGATGGTTCCTTTGAAGCGGAGGATATCTTTATCCTTCCTGGCCATATGACAACAAATATCACTTTTTCGATTGATTCAGGAGCTATCATATCCATAGATCATCCTTCGAATCTTTTATGGAGTTCCCTTGTCGTCATCATATTATCTATTGTTTCCATATTTGGTTTCATCGCATCATGGAAACGGCAGCATTTCGATGTTGCCCTTGTCTGCACCATCATCAGTATCTTTACCATCGGTTTTTATTTTATTGGGTCTGTTCTAGGTTTTATAGCCCTTGTACTACTATTAAAATCAAAGGAAGAGTTCAATGATGGAAAGAAGGGAAAGAGCTTCTAAGATTATACTAGGCGCCTTCGCCATCTTTTTTCTATGGACCCTCTTTCAGATAGTTGCACCTGTTCTCCTGCCTTCACATTCAATTCAAGACCTCTCAGGTCAGACAGGAGTGGTCGATAACGATCATATCACCGATACCATGCCCTTTCCCATCAATGGAGTCTACGGGTGCGGTGATAGACTGTGCCATCAACGCTCTGACAGATCCTTTTTCATCAATGGTAATCAGATGCCTTTTTGCAGTCGTTGTACCGCAATATGGATAGGATTCTCTATAGGGCTCCTCTTTCTATCTTTTTTTAAGGTCCCTCTGGATGAACGTTTGATATTCATTATCCTCATAAGTCTTATCCCCATTGGTATCGATGGAGTTGGTCAGCTACTTGGTTTTTGGGAAAGCACCAACATCGTTAGGGTGATAACTGGTGTAATAATTGGCATCATGTGCGGAATAGCAATAGGCATATTAATCGAGGAAGCAAAAAACTGGTTTAAAACGAAAAAGGTTAATAACTAGAAATATTTACCACCTGAAAGGTGATATATGGTGAAAAATGAAAAAACTATACTATTGATACTTGCTGGACTATTCCTTTTCTCGATAGTGGCAGCATCTGTCAATGCACAAGACGATTATTACGACTATTATGGTTGGGAAGATGATGCGGCACCTTGGGCCCTTTTTGGTCTTTTTACCGGTGCATTATGTATCATACCTATCGTGATGTTCATCATATGGATCGTCTTAGCCGTTTGGGTCTACAAAGATGCTGATAAAAGAGGTAGCAGTGGTGCCTTATGGTTGATCATTGTCATCTTTACAGGTATCATTGGATTGATCATATGGCTTGTTGTGCGACCCCCGATTGGTGGAAAAGCATCAGGTGAGACATCAACGAGTTCCGGTGGAAGCGATCGACGTTGTCCAAATTGTGGACGAGTGATCCCTCTAGATGCTAATGTCTGTCCATACTGTAAACGAGATTTCGGGAATTAACCATATTTCCCCCTTTTTTCTTTTTTAATCTGATCATTATGTTAGGCGAGAAATGCGATCATTGCCACGATATCGTTTTCATTCGTAAACAATGGAATGGTTTGAATCTTTGTCTTGATTGTCTCGATAAGGCAAAAAGAGGTCATATCCAATCTTCAACAAATAGTTCTTTCAGCCAATCCCCTTCTCACCATTTATCTATTGATCAAAACAAAAGAAGATGTCCTAATTGTGGACGTGTTATTCCAGAAGATGCACGGATCTGCCCATATTGCGCAAGATTTTTTTGGTGATTGGAACAAATAACTTTTTTTTACAACTCATCTATGGGACCGGTTGTCTTGTCCTTTTTCTGTTCTCTGTCTGCTTCAACACGTTTTCAATAATCTGTTTTTTCACATACCAGTAGACGATGATACCATAGACGATGATACCAACCTGCAATTGGCTCATATTATAATACCCTGTAAGGAAGAACCAAAGGGTTACAGGTAGGTGAATGAGAACGGCATAGATGTAATACGTGAAGGTTTTTTCCTCATAGACACCATATCCAATTATTGCCCCTGTTGCCCCATGTATGAAGATGATACCTATGGAACCTAACAAGATTGCCAAGAGAGCTACATTTGATATCGCTTCAACGCTTGCTAGTATCATCGATACCGGTGTAAAAATGGAACCGAAACCAAGCCCTATTGATAGGCCATAGATAACAGTACTTCTTTTTCCGTGAAAGCGTCTGAGGTTCAATACCGCTAGCTTCATCACTTGTTCAAGGACCGGAAAGAGAACAACGAGAAGTATACCTGATGAAACCGTGAATATCTCTACTAACGCTGCAATGAATCCAAGGATAATGCCAAAAACAAACATGATAAAGAGTGTTTTTTCAACATATTCACCTTGCCAATCCTTTAATGAGATATAGATAAGGATGAGCGCAGGAATGATCCCGAGGAACAAGCTAGATTGAGGGAGGATTGATAATGACATATATCCGGAGGATGGGAAAGACTATATTAAAGTTCATCGATTACCTTTGTGTATCTAATGTTTATGGTGAGGTTGTGAAATTATGTTAAAAACACCAGTGATCGTATTGAATGTGAAAACATATACTGAGTCAGTATGTAGTAATGCTGTATCCCTTGCAAAGGCAATGGAACATGTCTCTAATGAAACAGGTGTCTCTATGGCAATAGCGGTCCAAGCTACAGATATCTCTTTATGCTGTAATGCAACAAATATCCCTGTGTATGCTCAACATATCGACCCGATAAGACCTGGGAGTCATACAGGATGGACGTTACCTGAGGCGGTAAAAGCGGCTGGTGCAGTGGGCACCTTGATTAATCATAGTGAGCATCAGCTGAAACTCTCCGATATCGATGCATGTCTCACTCGTGCTAAAGAGGTCTGTCTTGACCAAATCGTTTGTACCAATAATATCATGACCTCGAAAGCTGCTTCTATCCTTAACCCTCAATTCATTGCGGTTGAACCACCGGAGCTAATCGGTGGGGATATATCTGTTACCACAGCAGACCCAGGGATCGTCAGTGGAACCGTTGAAGCTGTAAAGGTACTTAACAAACAGATGAAAGTGCTTTGTGGTGCTGGGGTGAAAAACGGTGTGGATGTTAAAAAAGCCCTTGAACTAGGTGCAGAAGGAGTACTTCTTGCTAGTGGTGTCGTGAAGGCAAAGGATCCAGTAACGGTTTTACGGGATCTAGCTAGAGGTTGTTAAATAGATCATATCATCTATGATCTTACCCTTAAAGACTCGATAGCTTTCTTGTAGCTATCATGTTTGAAGACATAGCTTCCTGCGACTAGGACGTTTGCACCTTTATCTATTACGAGTCCTGCATTCTTATCAGTGATACCTCCATCTACCTCGATATCTATCGATCTCCCTGTTCTTTTAATGATGTCTGCTGTTTGTTTTATCTTTGGGAGGACGGCCTCAATGAATTTTTGACCACCGAAACCGGGGAACACAGACATTACGAGGACAAGATCGACAATAGGAATGATCTCTTTTATGTTTTCAACGGGCGTATCAGGGTTAATTGATACCCCCGCCTTACAACCTTTTTCCTTTATCAAAGAGATAACAGATCTGATATCTTCACATGTCTCAGCATGAATGGTGAGAAGATCAGCACCAGCCCTTGCAAATGCTTCGATGTATCGATCAGGTTGTTGTATCATGAGATGAACATCAAAGAACAATGAGGTAAGTGGTCGGATATGTTTAATGACCACAGGTCCTATAGTGATGTTTGGAACGAAATGACCATCCATGACATCGATGTGAATCCAATCTGCTCCTGCTTTTTCGATTTCTTGTATCTCTTCACCTAGTTTTGAAAAATCAGCTGAGAGTATAGAAGGAGCAATTCGTATCATAGATACCAGCTATCAGGTGATTGTTTATAAAAGATAATGATTGATATTGGGTGGAGCAGAAGGGGAGAAGTTATTTTCTTACTTTTCGGATCTTAAACTCCCCATGGTCTACTGGTATGATCTCTATCTTATCACCATCATTTATGTCAAAAGCTTTCGCTAATTGACTGGGTATGGTTACCACAAGGCTGCTTCCCACCACTCGGGCTTTTCTTGTTAGAGGCATGTCCCTCTCCTAGCAAAAGAGTAATAGGAATATGATTATATATATTTTTCCATTTTTTTTGAAGTATATCAAAGAATATTCTTTACAATATCCAAACATGACCATATACTATTTCTTGCGTAACAATAAATATTATCAACAAACAGTGCATATCCTCTCAACAAAGTGAGGCTTTTATGAAGATATTTGTCGATAGCGCAGATTTAGAGGAGATACGTGAACTGGCATCATGGGGAATTGTCGATGGTGTCACCACAAACCCAACACTTGTAAAGAAAAGCGGGCGATCCTTCTCAGAGATAATCGAGGAGATATTCAAGATCGTCGACGGGCCAATTAGCCTGGAAGTAGTAAGCGAAAAGGCTTCTGACATGGTGAAAGAGGCAGAAGGACTTGTAAAAAAGGTCTCTAAGCAATATCAGAAAAACGTTGCGATCAAGGTCCCAATGAACCCCGAAGGATTAAAAGCGGTAAAACAACTCAGTGAAAAAGGCATCAAGACCAACGTCACCTTGATATTCTCTGCAAACCAGGCTCTCTTAGCCGCTAAAGCCGGCGCATCATATGTGAGCCCATTCATCGGTAGACTTGACGATATAGGCCAAGATGGCATGCAGATCATTGAAGAGATCATGGAAATATTCACAAACTATGACATTGAAACAGAGGTCATCGTTGCAAGCATCCGCCATCCCATCCATGTGATACATGCAGCACGGATAGGAGCTGATATCGCAACTATACCACCAGGCATCATCAGAAAGATGGCCAATCACTCATTAACAGATGTTGGGATACAACTGTTCCTCAATGATTGGGAAAAGGTCAAGAAATAAGCAGATCATGCCTTCCCAAATTCTTTTTTCCTTTCTTTAGTGGTCTTACCAGTTGCATCAAAAAGAAAATCATTCCATTTCTTGATGACACCATAATCACCACTGACCTTCTTAGGCGGTTCTGTATCAATAAAAAGCGATGATTTCTCCTGCCGAATAGAAATCTTACCCATAGATGGCACCTCGAATTCAACACCTTTTGATACATCACCATCCACGCCAAAATACTCGGAAAGAAGCGTATTGATATTAGGATTATATCCGCGTTTTATTTTATATTGTCTCATCGACACCCCACATAACTCAAATAAGAACCTTTCATATTAATGTTTTGATATCGGCTCTTGCGATGCAAAACGAATTGCCTGTTCAACAGCATCATTTGGACTATTTGATATACTATATAAACCCTCAATATCCTCTTGTAACCCTGCGTTTAACAGCCGATCGACAAAACCTCCGCACCCTTTCAGAAAAACAACTGGTTTTCCTTGAAGCACCGCAAAACTTATCTCATTTAATGTCCCCCATCGACCAGATAAGGCTATGATACAATCCGCAATTGATACAACAAGCATGTTTCTTCGTTCCCCCATCATAGTAGGAAGAGGGATATCAACAAAGGAATTAGCTTGGGATTTTCCTCCGGGAAGGATACCAATAGTAGTACCTCCTTTCTTTTTCGCACCTTTACAAGCAGCTTCCATCACACCACCACGACCTCCTGTGATAAGAATACATCCCTTCAAAGCTATAAGCTCCCCGAGGAGTTCAGCAGAGGATAACGCTTTTTCATATTCTCCAATTGATGTATCTCCATTTCCACAAACCGCTATACTAAAAGACATCAAAGGGTTTATCTACCTATTTGTTTTTAACAGTTACTCCCGCAAATCTTATAAATAAAACGTGCTTTCACTACCATCCTTATCTCTGGAGTCAATGAATATGCCGCAGAAGATGAAAAAGACGAATCCCGCCCTCATTCAGCTCATTCACGAGTTGAAAAAGCAATCCACTGAACACGATGCCCCTATCTGGAAGGATATCGCAAAACGCTTAGAAAAACCCTCAAGGAACTGGGCAGAGGTAAACTTAGATAGGATCAGTAAACATGTTCTAGATTCAGAAACCGCTTTAATTCCCGGAAAAGTCCTTTCTACCGGGAACCTTACAAAGAAGATACCTATTGCTGCCTGGGCTTTTACAGAAAGAGCGCAGGAAAAGATAAAGAAAGCTGGTGGGAAGACTCTTAGCATTGAGGAACTCTTGAAAAAATATCCTGATGGAAAAAACATTAGAATAGTGGGATAGACAATGAAACGAATATTCGATGCGCAAGGCGCAACACTTGGACGTTTATGTACAACCGTTGCAAAAAGTTTGTTAAACGGAGATGAAGTAGCCATCATCAACTCAGAAAAAGCGTTGATATCCGGAAAGAAACAGAAAATAAAACAAGATTACAAGGATCGAAGGGAACTTGGAACCTATCGAAAAGGACCATTCATTCATCGATCCCCTGAACGTATAGTCCGAAGAACAGTTCGTGGTATGATACCGTATCAAACATCTCATGGACGTGCAGCATATAAACGATTGAAATGTTACATTGGCGTCCCTGATGAATTCCAAGGTAAGGAACCAGAGATCGTCGAACATGCAAAACGCCGTCATGTTGAATACATTACTGTTGAGGAAATCTCAAGATTCTTAGGGGCGAATTTCTAATGATAAAGAAAACAACCGATGTCGTTAATACATCTGGAAAAAGAAAAACTGCGATTGCTCGCGCAACGGTAAAAAAGGGAAAGGGGCTTGTACGCATCAACAATACACCCCTCTCATTATATCAACCAGAGATTGCGCGATGGAAGATACTAGAACCAATCACTCTCTTTGGGGATAAAGCAAGCTCTGTCAACATCGATGTCGATGTAAAAGGTGGCGGGTTCATGAGCCAAGCAAATGCAGTTCGAACAGCGATTGCTCGCGGGCTAGTTCTCTATAGTGGTGATGCTAACTTAAAAGTTTCATATATAAACTATGACCGAAGCCTCCTGGTCAATGATTCAAGAAGAAAAGAAGCAAAGAAACCGCTCGGCCGAGGCGCTCGTAAGAGACGGCAGAAATCGTATAGGTGATCCTAATTGATTATTCCAGTACGATGTTTCACATGTGGGAAGGTCATTAGCCAAGAATACGAGGAATTCAAAAAACGGTTTGAGATTTATAAAAAAACCGTGGACGCCGGGGAAGAACCAAAAGAGACCCCTAAACAAATCCTTGATGACCTTGGTGTACAACGATATTGTTGCAGAAGAATGATCATCACCCATGTTGATCTGCTCTCAGAAGCAGCACCATACGAATAATCAATCGTTCTTTTGCTTTTTTATTCTCCTTTTTATCCTTTCATCATTACTTTTATGTAGCATACAGCATTTACCAAAGGAAAATAAGATACCCTGAGTATTTGGGCGTGTGGCCTAGTCTGGATATGGCACTGGCCTTCTAAGCCAGTGATCGCGGGTTCGAATCCCGCCACGTCCGCTTATCTCTAATATAATATATTTTAGAGATGGATGTCAATGCATAATGCAAAAAAATTTTCTTTTAATGCGTTCAATCTCTTGATTACATCCCCATTTTATCCTTAACTTTTTTTATTAGTTTTTTCAACTCCAACACGGTTTCTTAACCATATCGACATGTTTAAATTGCTAAGTACTATCAAGAAATGATATGCTTTCAATTGAACTGGTTAATAATATTGCATTTATCATTTTCATTATATGTATTTCAATCTATGCCGTAGGATTGTTATATAAGATGAAAAGACCAAGTTGGGGGGAACGAGGGTTTCTTAACATCATGTATGGCCTATGGGTCAAGAGAATGACCGACCCAAAGGAAACAATGGTTGCAGTTCAGACAATGAGAAACCTAATCATGATAACCACGTTCTTACCATCGGCAATGCTTCTTCTTTTAGGATTATTGTTAGCTGGTCCCTCTAGTGGCGATCTCAATGGGCTCTTCTCCCTCTCTTCACCATCCACTGAACTTTATATAAACTATAAATTACTCCTGTTTGTTGCAGTCATTGTTTTCTCGGTCATCATGTTTCTTCTATCATTAAGACAGATGGTCAGATTCTCGGTTTTGATAGGTATACCAGCAGAATTAATTGAAACGATATCAGCCAACCAAAGAAAGACAATAGAAAAAAGGAAAATCTTTAGTCATCTTAACGCAGAAGAGTTGAAGAAAGATGTTTTCTTACGAGCGATGAATCGATTTACGTTTGGGATGAGAGCAATATTCTACGGAATTACTCTCATACTCTGGTTCCTCAGTGTCTATGTGTTTATCATAGGGACCATTTGTCTTACAATCTATCTTATTATCCATCATGATGTTGAACCCCCCCAAGACGGTGAACTACCTATATGATCAATGACAAAACTCTAAAGCAATAATAGTTGTTGACCTCTTCTTGATATGATTTGTTAAATTGACTCAGTCACCTAGTACTATACCACGTCCTTATTGATTCAACCTCTGAGAAAATGTGAGATGAAGATCATATATCATTAAAAGAATGATCAAATGAAAGCAGCTCTATCAATAAAAGATTATTTCAATACTGATCCAAAGGTCTGTGATAATAACGCACGTGCTTCTTTTGGTTGGATGCTTGTAAAGGAGAACACATGTTTACCGAGTGTTGATTTGATCCGTATCTCATTTGGTGTGGTTTTGCTGGTTTCCTGGTCATATCTTCCCGTCTTCACTGAGATCTTCTTAACCATTGAAGGTTCAAGAGAGAAATTCCCAGGGTTTTCAGAAACAATGTTATTCAGAGGCATCTGGTAATATCTTTTATAGAGATCGACTCCGACAAACGCAGTTTTTGCCATGCGTTTCAGAATTCCATCGCCTTGTGCTTTACTTTCTTCAGATTTCTCTTTAGCCGCTTGCTTTATCATCTCGCTTGTCAACGCTGCAGCGATAAGCCGTCTATCCGTAATAATCAGATTAAATGCCTTTTGTCCAAAGAAACCCGTATGTGTATTCGGAATGATACCTAGGATCTTTTCTTCCATTGTTTCACCTATCTCTCTTTTGATTTTATATGAAAAATGCTTGAGTTTATATTGTTAACGAACCAAGAGTATATCCACTTATTCATACCCTCCAATTTTAAGGGTGGGATCCCCAAACAATATCCATTCCTCCAAGTTGAAATTATTGATCCAATATAATCCTGGTAGTCTTCCAATGCTCATTGCATCAGGATCATCTAGATAAGAGGTTATCGAATATCTCCAGATATCCCCAAGCCGAAGGATACCTTGGTCATATGCTTCAAAGACGGCTAGGGAGAGTTTTCCATTCATCGTGGAAGTGCATAATGAAGTAGGAAGCAGTGTACCAAGGGTCGTGCATGCAAAACTACCGACCGCTCCACCGCCCTCATGTTGAACAAATGCCCAAGCAAATGGATAGTTTGTTGCATTGAAATCGCCGCATGAACAAGCACTTACAATAGCAATGGGTAACGTATCAGTATTGGTCAACTCATGGATATCGGATATATTGAAAAAGGATGGTCTAAAAAAGGGTTGTGGCAACCAGAGCCTTCCAAAAAGTGATGGTGGATGAGTTCCCCATGCTTCTGGGAATCCATGTCCTGCAAGAAGTAAAAAACCGCAACCATCATTGATAGAATTAAAAATATTCTCCTTTGTCAATGCTAACACGTCATCATTGAAAAAACCTGTTGCATACACCTTTTTTGTTGTAAAATCAGAAAGAATCCTTGATGCCTCATTTCCCATATATTCCCCCTCGTAAGCAAAAGAGGCTTGTTTTTCTCCATAAAATAAGAACTTGATGATGATATCGCTAAACAGGGGATGAGTGTCCCCTCCGATCACAGTGAGATTTTGGAACCAGTCAGATGTATGATTTTGTGTCTCATATTCAATGATCTTATCAATGACCACCGAGATCTCAATGATTGTCTCACAAAGCAATCGTCCAACAGCTATATCCGGATAGAGGTCAACATCATCTATAGCGCAGGTCAGGTTCTTTTCACCATATACATTGTTATTGTTCGTGTCCCAACTGCAAAAGGTACCGTTCTCAAAATACAAGTCAGCATAATACAGATCACTGATATATGTTTCAATTAGAGAGAATATCGGTGTTTGTTGGATGAAAAAAGGAAAGTGTTGTTTTCCAATGGCTCCGTTCTCCATGTTGATATGTGAGAAGCGAACAGGAATATGATCCTTTCCGCCCGCTAAGAGAACATATCGAGTGCCCCAGTCTTCATATATATGTTTGAGGAAATATTTCAATTGCTCCGCATCATCATAACATTGGTTCTCACAATAGGAACCGTTTAAGATATCTTCTATGATAACTATAGTTGTTGAGAGACCCAATGATTTTTTATGGTCAACCAACCTAGTAAGCTCTTCTTTGAAAAAAGCTGGTGAAACGATAACAAATTCGATTTCAGAATCTTTGAATGTTAAGGCATGTATCTGACTATATGAGATCATGGGACTAATTAATAAAAGAATTATAATCATCGTCTGTATGATAGATCTGTGGTTCATGGTTCCAACACCGTGAGTATCTTTTATGAATTATATTTACCATATATAAAATTTCATCATCCTTGTATGTATCTAGATATACTATATACTAGGACAATTGAGAAAGATGAGCAGAAAAGCCAGCAGGATTTCTCGCTGGCAGTTCCCCCCAGATAGGTCGTCCTTATAATCAACGTTATATCCTTTCTCATTTAAATAACAAAAAGTGAGAGCATTGAAAGTATTGAATCGTTTCATTCACCTCCCACCCCAATAAACAATTATACATGAATATAAATGAACAATAGTATGATCTATTCTCATTCACGGATATGTACCTTTGAACAATGCCCTTACAAATTCAAACTACGATACATCGACAAAGTCCAACCCGAAGAAGTAGAGACCATTGAAACATTTCTAGGAAGCCGTGTGCATGAAACGTTAGAAAAACTTTATCGAGACCTATTGGAGAAAAAGGAAAACACCATTGAAGATCTGATATGTTATCTACGTAAACAATGGGATGATACCTATAGAGACTCAATCATCATCGTTAAGAACCACTATTCAGTGGAACAGTACCGTATGAAGGCAGAACGATATATACAAGATTATTACAAAACATTCTATCCTTTTAAACAGGAAAAGACACTATCAGTAGAACATCATTTTCTCATCTCCTTGGATGAATCAGAAGAATATAAGATCCAAGGATATATCGACAGGCTTGCTGAAAGAAAACCCGGTTACTACGAAATCCATGATTATAAGACAAACAATCGACTCCCCCCTCCGAAATATATCCAATCTGATAGACAGCTTGCAATCTATGCTCTAGGTGTAAAGGACAAATATCCCTACGCAAAGGATATTCGTTTGATCTGGCATTTCCTTGCATTCAACAAGAAGATTGAGTCCACTAGGACAAAAGAAGAGCTTACAAAGTTAAAAAACGATTTGATCCATCTTATTGACACTATAGAAAAAGAAGAGATCTATCCAACCAGACCTTCAATGCTTTGTAATTGGTGTGAATTCAAACAGATCTGTCCTCAATGGTCCCCCTTATATACAACAAAAGAGAGATCTGAGACCAATCAACTTAAAACAGTGGAAAGGAACCTTGTTGACCGTTATATTGCTCTGAAACAGGGAACACGTCAACAACGACTTGACCTCTACGCTGAACTTGAAGAATTGGAAATAGAAATGATCGCATATGCAAAGAAGAAGAACACCACGGTTCTCACTGGTTCAAATCATACCGTCAAGATAACAACTCAGACCCAGTATGTAATCCCAGAAAAAGGAAGCGATGAATGGATCCTATTGTTGAAAAAAATAAAGGAGATAACAAATAAGGAAGAGATTCCCAAACTAGATATGACGTTTCTTACTAGGTTCATAACAGACCAAAAATGGAAGAAAAGAGATATCGATCGAAACCTGCCAATGCTAAAAAAGGTTAAAACAAAACGGATAACTCTATAATCACTATATGTGCAGAGAGATTTCCGCTCTATTGATCAGATCAATAAGAACCCATCTGATTGATAGCATTCCGGATGGATAGTTTTTTAACGAATTGAGATATTAGACGATGAGAGAACCAAGACGAATATGATATCATGAATCAAGATGAATCAGATCAGGTAAAAAAAAGATTTGATGATTTCGCTGAAGAAATCCAGCATCTTGGGAAAAAAATGGAACAAGAAGGTAAAAGGATATCTTCATCCATCGAACAACAAGGGAAACAACTAGAAACATGGTTTCAGAGAACCTTTGGCATCATTGGCCCTATGATCTCAAGCATCGGCGGTCTGATCGTGCTAGGTATCATCATTTGGATGTTTGCTTTTATCGGTATACAAACAGGGAACAAAATATTCACAGATATCTCAAATCTCTTTCTAAATAACATCATCTGGCTTTTTGCTGTAAGCCTACTTGTCTCCTATACAGAATATGGGAATCGTAAATCACCAACGATATTCAGATGGTTATCACCCATTACAACCGCTGCAGGTCTTACCATCTTGCTCTGGATCCTAGCTAACATCTTCCTCATCCTTGGACAAACAACAGATATATCCTTCATCCTTGGTATTGCATCGTTTATAAATCAACAGATAATCGCATTCTTTTTTCTCTTCCTGCTCATCGGATATCTTCTCATGTTTTCCTTACAAATATCAAAAACAGTTCCATCGCCACCTCAATCATCCTCTCCTGTTGACCCGCAAAAATCATCCAAGGAACCAACAACAAGAAACCAGTCATCCATCAAACGATTATATCGATCTGGTAAAGATAAGATCCTTGGAGGTGTATGTGGTGGTATCGCTGAATATCTCTCAATTGATCCGGTCATCATCCGGATCATTTGGGTCGTGGCCACCCTTGTTTGGGGAACAGGAATACTTTTGTACATTATCTTATGGATCATCATCCCTAGAAACCCAGATCATCAATGGGATTAACGATACCGTCTATTGAATTCAACTAAGATATCCAATGGATCTTTTGGAGATTCCCAAACGTTTTCAAACCCTATATATATCTTTTTGATCATTGGATACCGTAAGGTGTATGACCAATGAAAGAAAAATACTACCCACAGAAAAGTACACATAAACCAAACACAGCAATACTAGGAGTCCTCGTAACTCTTCTCTCCTTCGGAGTTATGCTTTCAGGTTGTATCGACAACAACCCACCTATCACAGATAGTTTTCAATATTCATTTGAAAGCGGATTTGAAGGATGGAAAATTGATGGAACAGATCTATCAGATCCTGATATCAACTGGTCCATTGATGTCACCGATGAGGAATCCTATGATGGCCTCTACTCTGTACGACTGTATTTGGATAATATGAATGACGCTGGAAAGATCTGGATAGAGAAACAATTCAATGTGACCGCACAAGCCCACTATGAGGTAACCATCTCGTACATGTTTGGGACAAGGGATTATGGAGATTTCAACCTCTTTAGGATCATTACAGGAGCAACAACAGATGATCCAGAGACTGCAGGAGATCTTATCTTCCAAGATGATACCGGACATCATTTGGATAACGAGACAGGGCTTGTCTGGACGACTAGATCCTATACGACAACCGTTCACATAGATGAGAGTAGAACAATGTATATCATGCTTGGAGTATGGGGTACCTGGGAGACCGCGCGAACCTATTATATTGACGCAGTAAACATCAGCATCATACCACTCTCTTTAGAAGATGCGCCAGATATCTCAGGAAACTGGATGATAACCTACTATGATTGGATGGGTAACAGCACGCACACCCAGAACGTCACCATCGTCCAATCGAACTGGACGGTCCATATCAACGGTGTGAACGAAACACTCTGCACAGGAACCCTTATGAAAAACACCCTTGCACCTCCCTTCGACCAATCCGAGTATATCATCTCTGACTGTGATTTCGGTGGATTAGGTATCTCGCATATCTATGTGGTCAACGAAACATCCATGATAACCGATCTTCCATTATGTGAAAGCTGTAATCCTGCGATATTTACTAAGATACCATAAAAGGGTATAACCACCATCTCCTTTTCTTTCTTTTTTTTAATCATCGATATGAAAAGTGAACCCTATTTACGACTTTTTATCCGTCGTCTGGAACCATATTCTACTTTTTGAGCCCAGACCTCATCAGTGGTGATCGTCCCAAATTTGTTCGATGATACCCTAGAAGAGATAAGGACGTCTATCGACTGTGTCTGTTCGTCCACCGCTAATAATCCGATGCCTTGTTTTCGTAACGTGTTCTCCGCTCGTTTCAACACCAATGAACATTTCTTTTCAGGAAATGCAAGATAGACATAATCTGCCCCTAGTTGGTAGTTCCTAGCTTGTACGATAGCCTTCTTCCAATCAGCTAGTTTCAGTTCCACTGCGCTCACTATATGATCGGGATGGAAGGCAACGAGGTCTGCTCGACAAAAACCAATACGGACCTCTGATGCAACAAGACAGTGACGTTGTTCGAAATAGGTGACAACTGGTTTGAACAACTCATATTCCATGGTATATGATCCCATACTTTATCGCCTTTAACTCCCTTTTTGTATCATGGTATGTATTGATTCTTTGCTATAGCCAAATGGGCTAAGAAGGGTCTCAGCACAACGAATAAGATATCGAAGGTAAAATGAAACATCAACAGAAACATCTTTACTAAGCATCTCTAAGAGACAGACTCTTTGTCGTAGTTCCCTGTTTTTTTCGTCGGTCACAACATACCGAACCATCTGGCCAGGATGAACCGAAACACCTCGGTCCTGTAAATCCTGCAACGCTGCTTTCACAAGGGTATTCATCTTGTAGGCTGAACAATCCTTGCTGACCCTCATTGTGAACACAAGGTCGAACGGATCATATCGACTGTCTACAAGGACCCTAGCAGCAGAGTCGACCACAGATAATGCCTGAGGAATACAACGATAGAGGTCCTCTTCGGTCCGTGCCCCCTCAAACTCTGTAAACATCTGGTGTTGCATCTGTTTGAAAAATGGTGGTGTCTGATGCTGACGGAGCTCTACGCCCCTCACCTTTAGTGTGCCGTCATCAAATAATCCGTAATATCTATTCAACGCACCAACCCCTGTCCCTTTACTAGGAAGAAAAACGATCCAATGGTATCTTCCTTCAACATCCATGCGGACACCTGTCTTCCTACTTATCTCACGAGCAAGCACCTGTGGAGGTCTACTTGGATGCTGTGGCTTAATCCATAATGAATCAATGATACCGTGCAACACTTCATAGCCATAGTGTTCTGCAAGATGCATAGCGGTTATCAGCATCTCTCGGCTGAAAGCAGTGATGCTCTCATGACATTCGATACGACCATATCGTGCATTCCGATAACCAGTATATCCAAAGCATACAAGAAGGATCCATTTCCACGCTTGTTGTAACTGTTGATAGCGTTGCGTATCATAGGCGGTGTTCTTTGACCGGGCCTTGAAAAGGAATCTTCTATCCAGTATTGGCTTCAGAACCGTTGGGAGAAGTCCTTTTGTCTTTATACATATGTGATAGGGTAACTGAGGGACCGTTTCGTAAGAATCAGGGCAACATGAACAAAGAAGGGTCTCTGGACTGATATTATGAACAAGCATGATGTTTGGATATAATGAAGCATAATCCAGTTCAATGACGTCTTCATGGACCCCCATAGAGGGATCAAGGATAAGTCCTCCTCTATCTGAACTGAGCAGTTCAGAAGCAGTCTTCCACATCTCAGGTTGATTTTTCTTCCAGGGTATCAGATACCCCTGTTTTCGAGCTGTGTTCACTTGTATCTGACTAATCGCTGTTCCAGCCCCCAGACGTGAAAGAAACTGTAAAGAGATATTTGCACAACGGGATACATCTAGCAGACCATACAGTCCACATTCAGAGTAAAAAAATGAGTTTGAGGTATCGATATGTGCCCTTCCTGCAAGAATGTAAAACGCAGGACGATGGATGATCCGTCCATAACTGAAATAGGATGAAGCTTGTTTAACAGGGTTGAATGCAACAGAGGTATCTCTACTGAGGATGAACTGGTCTTTTAAACCATGTATACATGCCCGTTGGTAAAAATAGGGAAACAATAGACTATCCCCATTAGCAGTATAGATAATATCTGGATCGATGGCTTGGATGTGTTTGATGGCAGAGAGTATACACTCTCCTTCGTTTTCCTCTTCTATGATTGAATCGTTGATCTTGATACAAGCGATTGGGTCGTGTAAGGATGGAAAAGACCGATGTTGTTTTCGAGTCACTGATAGTGTTGCTGTGGAAAATGATGGCGATGGATAATCAACTGCCCACTGTTCATCATGTAAGACAAAGGTCTTATTCTTCCAAGTGACCTGTGCATTGAAGAACAGTTGTTTCTCCTGAAGATATCTGCTAGGTAAGCGGATATCGACATCATAGAGATGATATCTGTGAAAATCCCCCCATCTATCGACCATCTGGGCGACTTGATGGAAATGGATGAGATGCGTGGGAGTGATCTGTAAAACAGTGGTTTTCTTAGGGGAACCAAGTGTTATATTCCTCTCTGTAAAACATACTGTTCCAACATAAGGATGGGTGCAAAGATTCGCAGCAAGCATGTGAAGATCAGATGATGAAGCCCATACGTAAAAGCAGGGATGATATGGTTCCTGTATCATCCGAGGACCCTGTGTTGTAAGAACCCATATGCTCATCATACTTTTTTTATAATCAGGATAGACATCAAAGAGGATACCATCGATCATATGAAGAAACCGTCACCTCAGCGACATCAAAGAACCAACGATGTCCTAGTATTGTTACACGGGGAGAGTGAAAGTATTGCTTGACCCGGAGGTACCTCTCACCTACTGTCCTTGTATTCCTTGAGGAGTTTTTTCCAATCAATGACATCCCGACATTTACCACAATATCCATGATAAAGATCATATTCAACGGGGTTCATCTTTTTTCCACAATATTTGCATCGATATGATGTCTCATCCATATCAGTCACCGGTTCTAAACATACTTAATAGGACATATACATAAAAAGGAGATTGACCTCTAAAGACAACCATTACTTCGGATCATATGGTGCATCCTGTATCCTCATACAACCATACAAGACATCAACTTCCATTGAAATCTCTTTATAGATACAGTAGAAAGGAATGCCTCGTAGGATCCAGTCCATCAATTGAAATCAAGAACCGATCAAGAAATAAGGATATACATCGATTCATCAGTTCACGGTTCCAAACGCTGACTGATCTACATATATCTCTTTGATCCTCCGTTCGCTTTTTAAGAGGACTTTGAAAAGAATCACTCATCGGGTATGCAGGAAACGATGTATAAAGAGTTGGTGGTAGATAGAATAGCTATCCTTATTCCAATGGATATATAGTATCTATAAAGTCAAATGATCTAATACCGAGAAGATCCAACAGGAGTTTTACTACCCTTCTCGTCTTTATAGAACCTGTTTGTTGATCTTTTCCGTCTGTGTTCCTTGCGTTGATCCATCATCCTTAGACGATGCTTTGGATATCCCATCAAGTTTCCCACGTAATCGCTGAAGATCTTTTTCATGTTCAAGGAGCATAGATATCACAATGGGCTCGAACGGATGAGGATGGGAAAAATGATGTCCTGCAGCAGCATGACGACGGGCGTGGTTCAGCAATGCGTCGAACATCTCTTGGTCCTCCGATCGTAAAGCATGTCTAAACGAGTTCCACTCGACCCCAAAAAACTCGATCATCTGTCGAAACGTTGGCACTGTCCGGCCCATAGGTTATATCACCATTCCAAAATCTTGTAAAGAAAGTTGACCTTGCCCATAGGATGCCAACGTGATCACCTGTTGATGTTTTGGAAATGATATCTGCGGGCAACGGTAAGGCATATCGATATGGAAGATTTCATCGACCGCTGCAGAAACCGGCCAGTGCACCAGCTCATATCTAGGTGTACGATGAGAAAAAGGTGCAGAGAGAAGGGTGACCAGCTGATAGGTATTTGTAAGTTCCTTTACCTTCTCCAAAGTTTTTTTCAGAAGAATAATCGATTCATGAGCACAAACATCATCATCTTGGAAGAGATATGGAAATGCGTTAATAATGAGCGTTTGTGGATGTTTTTTTTGTATCATAGGCTCAAGATGATCAGTGATAAGAGTAGTAAGTTGATAGAGGGTAAATGCACGACTGATATGGACATGGGATAATACTATCTGAGGCAGGAGTTGATATCCATATGCGACCCGTGCAATTTGATAAGGGTCCAATGTAGTCCCACCATCAATGAAGATACTATCGCCCTTGAACATCTGGTACGTCTTGACACAGAGTTGATAGGTAAGCCTGAGTACAAAACGACGTACCCCGGAGACATAGGTCATGTTCCCTGCTTTGAAACCTCCAAGAAACCCATCTATCTCCTTGACGCCTGAAGATATCATCACATCAGGCGATACTATTTCTTTGTATTGCGTAGCAACCGGTGATTGCTGAAGATACCTGGAAGACAACATTCTTTCATCCATAATCAAAAAAACCCCTTGTTCATCCTTGGAAGGATTGTCATCTGTACATACCGCATCTATTTAAAAAACATCAAAGCAGGAGAACTGAAAGTATTTGCCTCTGATGATGAACACAACAGGAAAGATTATCTGGATGAAGAATATATGAAGGAAATATGGCCTCAACAGAACATAT
>JARVGL010000139.1:709-2047 GCA_029762575.1 Thermoplasmatota archaeon | reverse complement strand
ATAGCGGTACATGCGGAGGAACATGCCTTCATCAATGATATCCTACGGACGGTTCATACCCAACCTTTATGGTATTTAGGAGATACCCAGTATACTACTTTGGATAAAAACAAAGTATACGTTTTCTAATGATCCAATAATTTTCCGGTGTCATCTCAAAAAAACATCATTGAAATGGAAAAAAGAGGGTGCTGCTACTAACAAAGTATAACATGGCAAGTAAGGAAAAATAGGACAGATTATCCAAAAATGGATAGGCAACGAGCAGAAGTTACCTATCACGTGGGGAGGATCAGGAGCGCGTTAGATGAAAGGAATCAACGATGTTTTCCTCTGGAAAACGAAGGATAACATATGAATCGCATATGTATTGTATGTATCTACAGTAAAGATTTGATATCATGAAGATAGCTATCGTTGTTGGCACAAGACCTGAGATCATTAAGATGAGCCCGGTCATTCGTGAATGTGAAAAACAGACTGGTGTATCAAAGGGATTTGAGTATTATATTCTTCACACTGGTCAACATTATAGCTATCATATGGACAAAGTATTCTTTGAACAACTTAACCTACCCGACCCACGATATAACCTCGATGTGGGATCAGCATCCCAGGTAGTACAGACTGCTAGGATCCTAGCAGGGATTGAAGAGGTACTACTGAAGGATAGACCTGATGTTGTTCTTGTCCAAGGTGACACTAATTCAGTGCTCGCTGGGGCTTTAGCAGCTAGTAAACTTCAGGTGAAGGTTGGTCATGTGGAGGCTGGGCTTCGTAGTTATGATAGAAGCATGCCTGAGGAGATCAATAGAGTGGTTACTGATCATATCAGTGATTATTGTTTCGCTCCAACAACAAACGCGCAACAAATCCTTCTCTCTGAAGGAATACCTGCTGAGAAGATCTTTGTTACAGGAAACACGATTGTTGATGCAGTGTATGAACACGTGCGATTAGCTAAAGAAAAATCAAATATCCTTTCTAATCTAGGCTTACAGGATGATCAGTTTTTTCTAGTAACGTCTCATCGTCAGGAGAATGTTGATAATAAAGAGCGTTTCACAAATATTCTATCTAGCTTTACGCAACTCTGTAAAGAGTATGATATGCCTGTGGTCTATCCCGTGCATCCTAGAGCAAAAAAAATGATACAAGAGTTTAATATACCTTTTGATGGTATCACATTGATTGATCCAGTTGATTTCTTAGATTTCTTACAATTGGAGAAGCATGCAAGGCTTGTTCTAACTGATTCTGGAGGAGTACAAGAGGAAACCTGTATCCTCAGTCGACCTTGTGTTACTTTACGGGATAATACTGAACGACCTGAGACTG
>JARVGL010000139.1:0-699 GCA_029762575.1 Thermoplasmatota archaeon | reverse complement strand
GAAGTAGGTGGAAACATCATAGCTGGTACAGATAAAGAAAAGATAGTTGAATCAGTATCGATCATGATAAACAACAATAAAAAATGGACGAATCCTTTTGGTGATGGAACAAGTGGGAAAAAGATCATTGATATTTTACTCGATAGATAACATTCGTCTGTTATCATGTTTAAATCAGTTGAATGAAACGAACTTGTGATTAGAAACTCAATTCCTTCTAACTTCATAGAAACATTTATTATAAAGCGGTAGTAATACTATAGTGGTACTATGGCTTCAATAAACGTGAAAATACCAAAAAGAATGGAAGGAGAAATTGAACTTTTCCTCAAAAATCATCCTTATTATCTTAACAAAAGTGAACTTGTTCGAGATGCTATTAGACATATTCTTACTGAAAAAAGACAATTATCAAAAGAAACATTACGTGTAATTCAGGCGGGAAAAAAGGAAGTTGAAGAAAATAAGGGCCTTTCTCTTCAACAAGTTAAGGAAGAGTTAGATGACTGAGCTTCGATTTACGATTGCTGCAAAAGATCAATTAGCAAAACTCGATCGGAACATACGGATAAGAATTTATCAGAAACTTGAAGAAACCATTGATTGGCCTGCACATTATTTGAAACCGTTAGTCGCATATCCCTATTTCCGTCTTCGAATAGGAGATTATCGAGTTATTATTGATTTATATGAATACCC
>JARVGL010000138.1 GCA_029762575.1 Thermoplasmatota archaeon | reverse complement strand
ATTTGGCGTTATGATCCTTTTATATGGGAGGATCATAAGAACCTTGACCCGGACAATGACGGGCTTTCTAATTATGAGGAGTATCTCACGTGGCAATGGGGCTCAGATCCGTTTAGAAAGGATCTTTTCGTTGAGCTTGATCAAATGGAAGCTGGCCCCAATGGAGAAGATGCAAGTATTCTTCCCCAAGGATCTAAAGAACTCCTTAGAACTGCGTACAATAGATATAATATCGTTTATCATCTTGATGATGGATGCTGGGAGAACTCTGGATCTGATATGATACCGTTTGATGAAGAGACAACGATGTCCTGGGGCGGTATGAACAATGAACTAATAGAGATCTATAATGATTATTTCCTTCATGGTGATGAGGATAACTGGAGAAAAGGAGTGTTTCATTATGGTGTACTGGTCTATCAGTGTACTGTAGCAAATGGGAACGCATTTGGAGGCAATAGATATCAAATATCATATAAGGGGCTGAGTGAAAAAGCTAGGAACAATCCTTTTCTTGAGAAAGACATTGTCTTTGCTAGTGCCTATCTGCATGAATGTGGCCATACTTTAGATATCATAAACCCTGGTGTTGATGATCAATATTCGAAGTTTCCTTGGCAGTTGAACTGGTGGAAATGGCGGCCGTATAAAAGTGTCATGAACTATGGATATATGTTCCTCATGGTCGATTATTCCGATGGTTCCAGGGGTAAATATGATTTTGATGATTGGAACAATCTTGACCTCACCGCGTTCCAAAGAGGCTGGTGGTAAGGAATCAGCATCGCTTCTCTTAAATAGCTGACAGAGAGCAAAATGGATAGGTAGAAACATTTCTTTTGTATAGCGTTATTATTGAAGGTCATAGTACTATCCTATGCATACATCATGATCAGGTCCAACTAGTATCTTAATAGATCGAGCTTTTTAGATCCTTATTTTTCGTTCTCTTAAGTCGCCTCTAACCCTAAAAATATATGAAATATTTATATACTGATACGTTTATCTTAAAGTGTAAGGGAGTGAAAAAAATGAAAAAGAATATATTGATAGTATTGATGATATTTGTTATTGGCGCATCCGTTATCCCCGGTATCCTTGGAGGGACTGTTGATGGTGATACCACGCCTCCAGAGATAACTATCGTCAATCCAGTAGAGGGGTATTTTCATTTTTCAGGTATACAATTATTTCCCACGCCGTTTGATCTGATCGGTGATACAATGGGTTTTGGAGGTTTTCGTGTACGTCCCGTACAAGCTATCATCACTGATGATGTTGACGGCCCAGAAGAACTCACTGTCGTCTTATATGTTAATGACGTAAAAGAACGAGACATGTTGTATAATAGCGATAATGATCTCTTCGAGGGGAAATGGATCGGACCTGATCTAGGGACATTTACCATGAAGATCGTTGCAGAGGACAGTAGTGGTAACAGTAAGGAAGAGACCATGACCGTTTGGTATTTCTGTTTCGTCCCTGAATAAACCTCTTTCTCTATTAAAAGATCGTTTTCTCTCTTCTTTTGATCTTGTTACAGATGCTTTGTTGTAATCAAAAAGCTTATGTTTCTGTTCTGATTCATGAAACTGAGGTTTTTAAAAATGAAGAAACTTAAGCAAGGAGATCCTGCTCCCGATTTTTGTTTAAAGGACCAGGATGAAAAAACCATATGTCTAAAGGATTACACGGGAAGAAACATCGTTCTCTATTTCTATCCAAAGGATAATACACCAGGATGTTCTCTTGAAGCGATGACCTTCACAAGATATAAAGATGAATTTGAAACATATAATACAACGATCCTTGGGGTAAGTAAGGATTCCTGTGATGCTCATAGGAAATTCATCGAAAACAAAGGTCTTAACATAACACTTATCTCAGATATTGAGAAAGAGATCCATGAGAAATATGGTGTATGGCGTCTTAAAAAATTCATGGGAAAAGAATTCATGGGAACGATCCGTACCACATTCCTTATTGATGCAAATGGGTTGATACAGAAGATATGGGAGAATGTTAAAGTAAAAGGACATGTTGAAGAAGTATTGGAAACAGTTAAGGGTTTGTAAGGTG
>JARVGL010000137.1 GCA_029762575.1 Thermoplasmatota archaeon | reverse complement strand
CCATAAATATTTAGATTCATGTCGTTTCTTAAGTTTTGCAAAAAACCATACATCATGTGTTTGTGAAATCAGATACGCGATGAGACTAGCTAATGCTATTCGCGGCAAAAACGAAAATATTGCGGCGATATGTTCACCGAGTAGATCTGATTCATGCGGGATGAAATAAAGAGTTATCTGCATTAAAACCGTTGTGGCGATCAAAGCAAAGAACCCGATCCAGATTGCTTTTTTCGCATCGTTCTTAGAATGGTTCTCATTTAGGATATCAGTGACTAAAAATATTGAGGCGTACATCACATTTCCAAGCGCGGTCACAAGCCCAAAGATCTCAATAATCTTCATGACTTGGATATTAGCTAGAATGACAGCAATAACCACCCAGATATACAAACCAGTCTTTCCAAACACTCGATAGGCAAACATCACCATAAAAAAACTAAGGAATAATAATCCAAACCATAACAATTCATTGATCATACAAAAAAAGCAAATGTTTAATAGACTTATAATTTTCCTCTTTTATATGGGATTTTTAAACTTTAAGATCACTTCAGACGAAGAAAACGCAAGAACTGCAGTTTTGGAATTGAAGCATGGGATAATCAATACTCCAGCGTTAATGCCTGTTGCAACAAAAGCAACAGTTAAATCACTATCACCTGATGATCTACATGAGTTAGGCGCTCAACTTCTTATCTGCAATACGTATCATTTGATGTTGCAACCAACTCCAGATGTCATCGCAAAGTTAGGTGGTCTTCATCGCTTTATGAACTGGCAGAAACCACTTGTTACAGATAGTGGTGGATTTCAAGCATTTTCATTAGGCCTAGGAAAGGAACATGCCGTTGGAAAACTGTTTTTTCCAGGTGAGAACCATCAAGGTGGCAAACAACAAGGAAGATCAATAGCCAAAATAAATGATAAAGGAATCAGGTTTCGATCCATCTATGACAATTCAAATCAATATCTTACTCCAGAAAAATCTATCAAGGTCCAAGAGAAACTAGGAGCAGATATGATTTTAGTCCTCGATGAATGCACATCACCATTGTCAAGTAAACAATACATTTCTGAAAGCTTAAAACGAACGCATACATGGGCAAAAGTTTGTTTAGATGTTCATAAGACCGATCAAGCAATTACTGGTATCATTCAAGGAGGACATTGGGAGGATCTACGAAAGAAGAGTGCTAAATATATCACTTCTTTGGATTTTGATAGTTATGCCATTGGTGGATCACTTGGGAAATCAAAACAGGATATGCATAAGGTCATCGATTGGGTAATTCCCTATTTACCTAAGGATAAACCCCGTCATCTCTTAGGAATAGGAGTTGTAGAAGATATCTTTGAAAGTGTTGAACGAGGAGTAGATCTCTTTGATTGCGTATCGCCTACAAGACTAGCAAGAAGTGGATATGCTCATATACGCCCTCCATTAGGTACAATGAAGAACAAATATCGTTTGAAGATGGCATCAATTAGGAATGCAACAGATGATCAACCAATTGATCCTAACTGTTCATGTAAGGTCTGTAAAAAGTATTCACGAGCCTACATCTATCATCTGTTAAAGACTGAAGAACTCCTTGGATATAGCCTGATGAGTTATCATAACCTGCATTTCATGTTAGCGTTGATGAAAGAAATACGAGAAGCAATTGAAAAAAACATGTTTCAAACATTAAAGAAAGAATGGATGGGACGAATAACAAAATAATTTTGAACAAAAAATCATAAACATAGTTTATTGGATCTAATTTAGTGAACATCTAGGAATTCCTTGGAAGTAATGTGTTGTACCCATTCATTCACATCTGTTGAGTAGTTTTCATGAGCTCTATTGAAATCTTTACTTGAGATAATTCTGTTATCTTTGAGTTCTTCTTTGAGTCTCTTAAGGGTGCTTCCTGCTGCTCCTTCATGAGTACAAAAAAGAATGATTAATTTTTTTTGATCTCGTTTTCTGAAAGAAAAGTTCGTAAGGGTGGAGTATAGGTAAGAGCCCAAACTGGTGATCCTAAAACGATGAGGTCATAATTTTTCACATCAAATGTGTACGGCTCTACTATGGGTTTAGTTTTCATGATGGCTTGTCTGCCACCCCAAAGATACTTAC
>JARVGL010000136.1 GCA_029762575.1 Thermoplasmatota archaeon | reverse complement strand
TGATAGATATGCGATACCTCTAAGCCAGACAAAATCCATCCACACATGACACACATACATAAAGATTAAACCATAGAATGATGCAAATTCCAATGAAAGAAGTATGAGCTGAGCCCCCACCGTTAACCACCAGATGATGAAATAGGGGTTTAGACCGGTAAAGAGAAGCCCGATTAGAAAGAGGCGGCTTGTCTTTGGATGTTGTGGACTCTGGTCTCCTCTATGATGTTTTATTGCGTTGTTGAGTTGCAGTCCTCCAAAGAGTAATAGAGCGGTTCCTCCACTTAGCCCTATAACTTGTTTTACGAGTGGTTCGTTTGCAACGGTTAAAAGACCGATTGCAAAGAGCATGACCAAGCTGAATTCAACGATCATATGGGCTAAAGAGAACACAAGACCTGTTCTTGCACCAGATCGAGAGCCATGGCTTATGGTAGCAAAAAACAAGGGACCTGGTGCAAGTGCTCCTGAGGCAGTAACAAAGATGACTGTGATAATGAACTGAATGGTGTCCATACAGGATATTTGAAATGATTTAGTTTATTTCAAACTTTGTTTTGTTGTTCTAATTTTTCTTCAAAAACAAGATATGAAGTCTTTGTCATCCCTTTCATGTGATAGACTTGGATTGCCGATGTATTTTCTGAATGAACATATAATCTGAGTATACTGACATTATGAACCATTGCACGTCTTTTCACTTCCTCATATAATAAGGTAAAGACACCTTTTTTTCTAAAGGCTGGTACAATATAGACACTTTGGATCCACCACATCGTTGCATTCCTCCAATCACTCCACTCAAAGGTGATCATGAGCTGACCAATGACCTTGCCCTCGTCTTCAACTAGTAGATAGAAACCTTTTGTTTCATCGTTGATGAGTTCTTTCACTGCGGCTGATACAACCTCTTGGGAAAGAGTTACACTTTCCGTTTCTAGTGCCATTTGGATGTTGTTCATACAAATTGATTCCATATCTTTTTCCTGAGCATATCGAACGTTCATCTAGAGACCTCATAGCATCATATGATATAGTATATCTATCGAAAGACCATATCTGTTAGAAGTTGTTTTCTTACGGTATTAGCTGTTTTCTTATCAGTTAAACATTCCACGAGTGTTAAAGTAAAGGGTATTGTTGTTGCAGGTCCTTTACTTGTAATGATGTTATCATCGATGACAACGATATCCGCAGAATAGATGCCTCCTCCTTTGATTAATTCATCTTCCATGCCCGGATAGATCGTACACTGTTTTCCTTTGAGGATCCCTGCGTCAGAGAGAACTGCAGGTGATGCACAGATTGCAGAGATGATCTTTTTCTGTTTCATCATGTCTTTTATGAGTGAGATGACCTGCTCATTGGTGCGTAAATTGATGTACCCTGGTGACCCACCGGGTAAAACGAGAGCGTCTATAGTGTCTGTTGAAATATCATCAAGGATGAAATCAGGGGATGTTGTGATCATCCGGGCTCCAATGATTGGGCCAGGTTCTGTCCCTATGATATGAGTGGTTATATCTGCTCGTCTGAGTATATCAACGATGCTAAAAGCTTCTATCTCAGCAAAACCATGGGTAAAGAGTACTGCTACATGGACCATATGCTATCTCATAAAAAGATAAAGGATATGTGGATAAAAAACCTATGGTATTTAAAGAACTTTGAATTCTATGATAAAAAGGAAAGAAGGGGTGGGGAGAAAAACAGGTAACAGTTAATCTTCTGATACTGAGCCTGATGGAGCGTAATCATCAAATGATGTTCCGGAAGAACCGGACTTTCCGCGGTATCTTCTTTTCTCATAGACTACTGTTTGTATCTCTTTCTGTTTCACTAATTCTTGGAGTTTTTGGGTAATGTTTTTCATACAACTCCTTCCACGTTTCAATATAGATAATGTGGTATCGATGTGATATTTAAATCTTGTCCTGATAAAATGACAAAACGCCTTTTTTTTGTAATCGTCGTTCTTTTGTTTATAGAATGATTGACATAGTTTCATAAAAAAATGTGTACTGTTTGAAAAAAGAAAAAAAAGAAAGAGGTCTATGTTTATAGACCGATTTTGAATCCTGAACAGATCCCGAACACCTGAGTTATGCCATATGCATTTGGTTCACTCATGAATAATAGGTTGCTATC
>JARVGL010000135.1 GCA_029762575.1 Thermoplasmatota archaeon | reverse complement strand
TGGTCTCATCCTATAATGAAACCCCCGATGACGCGATGGCACAGATAAAGCATCCTCCTAAACAGAAAAGAACAGATGTTTCAAAAAGTTCATTGCTATCGAAAGAGGATACTATAACCCCTGTGAATGAAACAACCGAGAAGAGTCATAATACATCATCCGAGAAGAAAGGATTTTCAAAGTTATTCAAAAAAAATTTCACCATGAAAAAAGAAGTATGAAGTATGAGGGAAATCCATGTTAAAGACACTTGAGAAAAAAGCCTATGCATGGTTTGGGAAAATTACAAAAGACCATGAAAGCGAATCGTTGAAACTATCCATTGAATCTGCTCATATGACGGTGAAAGCGGATGCCTATATGGCCACAGGTCTACTCTATTCGATCATTGGTATGATCATCACGTTCATCGTTCTTGCAATATTATTCTTTCTCTTCTTTCCTCTATTCCAAGTTCAACTATCACCATTGATATGGATACTCTTTTTCGTGATACCATTGGCCATGTTTGGGCTCACCTATGCAGTCTTTCTTCAAATACCAGCGAGTAAGGCAAAATCCAGGGGGAAGAAAATCGATGCGAATCTCTCTTATGCTCTGAACTTCGTATCGGCGATGGCCGCTGCTGGCGTCACCCCGACAGAGATTTTTAAAAGTCTTTCAAAACAACAGATATATGGCGCGGTCCAGGAAGAGGCTAGTTGGATCTACAGGGATGTTGCGATACTTGGTAAAGACATCATCTCTGCGATTCGTGAGAACATGAAACGGACACCTTCTGAGAAATTCAAGGAGTTTTTGCAGGGCCTCATCGTCACTGTGACAAGTGGTGGATCACTTAAGACCTATTTCGTCGCAAAGGCCAATCAGTTCACTATCGAGAACCGTCAGAAACAGAAACAGACCATTGAAAGCCTGGGTATCATGGCCGAAAGCTATGTGACCGCAGCGGTGGCTGGGATACTCTTACTTTTCATCGTCATACCCCTCATGATGATCATCAGCGGAGACACCAATCAGATAAACTTCCTCTACATCATCGTCTTCTTGATCGTTCCCATGATACATCTTTCCTTTTCCTATGTGGTGTCCTCAATGTCAATGGAGAAGTGAAGAACATGATAGAGATACCTAAACAAGGACTATTAAAAAAACTGAAGCTCTCAGGTGATCTTCCAAAGTTGATAGTATACTGTAGCACCATCATTGCAGTCAGTGTCTTTTTACTCCTTGCACTGCTCTCCCTATTGAATGTGATAGATTTTGGTAATCCTATAGATTTCATCGTTTTCGCGATACTCTCAGGAACCGGTATCTATGGGATGTTTGAATATCTTCATTATCGACGTATCTATAAGATCGATAGCATCTTTCCGGATTTTGTGAGAGATCTAGCTGCCTCACGAAGAGCGGGGATGACCTTTACCAACGCAATATTGTTCACTTCAAAAGGTAACTATGGACTCCTCACCAAGGAGATACAAAAGATCGCTCAGCAGATATCCTGGGGAAGTAGTGTAGAGGAAGCATTGACCGCGTTTGCAAAAAGGATCAATACGACCCCAGTGAAACGAACGATATCCCTCATTATCGAAGCAAGCAAAAGCGGTGGGAACGTCGCTGATGTCCTCGATGTTGCAGCAAATGATGCTCGAGAGATCAAATATCTTGAAGCGGAACGACGGGCTAACATGTCAGCCTATGTCGTCGTCATCTATGTCTCAATGTTCGTGTTCATGGCCATCATCGCTATCCTAGCTGGAGTGTTCATCCCCACGATTACAGGGACCGAGGCCCAAGGATTATCCATAACCATGGGTGGCGCTGGACAGATTAGTCAAGCAGCAATAATTCAAGTCTTCTATTTTGCCACCCTCGTCCAAAGCATGGGTACCGGCATCGTTGCCGGGATCTTTGAAGATGGACATTTCCAATCCAGTATGAAACACGTATTCATCCTTGTCTTTGTCAGCTGGATCGTATTCAAATTCTTCGTTGGAGGATAAATTTATGGGAAAGGAATCTCTATTATCATATCATAGTGCCGCTGTAAGCGAAATAATTGGTACGGTCCTCTTACTTGGGATATCTGTTACATTATTCTCTGTAATCTACATATCCGTATTATCCGTTACACCAAATCCATCGATT
>JARVGL010000134.1 GCA_029762575.1 Thermoplasmatota archaeon | reverse complement strand
GAACCAAGGTTTGTTTCAGAAAGAAACAGATATTCAAAGGTTATATCCTTTTGTTGTTTTAATATCTCTTCCACTGTTTTGGTTACCTGATATGTATTACCTTTTTTCCGTGGACTTCCGATGATAGCAAGAATGTGCATAATGACAAATGATTTGTAACCAACGTTATGATATAAATATTTGCAACAGTGTCTTGCTTAAGAACTAAAAAACCTTTGATAACTCATCTTCTTTACTGGTTCATATTCTACAAGCAAGATTTTTTGAAACAATCAATAGAGTATTAAAAACATTATATCATGCTAGTCTCTCGTATCATTGATGATACTCTTTCTTTTTTTATTTGCGTTCTTTTCTAATTTCATCGATGACCTTGATGAAGGAACCGCAGAATGCTCCAGAAAACGAAAGTGCGACAAAGAGTATCAAATAAGGATTGTCGTTTATTAGATATCCAAGTAATGAGAACATGCCTAAAAGGAAAAAGAAATGGATGGTGATGGTATGACTTAATAACGCTCTCATGAACCATTGATTTAATCTGTTATTTATAATGGTTTCTTCACATAGTGCGTATTTCACTATGAAGAGATACTATCAATCGTTTTAATATCCGAAAAAAAGTTTCTAGATGATATATACATATATAATACTAGACTGCTCTTACATCTAAGTATGCCTGATAAACATTTCTCCTGGAAGGATGCTATACCATCGATAATCGCTGGTATCTTTTTCATCGCTCAGATATCCTATGGTTTCTTCTATGCGAATACAACACGAAACATCATCATAGCATATCTAGGTATTGGATGTTTTCTAGTATCAGGTGTTTTTGGGATGGCGCCAGTGTTTGTTTTCCCAAAGAAAGGTGGTGTTGAAAAAGGGAAAAGCTTTATTCATACAACCAAAATCGTCGATACCGGAATCTATGCAATCGTTCGTCATCCTCAATATTCGGCATTTTTTCTCTGGACTATTGGGGCTATGTGCCTCTTTCAAGATAGTATTGTTATCTTGTTAGGAATACCCGTCATCTTCTTGACCTATATCGATATGGTTCGAGAGGACAGGGTCAATAAAATAAAATTTGGAAAAAGCTATGAGGAATATATGAAAAAGGTCCCCCGAGCTAATTTCATCCTTGGGATCATTCGGATCGCAAGGAGAAAACAACCCTAGCGCTATATGATTGAGACCTTAGTCATTTTATATTTTTTTTCAATATATGCGAAAAGATCTTTAGTGACACTAGATAAAAAAAACGGTGGTTCAGGTAATATAAAGGGGTGAGTATCCAAGGGTCAGCGCTATCTGACCGTTATCGATTTCTGCCTCATTTTTCTTGAAGAAATCTGGATATTGTTGTGATGATGCTGCAAGTTGAAAACCAGTCTCATACTCTGGAACTGATTCGGTTATCCGTATTGTTCCATCTAGATCAATAGGGATTAGAACTGTTATTGTTTCTTCGTTGATCCGTGAGTCGTTATAGTAATCCCACCAAACAATATAACAAGCGCTTTGATTCTTCATGAACCGATAGGCATAGACGTTATCCGTTGCATAGGTCCTTGTGATAGTATCCCATTCGCAGTCCTCAAAATAGTCCACCAGTAGTTTATAGGTATAATAGGATAGTTTCTTTGTTCCATTGTTATGTAAAAGACCGCAATGTCCACCCCATCTAAGTATCTCACAAGCCTTTGGAGCCTGCGGGCAGAGGGGAGATGCATCTATCAGACTGTAAAATAGTATGGGTTCTACATTATATGAAAGGGAAAGGACATATCGTTTGATGAGGTCTTGTGCTTGTGTCTTCTCAGAGTAATTCTCATCGGCATTGATGATCGTACTAGGATCATCACCTATCGGCTGCATACTACTGGAACCTGTTTCTGTGATCACTATCTTTTTTTCTTGTCCGATGATATCCTGGAAATAGTGGATACGATCTATAAACACTGATTGGGAGAACCTATCATGAAAGGGTCCGTAGCAATGGATGTTAAGGGTATCAAATATTCGATTGCTTTCTTGTTGTATATACGGGATGAAATCCTGAAGGTTTTTACTCGGAGCAAACGTCATTTGACTTCTAGTGTGGTGGAGAGCTGCGAGTCCGCCGATGAGAACCTGGTTCTCTTCTCCCGCAGCTTTTACTGCATCATAGGAGAGGGAAAGAATATGAA
>JARVGL010000133.1 GCA_029762575.1 Thermoplasmatota archaeon | reverse complement strand
AATAGATCTGCAAGTGTTCTAGCATCAACCTTATCTGTTTTTTTATTGCAGGCGATATCATGTGTTTTCTTCGGATTTGCTAGTTTCACCATATATCCTAGATTGGAGAACAACTGATAGACCCCTTGCCACATACCACATGCTTCCATAGCAAAGGAGATATCAGTACTAGGAATTCCTTCAGTGAATCTTTCAACTGCGTTCTGCTTAACAGGAAACTTAAGCTCCCGGACGACAATACCCTGTTCATCCAGGATACACCCTGTGATTGATTCTTTGTGGATGTCCAATCCACCATACAACTTCCCGTTCATCTCTTATTTTCACCTCTTGGTAAAGTGCTTATGTAGTTGGCAATAAGCACTTTAATCTATCTTTTATGAAAAAAAGAGTTCTACTACCATCAAATACAATAAAATCAATAAAGTATTATTGGGGATTTAACAGTAATATTTTATAAATTTTTAACCTTTGGGGAAAGTTCCCGCCTCGGGCCCTTTTGAAAAGTAATTGTTGTGATTTATGGACATTTATGTAATTAACATGGATTTTTTTAAATCGCTTTTGTTTCGGTCTTTTTGGTTTTTATCGGTTCGAAATGGATGTCAACAATACATGTGTTATCTGTTTTCTGGATGCATTCTTTTATCTTTGTATAAAGTTTATGGGATGTCTCCACTGACATTTGGGGATTAACGATGATATGAAGTTTTACATTTGTTTGTTTGCCTCGATTTATGATCTGGACCTTATGAAATGATTGTATCTCTTGTTTGAATTGTAAGAGACAGGTGATTACTTCTTTTTTTGTCACCTGTTTTTCTAGATTATATGTTGGTTCGAGATGGATGACGGTTGCATAATTGGTTTTTTCCTTTATCTTTCGTTCAAGATTATCTGCTAGTGTATGAGCATGCTCTAAAGATAGATCCGGGTCGACTTCGGCATGGAGTGTCACGACCTTATAGGGACCGTAATCGTGAATGGAGATATCATGGATGCCTCTGATGTCTTTGGTTTGCTGGGCGATGTGTTCGATCTGTTTTATCATATAATTGTCAGGTTTTTGTCCGATAAGGGCATCGACCGTCGAACGAACTAATCTATAACCTATATAGATGATGATGGCGGAGACCACAAGACCAAACAGAGGATCTAGGAAGTAGAACCCATATGATGTCCCGATGATACTTAGAGCGACACCAATGGAGGATAAGGCATCGCTTCGATGATGCCAGCCTTCTGCAGTGAGGACATCGCTTTGTATCTTTTTTGATAGTATGATTGAGTATCGTGCCATTATCTCTTTTACTATTGCAGAGAAAAGAACGATACAAGCGATAGGCAGAGCGAGTTGTTGTTGTGAGAATCCTTTTAGATCAGTGAATCGGATGAGTGCTTCTCTGATGAACTCGATACCTGCGATCATGAGGATGATAGCGATGACGAGCGTTGCGATATATTCTATTCTTCCATGGCCGAACGGATGTTTTTCATCAGCTGGTTTCTTTGAGAATTTGAACCCGAAGATGACGACAGCGGATGTGGCAACATCTGAAAGTGAATGGATGCTATCGGCAATGAGAGCGATACTGTTCAGTAACACTCCTAATACTATCTTGATGAGAAATAGAACAATATTTCCTATGATGCTTAGGGATCCTTCTAAATATCCATATTTTGCGCGTATGGATATATCAGTTGCATCACCGTACTCAGGGATCCATCTCATTTTTTTTCTCTTTACCCTCTTATTTTAAGATAAATAAGGTGTTTAATGTAGGTTTTTTCTTTATGAAATTTGTTATCTGAGAGTGATACGATCAGGGAATGCTCTATGTGTGGTTGAGGTTAGTTGTTTCAATAACGTGTAGTATTCTGAGAGATCAAAAGTCTTTGGTTCTGTGACCTTATGGATAGCATGATGACCTAGTGTTCCATTGTTCTGATGTACATAGATATCTGTTATTCCTTCTTTGAGAAGATTGATAGCATAATTACCAAGACGGCTTGCTAATACCCTATCGATAGCTGTAGGATGACCTCCTCGTTGGATATGCCCTAGCACGGTCACCCGAGTCTCAAGACCAGTTTCCTTTGTAATGGTACTAGCGACGTCTACTGCTTTTCCTGCGCCTTCTGCGACCACTACTATCCAACTCCTTTTCCCGTTTCTTGCACCGTTCCTAATCTCAGAAACCATATGGTCTATGGTGTATTCCCATTCAGGGATAAGTACT
>JARVGL010000132.1 GCA_029762575.1 Thermoplasmatota archaeon | reverse complement strand
TGCAATTCGTACGGTCTCTTTAGAGAGCTTTGCTTCCACCGGCCAGATACATTGTTCAAGCCATTCCTGTAACGCCATATCATCACCATATCCCCGTAATAACGTCATAGGGACATGGGTATGCGTATTGATCAAGCCTGGAAGAGCAACCTTATGTGTTCCATCGATAACATACTCTGCCTCTACAGATAATCTATGATCTGATATATCACATATGATATCATCTTCGATATAGAGGTCACCATGTATCTGTTTTCGTTTCTTATCTTGTGTTACAATGGTAGCATTCCGGATAAGAATACTCATAAGATCTCACTTTTCATCAAAAGAAAGGGTCCTAGCTTTATGCCACATCTCATCAAATTCTTGATGAAGAGATTCAACTATCTCTTTCTCAATAGTCCAAAAACCTATCTCATCCTGTTTCAAAGGACCAGCAAGGATGAGTGCTCTATCATCACCTAAAATATAATTACCACGTATATCCGAGCTATGTTTCACCGATAGACCTTGCATAGCAGCATGATCCTTATATCTATTAACTAGAAGCTTTGCATTCCCAGGTATATCAATATCACCTAGATACTCTGCCATTATCTTAGGGTTAGATATCTCTTTGATACTCCATTCTTGGGTCCTACGGGAGTTTGGCATATGTTTCTGTGGTTTTCGTATACCAAACTCTATAGCGATAGCTACAACAATGACGCCTAAACCAAATCCAACGATAAAGGGAAGAATATCTACCATAGCGAATCAATCCTCACTATAACTGTTATCGCACTAGAGAATATAATTGTTTTTATCACCTATTCATTCGCTCATATGGAAAAAACTTTAAACTAAGTATCTCTCTCCTCGCGCAATAGCACTGTACTCATATGAAAAGGGGGCAGAATTTGAACAAAAAAATATATATGGATTATGGGGCAACAACACCAGTTGACCCAAATATCATAACCGCTATGAGACCATTTTTTGAAAAGACCTTTGGTAACCCTTCATCGATTCATTCCTATGGAATCGATGCTAGTGAGATGATATCAGAAAGTCGACAACATGTCGCATCAATCATTGGTGCCCATGAGGACGAGATCATCTTTTCCTCAGGAGGTACAGAATCCGATAATCTTGCAATCAAAGGAATCGCCTACAAACATCTTGATAAAAGAAAAACAAAAGGACCTCATATCCTGACCTCTGTTATTGAACATCCAGCGGTGCTTGAACCAATCCGCTATTTGGAGAAATTAGGTTTCTCTATTGCATACATCCCTGTTGATTCAACGGGTCTTATTGATCCAAAACAAGTCGAGGAAACCATCTCAGAAAACACGTTTCTTGTAAGCATCATGACCGCTAACAACGAAATAGGAACCATAGAACCAATACGAGACATTGGTAGAATAACCAAAAGACATGGCGTTCTTTTTCACACCGATGCAGTACAAGCAATAGGAAAAGTACCCCTTGATGTAAAAAAGGATTCCATTGATCTGTTGTCTCTTTCATCACATAAGATGTATGGTCCAAAAGGAGTAGGTGCTCTCTATGTTAAGGAGCCTGTCAGACTTGAACCTTTGTTTCATGGTGGTGGCCATGAAAAAGGAATGCGGAGTGGTACACTTAACACACCAGGTATCATTGGCTTAGGCAAGGCATGCAAACTAGCAAGAAATAGGTTCGAAAAAGATACAAAACATCTAGAAAAACTAAGAGATACATTAATTAAAAATGTTTTACAAATAGAAGAAAGCTATCTAAATGGTCATCCAACAAAACGACTTGTAAACAATGCTCATTTCCGTTTCGCTGCTATCGAAGGTGAATCATTACATATGATGCTTGATCGTGAAGGAATCGCAGCAGCAACCGGGTCTGCCTGTTCATCAAAAAAACTAAAACCATCCCACGTCCTTCTCGCCCTTGGATTGACCCCGGAGGAATCACATGGTTCCATTCGATTTAGCATTGGACGAACAAGTACAATCGAAGACATAGAATACGTATCAGAAAAGATGATGCCTATTGTCGAATCATTGCGGAAGATGTCTCCATTATGGAATAAAGAAGAGATAACGAGGTAATAAGAGTATGACTGAAAATTATACTGAGAAAGTAAAAGATCATTTCTTTAACCCTAGAAATGTTGGCTCCATCCCTGATGCAGACGGTGTTGGGACGGTAGGGAACCCAACTTGTGGAGATGTCATGACGATGTATATCAAGGTCACTGATGACCGTATCACCGATATCAAGTTCAAAACATATGGTTGTGCTGCAGCGATAGCT
>JARVGL010000131.1 GCA_029762575.1 Thermoplasmatota archaeon | reverse complement strand
GGTTTTTTTAGGGTGTTACATACGTCACGTTGGAAAAGAGTTGTCTCTATGTTTTGTCTAATCATACTATGGTTCTCGTATGTTGTATACATCTAGATAAGATGGTCCGATGCACAAACATATTGTAACAAATATGTTATTAAACTAGTAGTATGATTTACTTTTAAACGGTGATGTCCCTATGATTGAAATATACGATGGATAGGATAACGGTCACTAGAGTGAATAGGAGAAGTACTAAGTTACCTATTACGTCGATCTCACCGAATTTCAACGCATCATACGGGTAGAAAAAATGTTTCAAAGAAAGATATCCTAGATATTCATATTCTGTAGTAATATGAGCGATAGAGTCAAGGATGAACATACCTACGATGATAGCCATAGTGGTGATGCTTGCTTTCATCTTCTCATCAAAAAGAGTTGAGAGAAACACTCCTAGACCAAGGATTGCAAGGAAATACGGTATCGATATAAGATGTGTTAAAAAAAGATTACCAAAATTAAGTTCCTCACCGATAACAACCGTTACCCCCATGATCACAAGCATCGCGGTGAAATTGATGATAAGCATCATGGGTATAAGACCAATGAATTTCTCAATGATTATCTGAGGTCTAGAGACGGGGTTGGACATGAGGATGTCAATGGTCTTAGATTCGATCTCTTTAGCTATTGATGATGCTGCAAGAAAACCTAGAATGATGCCTAAGATAAGCACCCAGAAGATCTGATACATCTCAATATTAAGAAAACCGATATAACTTGCCATATCCTCAAAACCTGGTAGGAATGCGAAACTATCCAATGAGGAAGAATCCATCATATCTGCCATCATATCTTTGAACGCAGGATACATCCCTGCATACATCGCAGCCATCCCACTGAACAGAGCTGTTAGGATAAGAGTTGATTTCAAGTAATCCTTGATCGTCTGAACGGTTATCCGTAAACGAAGGATCTGTCTTACTGCTAGGTCCATTAGTTTTCCTCCTTTGTCTGCGTATAATACCGCATGAAATAATCCTCAAGGCTGAATTCCTTTACCTCAAGAGCAAGGACCGTATATACTGAAATTTTTTTGATCCACTCATCAATCGTATCTAAGACATTTATCTCTATCCAACCATTGTTCAGTTTCGTATGAGCGTTCTTGAGTAACTCTTTAGGGTCCTCTTTGATTTTTAATCGTATCTTCTTCCCTGTTTTTTTCTTTAAAGTCTCAATATCTTCAAGAGCCACAAGTCTTCCATTCCTGATGATACCTACGCGATCACAGATCTTATCCACTTCACTAAGGATATGTGAGGAGAAGAATATCGTCCGACCTTTCGATCGTTCCTTTCTTAAGAACTCATAGAATCTCTGCTGAAGAAGCGGATCAAGACCAGACGTAGGCTCATCCATTATGACTATCTCAGGGTCATCCATGAACGCTTGAATGATACCCATCTTCTGTTTCATCCCTTTCGAATACCCTTTGATCTTCCTATCTAACGGTAGTTCAAAGATATCCAAGAGATCAGAGAGTAGTGAAGGATCAGTATCTCTTAGGGTTCTAAAATATGAAAGGAACTGATCACCTGTTAAATGTTCATATAATGCAAGCTCGCCAGGGATATAACCAACGTTCTTCCTTATAGATACGATATCACCAGTGATGCTCTCACCTAATACAAATGCCTGCCCAGCAGTTGGTTTAAGAAATCCTAACAAGGTCCGAATCGTCGTCGTCTTACCAGCACCATTAGGCCCAAGGAACCCAAAGATCTCCCCACGTTTCACCGTGAAAGAAATATCATCCACTGCGAGGACATCCTTATATTTCTTCGTTAGATTCTTAACTTCGATGACCGTGGATGAGCCGGCTCCAATTGATGGTTTTCTAGATTCAGATGAAGATGATGGAAAGATGAATTTTCCTTTTAGTCCACAGTTATTGCATACGATTATTTTTTGTTCACCTGATGTTCCTTCGATCTGTATCGATGTATCACATTGGGGACATTTTACTTGTTTGATTATATTCTCTTGCATCTTAAACCATCCATTTCCAATATGTTTATTGATGGCATATAGCAAAGAAATGGTATTAATAGGTTTTTTCCTTTGTTTAGAGAAGTACTGCTTTAGAGCGTATGAAAAGAATTGTATTTGTTTATCCTGAGATACTTATTTTTTTTCGATTATTTTTATGTACTCTACGATTGTGCAATAAGGGTAAAGAGATTTTATGATTGAACATGATGATCATATATATCTCTTCATCTGTTGTTCTGCAGGTTTTACGATGAATGGCGATCTAATTTTTTCGGTATGGTGGTCCCCCTCACAATATTTAAG
>JARVGL010000130.1 GCA_029762575.1 Thermoplasmatota archaeon | reverse complement strand
GGGTTGTATGGATCTTGGTATCACACGGGTATGCTACAGGTGTTCAGTGACCAATATCTATTAATAGAGCATCTGTATAGAATCTTTTTCAATTGGGGACAACAAATGAGCCTTATAGGTAAGGATCTCACGATTCAGAAGAGTGATATCTTTGATATCAACCGACGTGTCACTGCTCATGCGACGAGTAGTGAATGGGGTCGGACACCACATGCAACATATCTCTATGAACCAGATATCACTGAGTTCTATACGCATTTCCAGGAACATCGAGGTAGACATGCAAAAGGACATCCTATTACGTTCACAGCCCTTATGCTTAAAGCGATAGCTGAATCCCTTAAAGCATCTCCTCGTCTTAACGCCATACTTCAGTATAATCATCATACAAAAGTGGGAATACATCATCATATCAAGGAGATAAGTATCGCTATTCCCTTTCTTCTCCCTGATAAACGTATCATTACCCCTATCATTCATGATGTTGGGGAAAAATCTCTCTGTCAGATAGCTTCAGATATCTTTGATGTGAAACGAAGGGTGAAGAACACGGATATCGATGCGATGCAATATGTGGTTGCTAAAAAAGAGCTTGTTGAACATCTTAAACTACTACGGCTTGGGGTTATCCGTCAATATCTTCATACAAAGATAGGGAAGAACAAGTTACCTATCACAAGGGAACAGATCAAGAGATATCAGCGTATCCCGGATACAGATAAGATCACGACAAAGGATATCTTTGATACAAGTGTCCTTGTCTCTAATCTTGGTAGTGTGTTTCAGCATCAACGTGGTGGTATCACTCTTCTCGACCTTATCAGCCCTCAGGTTTTTAGCATCGCTATCAACGCGATACAGGATAGGCCGTCGGTCTATATGGACTCTGGAAAACAAGCTATCGGTGTTCGTAAGATATTACCATTAAGTCTGACCATTGATCACCGTGCCCTTGATGGTGCAGATTTCATACCATTCCAAGATAATCTTGACCGTATCTTTTCTAACCCTGGTATCATCGATACATGGTGCGATTAAAAGACATTCTTGTCTAGTGATGGTATTTTAAGAGAAGGTTGAAAATGTTTTGAAAAAGATGTTCTCTTGATAGCTATAGCGTTACTAGTGATATCCTTTCAAGTAGCGAGGTGAATAAGGCAGGGTTCTTTCGTGTTATCTGTATCTCTAATGGATCTGACCAGGGGCTTTCTTTTCCATAGATATCTCGAACTTGGACGGTTATCTGATAGGACCCTGGTTTCCTCCATGCATGCTGAGCCATTCCTTCAATTGATTCATAGTTGTAGAGCCAATACGTTTGTGTTCCATCTCCGAAATCCCAGCGGTGGTAGAGCTCAGTAATAGGATTGTCATCATCGATTGTCTCTGTTTGAAAGACATAGTCTGTTTTGATTACACCTGTTATGGGGCCGGTTGGAGTCTCTGGTTTATCTGGTGCGCTATTATTTTCTGGTTCGAAAAGAGAGGGGAGGTAATAGGAATGAGCTTGTTCTTTGAACTCGGCAGCAAGGTCTAGTATGATACCGTGTTCATAGTCATGGAAATGATAGAGATTGAGAACGCTATCGTTTGGATCATAGATCCAGGAGTATTGGGTGAACAATGACACATGCTCTAACAAGGATTCAAAGACAGGTATACTTGGTTGATCTAGATCGTTGAGGGCTTCTGTGAGATACTCATATCTCCAGCAGGGATAGTTTCCTAGTTCTGGGTTGCTTTGTAGATAATTCGTACAGATCTGATATTCTTTTTGTATTCGGATGATATCGTCGCCTTCGATGATAGCAGCATCACCATATCTATCGATGACAAATATTTGCCCATATGCTAGAATGTAGTTGAGGAAGAAGAGATTGTGAGTTTCGATGTAATCGATGGCTTCTTGGACGGTTGTTGAATGTTTGAGGATATGGTCTACCGGGTTTTTGAAGAGAGGTGGTTTGAACAGTGAGAATGAGGCAGGGTTGAACGGTGTGACAAAGCTTTCATAACATAATCCTTCTTCATTGATGCCGCCTGCAAGTACCTTGTAATCGTTGTTGAAGATATGGGGAAAAGGTATCTCTATGAACATACAGGCATAGGTATCCTCGCCTCGTGGGATAAAATGAAGGGAGGTATCAGGGCTCCACCAATCCTTGTTATGGGCGATGAGGACGTTTCCATCTTTCTGCATCATGAAACCTGAACAAGCTAGAAGCGTATGCGAAGAGACGAGTAAGAAAAGGATGAATATCGGTGTTATCGTTATGATCGACTGGATTCTTTTTCGTTTCATTCTCCAAAAAACCTCTTTATATTGGTTAATATGTATTTTTACATATAAATCTATCTGGATTGAAAAGCATATGATCATATCCTCTTCATATCATTCATGATGGTTTGTATCCAATTA
>JARVGL010000012.1 GCA_029762575.1 Thermoplasmatota archaeon | reverse complement strand
ACCCACATCATGAAGCTCCTAAAAACATATGGTATCATACCACCAACAAAACCATGACCACAAACACCTATCTTTATCTTGAAAAACAATTGCAATATATCGCACAGCTCGAACAAATGACCCTAGGAGAGCTAGATCTCTATCTCTGGTATATGGAAACAGGGGCAATACTAAAATAAAACAACTATGATGGTTACAAGATGAGGAACAAGATGGATGAACACCAAGACCCCATCTGCGGGATGAAAGGAACAATCCCAGCACATGGCTTCTTTTTCTGTAGTGACCAATGCATCAAAAAATATGAAAAGCAACACGACCTCCCCCCTAATTCAGAATCATGCCCCTCTTGTAAGAATGCACAAAAAAAACCATGGTATAAAGAAAGGCTTTACATCATATCGTTGTTCACTTTCCTAATCCTATCGATTAGTTCTATCACCCCATCGCTCTATCCCTTCTTTACCGCATTCATCGAATATCTTTCTCTCATCTGGTGGGCAATCCTCTTAGGTTTTCTTATCGGAGGGATCATTGACTATATGATCCCCGGTCAGTACATCGAAAAATATCTCTCACGACATCGAAAGAGAACGATACTTTATGCAATCATCTTTGGTTTCTTGATGAGCGCTTGTTCCCACGGCATCCTTGCCATCTCAATAGCTCTCTATAAAAAAGGAGCGAACACATCATCAGTTATTGCATTCCTTCTCGCAGCACCTTGGGCAAACCTTCCCATAACCATCCTTCTATTCGGATTCTTCGGCGTTAAAGCTCTTTTTATCGTGCTAACTGCATTATTCATCGCATTTACCACAGGTTTGATGTACCTACAATTAGAGAAAAAAGGGCTCATAGAATGTAAACATTGTACAAATGGAAAGGATGTTGCGGTCCATACTGATTTTTCGATACGAAAAGACGTTAGTAAACGATGGAATGCGTTTGATTTCACAAAACAGAACATCTATGATACGATACTAGGTACTATTAAGGGTTCATGGGGCCTTACTAAGATGATCATGTGGTGGCTTCTCATCGGTATGCTTATGGCCGCTTTTGCCCGAGCGTTCATACCAGACCATCTTTTTATGATGTATATGGGACCCTCCATAGCAGGTCTCCTAATAACATTGCTCTTTGCCACCATCATAGAAGTATGTTCCGAGGGAAGTAGTCCTCTAGCATTTGAGATATTCAACAAGACCGGTGCCTTTGGGAATAGTTTCACGTTTCTGATGGCTGGTGTAGCATCTGATTACACAGAGATCGGTTTGATATGGACAAATATCGGTAAAAGAGCAGCATTATGGTTACCGCTCCTTACCATTCCCCAGATACTCTTCTTTGGATATCTATTTAACCTGATCCTCTAACATTAGGTAACTGGAACCAATAGGGATATCGTTAGAAATCCAATGCTTTTTTCAGACTCACCTTTGCATTCGGTACCGTATCAAAAAGATCGATCTCCTCAGGTTTTATCCAAGTATATTCCGTATGTTCCCAATCCAAAACAATCGATACATTATGATCCAATTCCACTTTTACAGGATATACGATCCACGTCTTTTTAGCTAAGGGATCAAAAAAAGTATACGAAGCACCAATTTTGACCATAGAGAAATCATTTTCCGTTATGCCTAGCTCCTCAGAGAGTTCCTCAGAGACCTTCTCCCGTATCGGACAAAGTTCATCTAAATATCCTGCAACCGTATTCCATTTCCCTTTATACGTAAGGACCTTATCACTTCTTTTCAACAACAATACCTTATCGTCTAAACAGATGAAGATCGTGATAACTAGTGCTGTATCTGAATGTGTGTAATCGATACGCCCATCATGAAAGTGAGGCAGTTTTTCTGAAAAAGATTTTATGAGTGAACGGATTTCTTCTTCGGCATCCATATGAAATGATAAAAAATGTTAACTATTTTAATGTAGTCTTAAACCATTTGAGAGTCAAAATAAGCTTTGTAAAAAAATATTGTGGAAGGATGACTAGTTTTCCTTCCAGTTGAATTTGACCTTTTTCCATCGTGGCGGGATCTTCTTCCCAGTTTTTGTCTTATGTTCCTCGATAGGGACATATCGATAGCCATATTCGCCGATCTTACTTTGAGACATATGATTTCTCACATCCACATATTCTTTACAACCGTATCTCTTCTTCACGATGATATTTAAAAGAGATGTGGAAAAAAACCAAAACGAAAAAATGAAAAATACCCTGAAAAGAGCTACCCTTATTCAGTTGGAGAATCTGTGAGCGATAAAGATTGTAGATATTTATTTTTTACATCCTTAAGTTTTAATTCAAGATAATATTCGTTTGAGATGAAGAATGGATGCGTAAGGTTTCCCTTTGAGAATTCTTGTTCGAACTCTGTTTGAAGATGCTGGATAAAAGAATCTGTAGTCTTATTAATAACTAGATCAATGAGATCCTCCATAGATGAATCTTCATCCTTGGTCGTATACCATTCCAGTGCCTCTTTGATGATTTTCTCTCTCATATATCTGACACATCCCCAATCATGAAAATAGTATTCTCTATTTAAATGCTTACACTAATCGAATCTTTTTATAGTTGATTGCCGAAATCATTCTCAAATCCTGTTGATAGGAAAAGTACAAATATGATTGAACCGTTGCAAAATATTGGGGACAAACTAAGATGAATACGCAGACATTGCAATCATATTGTAGTATCATTTGTATACTTTTTTCTATCGTTTTGATAGCTATACCAATCCAATCAAGTAACACGTTTCATTATGTTACAATCGATGTTCATGAAGTTCGGTATCTTGACCCTATTGAAAATATGGATGCTTTTTTCACCTTCACCTTGAATATCAACGATGAATGGACTGAAACAGTAACTTGGAATGATTTTCCCTATGTCTTAGAACCTGAATTCAGTAGAACAATATATCTTTCCGAAGATGAAAAAAATGTTACTATCAACATGATACTAGAAGTAACTGATGGATCTGGCACCTATCTTTGCGATCTGACAGGATCAAATCAAGAACGTTCTTCTGCAACTATGGTTTATGATATGAACACAGGTCATTGGACCGGTGATGATTATCGAGGTGACCCAAGCGGATATGGTCGATTGAATGGCTGTGATGATGGCAGTATCTATGAATCCGAGTATGATAGCGAGCTTTGGTTCTCAATAACCCAATATGATCCAGACGGGGATGGTATCCCAACATGGGTCGAGGAAAACATCTATGGAACTGATCCTTATGCCGATAACCGCGGAGAAGATATTGATAGTGATGGTGTCCCCATTGAATGGGAATGGAAATGGGGCTATGATCCTTTCGTCTGGGAGGATCATGAGAATCTTGATCCTGATGGAGATAGCCTAAACAATATCGAAGAATATCTTGTCTCTTCTTTTAGATCTGATCCCTTTAGAAAAGATATCTTCCTTGAACTGGATTGGATGGATGAAGGACCAAACAATGAGAAAAGTATGTTTCCTGATCTGTCAATCCAACTGTTGAAAAACCCGTTCCATCGAAGAAACTATGTTTTTCATGTGGACACAGGATTTCTTGGCGGTGGTGATCTTATTCCCTTTGATGAAAGCGTTGATTCTAATGATCTTTTAAATATCTATAACGAATTCTTTATGAACAACGGTACAAATGCTTGGAAACGCGGTATCTTTCATTATGGTATCTATGTGTATGATTGCTTCCCAAAAGGATATGCATTCAGTGGCGATGTATTCCCTCATTGGGGGTATCACCCAGGGACAAATGGCTTTATGATTTCTAGTAAAAGGATGGAGAGAAATGGTCGGCTCTTCCAGCCAAGTCTTGAATATTTCTATGCAGCAGCAACCATGCATGAGATGGGACATAATTTTGGATTTCGATGGGGTGATCCCTATGGTGTTGATGCGCAACTTGGAAAATATCCTTGGCAACCGATGTATTACGTATACAGGAATTACAAGAGCATTATGAACTATCGATATACCTACAAGATCTTTGATTATTCTGATGGAAGCAATGGTTTTTTGGATAATGATGATTGGGGAACCCTTGATCTATCCTATTTTGAATATCCGTAGACAGGGTTATGATACCAGTGTAGCCGACAGGATTAATAAGTGGTTAACCATTTACAAAATTCTGGTTAACAATGGATGTTACTGTTGTACTCATCATCCTCATCTGCTATCTTACCGGCATCATCAGCATTGGACTTCTTACAAAAAAGAAATCACGAACCACCGATGGTTTCTTCCTCGCAAATAGAAGTATCGGCTGGAAGAGCTTAACCGCAACCATCACAGCAACTACTATCGGAGGCTCTGCAACAATTGTAGCAGGTGGACGTATCTATTCTCTAGGCCTCCCAGGACTATGGTATGATATCGGAGGAGCAATAGGATTAATCATCCTTGGTCTTTTCCTAGCAAAGAAGATACGAAAAACATCAAGGATCACCCTCCCAGATATTACTGGCTCATTATATGATGGCAACGTCCGATATGCTTCAGCAGTACTCATTCTCATAACAGAGATAGCATGGATCGCGTTGCTCATCCAATCATCTAGCATGATCCTCTCCACCATATTTCCCATAGATTACATTGCTATCTTACTTATCACATCCATCATCTTCATCACATATACCCTTATAGGGGGACAATATGCTGTCGTCTATACTGATATCATACAATTCCTTATCATGGTGATCGGCATCTGTATCCTTGCTGCACCATTATTACTCTTAAAAGCACTACCCTATCTAGATACCCTTCCATCATCACACCTCCAATTCCCAGTCAATCAGAACCTTCCTCTCCTCAGTATAACATCTATCTTTTTCATGATGTTTCTCCCTCATGTCGTCGGCCCAGATATCTACTCTAAGATCCTCTCCTCAAAGAACACATACCATGCCCGTATAGGGACGATACTTGCAGGATTGTTCAAAATCCTCTTCGCTTTTTCGATAGGGGTGATAGCTCTCGCAGCAACCGTACTACCCTCCGTCCAAGAGTCGATAACAAACCCGTACCAAGCAATACCTCTTGCCATCTCGACAGTTCATCCATTTATTGCTGGCATTCTCTTAGCAGCATTTCTAGCTACTATGATGTCCACAGCTGATTCATGTCTACTCTCTGCAGGTACCATCCTTAGTGTTGACATCATAAAGAACAACAAGGTCATCACCTCACAACTAGGCATCCTTATCATAGGGTTTTTTGCGCTTCTCCTAGCCATATATTATAGTCTTCTTGGAACGATCCTTGATACCCTTCAGCTCGCCTATACCGTGTTCACCGCGGGATTAACGGTACCAGTTCTCTTTGGGTTTTACAAAGAAAAAACGAAAGCAACTGCCAAAGGAGCTCTTTTAAGCCTGATACTTGGAGGTGGTAGCTCCTTGATATTTTTACAGATAGAACCAATTAGTGACTATGCTGTATTAATAGGACTCCTTGTTTCTGTAGTACCACTCGTGGTGTTTCGAAATGGAAAAGAGAAGAAATGATATCCTCCAATTACTAAAACAAAACAAGGTCATCTCTGGTGAAACCATCGCAAATTCTCTACATATCTCTCGAACAGCAGTATGGAAACATATCCAGATCTTACAAAAAAAAGGCTATAAGATTCAATCGATTCGACAAAAAGGATACCAATTGCAACGTCTTCCAGATCTTCCTATTAATGAGATACAGCAACAGCTCAAGACAACATATATCGGAAAACCCATCATATCATTCCCTGATCTCCCCTCAACAAACGACTATCTTAAGCATCTTGCAAAGAAAGATCATCCTGAAGGAACCATTGTCATCGCTGAGAGACAGACAATGGGTCGGGGGAGAAGACAACGAAGTTGGTCATCACCTAAAGGTGGTTTATGGTTCTCTCTATTGCTCAGACCACCATTTCCACCGCAAAAAGCAATGATAGTCACCATGGCTGTCTCTATCGCCATCACAAAAGCCATACATGCAACAACCGGGATCCCTTTACAGATCAAATGGCCTAACGACATCCTCTATAAAGAAAAAAAGATCTGTGGAGTGCTAACTGAACTCTCCGCAGAGATGGATCAGATAACGTTTATGATCATAGGGATCGGCATCAATGTCAACAACCCGTTACCTCTTGATCTTCAACCAACTGCAACCTCGTTGAGACAGATCTGCTCTAAAAAAATACCATATACCGATTTATTCCTTTCATTGATATCTTTTCTAGATGAATGGTATGGATATGTGAAACAACAAGATGAGACCATCATCCGTGAAACCTGGTTATCCCTTTCGGACACTATCGGTAAAAACGTTAAGATAACAGATGGATCATCGATTATACCTGGAGTTGCACGAGGAATAACGGAACAAGGAGGACTCATCCTTGAAACAACAGAAGGAACAAAACAGATCGTCACAGGGGACATCAGCTATCTCTAAAAGAGAAAGACCTATGTATCGATTATGAGAGGTCGTCCTTGGGATGTGAACCCATTGTTTGGTTCATAGGGGTTAAAGGCAGGATCACCATATAACGTGCGAACATAATATGTTGGTGGAACCTTATCGATCTTTTTCTCACCACGTAATGCTTCTCCAAGGCTATAATCATCCACAATTAAATGGTCCTCCAGTACTTCAAGGCCTGATTCTCTTCCTGTCTCTCTTGTTGAACCAACAAAGGCATTACATCCTGCATGAAGCATGGTCAAACCAATAGAAGTAAACGGATACAAACCATCGACCCTCCCCATTAAACACGCAGAGGTGAGAAAGACGCTTGGACGTTCATACACCCAATCCTTTGCATGGGCTACATCGATAGCAGTTCCATAGAGATCCATGTTATAAAGACTTGGAGTGAACCAATACCAATCACCATGACCAAGATATTCGATATAGTTAGCTGAGACATACGTTCCTAGTCTTTCTGCAGCAAGTCGTTCATTTCTTAGGATCCCATAGATGGTCGGTTGAAAACCATACTGGGCAATCTCTTTGGAATAAGGGATCTGATGGAAGAAGCCACCGGTCTCACCATACCCTCCACCAAAGATGAAACTAAACGATGTATGCCAGCCGCCCTCATCCAAATGAGGCCCACAGAGTTTCTCATAGAACAAGGTTCGACAGATAAGAACAGATACATCGGAAGCATCATATCCTAGTATCCTTCCAACAGAGAGAGAATGATTCAAACTATATGGATTATCAGAGGGAAGACCACGGTCTACAAGGGATCCCTGTGATGGTTGATAATAATACATTGGTATCATATTGGTATCTGCAACGATTGCTAACCACGCTGGCCCGGAGAGATACCGGTTAAGAAGATTATGTTGCTCTAGTATACTCAGGTTCTCCATCAAACAACTCACCGTCTCATTGACCTTCCCATTATTGTAAGGATGGAGGGATTCATCATACCATGGCCCGGTAGAACACTCGTTAGCAACCGTGATGTATTCCGGGGTTGTGATCTGCCAGGTATCATCTGCTAAAAGAATACCACCATGAGCACTGGTAAGGTACGCTGCATTCATCGAAAGATCAGGCATAAGTGGAAGATGAGGGGTCTGTTGTATCCTTTGATGTACCGTTAGCTCTATTGTTGCATCGACAAAAGATATACCGCGGGGTACAAAGAAACCACCGCGATATCCGTGAAACACGGTCATCTCTATTGAATAATTCCCTGGTTTTTCAATGATAAATGTGAATCCAAATGTTTTAGAAATCTCATAACCTGAGCTATACGTATAAGATACTATCTTTCCATCTGGGTCTCGTATCGTCATTCCAACGATGATATCACACCTAGTAATCTCTGCCATGAGCCCCCGTGTTGAAACAACCGTGGCATAGGCTGAGAGATGAACGATCCCCTCTTTTACATTGATATGTTCCTGTATCTTATCAGATCCTTGAAGTTGAAGAGTGGCTCCTGGAATAATGATCTGAGTGCTTGATACATCATACATATATGTTTGAGAGTCAATATCTTCTGTTAAGACAGGTATTGTATCAGAAGGATTGGTAAGTGTTATATAGTTTAGAGCGCCAAATCTTTTGGTTATGATAGAAAGAACCGTGTTCTGTATATCTTTTGAATCGTGTAAGCTGATCTGTTGGAATTCTGAGAGGGATTGTATTGAAAGATTTCCAACGATATAAAGTGTAGATACCTGTAATCTTGTTAATGTCTCTCGTATCTCAAAATCATTATCCTCATAGATTAAGAGAGGGATATGAAGATAGCTTGCAAGCGGAGCGATCTGTAATCCTAACTCATAGCTATTCTCAATATCAACTGGAAGAATGATTGCTGAATCGACACGGGGATAAAATAAGGTACAAAGTTGGAGTGATATCTCGGCAGGTGATCCTAGGAATGATGTGTGAGGGTAACCTGTGACAAGCTCAGCCCCTATAGACATAATGTGAAGATTACTCTCACCATATTGCATAAGGAACCGCGCCTGAGCCTCTGAAAACGTATCGTTCTGATAGATAAGAAAAGGTTTAAGGATCGATTCGTTTGCCGTATAGTAACAAGCTAAAGAGGAACCAAGAATACTATACAAGGGATTGGAATCAGAGACTGCGATCACGTCAGCAGTAACAATGGACTGTTTACCCATCTCTTTTTGTTGGGCTCCACCATGAATAAAAGAAACTGCAGAGACCTGGGAGATTATGAGCAGTATACACAAAAGAATCATAATAAGCTTCGATAGATACCCCGGCATACACTATTTTATAAAACAAGTATCTTAAAAATATTCCTATTGGTTTTCACGATATCACTGATTATTTGTAAATATTGATAAGTGTTTTAAAGCATTACGAGTTATTTTCATAGAGAATCAAGGGTCGTCGGCTGGTATGCATGGTGTTAAACGATTATTATGGTGGTTGCTGAGTGGTTCAGCAGGCGGAATGAACAGAGGACGAATCCTTGAAACGTTGTTCGAGAGACCTGGTAATGCAAACGAATTAGCAAAAGTACTATCTTTGGATTATAAGACCATCCGTCATCATTTAGAGGTCCTTGAGAAAAACAAATTGATAACTTCAACAGGTTCCGGCTACGGAAAAATGTATTTTCCATCAGATCTACTTGAAAACAATAAGGTGATATTCCATGAGATTTGGAGTAAAATTGGGAAAAAGACCAAATAGAAGAAACACAGGAGATACTAACATATGATATCTACTATACGTGAGAAGGATACTCAAAAAAAGGTAATCCGTACATTATCTATTATACTCATCATTGGATGTCTCATTGGTATCATTGTTGCCTTCACAAGCCTGGCCATTCTTCAAAGAAGAGTAGGTGAAAACCAAGAGATATTATTGATCTGGGGATCGTTCCGATTCAATTTCACCATTGATACCGTTCTTATTTGTATGAACCTATCTCTCCTGTTAGGATTACTGGTGGGTTACTGGAGAGATTACCAGAATACACAATCACCGTTTCTCTTAGGTCTTCTAATATTTCTCCTAGTGTTGTTTTTCCAATCTCTCATGAGTCTACCGTTGCTTAACTTGCTTCTTTCATTGATAAGTAGTGAGACACCTCGGCAAGGATTTGTCTATATACTCCTGGCATACAAATCAGCGATCTTTAATATCATTGCCCATTTCTTTGGAACTATCTCGCTAGTGATCTTATATTATCTAAGTCGTGAATAGCCTCATCAAAAGTATAAGCAGAAAAGATGAATGATATTTAACAAAAGTATCACCATAAAAGTATCATTTTATGGATCCAAATTCTTGACTATCCTTTTGATGTTTCTTAAGAAGATATTTTACAAATTCATGCTCTTCATATGATCCTGGCTCAAGCATAGCTCATCCCACGCAAGACAACAAGATTTTAAATTACATTCTCCTTTAAAAACTTATATATATTTTTAAAAAAAAATTAATACCTTCCTTTTTCCCCTTATGCCTTACTGCTTTCGTTTTATACCCTTTCGTGTGAACCAAGATTAAAAGGATCCTTACCAAAAACATAAAACATTCAATTGCAATGATCTTACTTGGATGTGTATAACAAAGACGCAAACTCTTTTCTGTGCTTCCCTCGTGTTATGTCTCGCAGTTCTCCTCTGGGTACAATTCCAACCACAAAGCACCTATGCACAGGTTACTTTCTTTACCTCCACAGGCAAATATCAATTCGCTTGTGAGATAGCCAATGATGATTTCTCAAGAAAACAGGGGTTACTAGGTAGAAATGGAATTGACAACGACAAAGGAATGGTATTCATCTATGAAAACGCAGAGATCAGAGAATTTCATATGAGATCTATGAAATTTCCGTTGGATATCATCTTTATTGACCAAGAGTTCTTGGTAATCAATGTTTTCGAAGCAAATATCTCCGATGAACATATCCTAAGCTATCGACCAGCCCAGTATGTTGTAGAGATCAACAGAGGACTTTGTCATAAGATGGGTATTGAAAGCGGTGTGAAAGTTACTATACAAGGCATCTAACAATACAAGTTTCGAAATACAAGTCCATCAGAATCCAAGATACTCAAACGATAACACACGTTAATCTTAAATATTAAAATTCACATAAATATAGTTAAAAGTAATCTAATAATAAAAAAATGGGGGCAAAAGAAAATGAAAAAAAATGTGATATTCATAGTATTTACAATACTAATAATCTCCTCAATAGGCTTATCTCAAGGGGTTGAACAGAATACAGTAACAGATCAAACAGATATCCAAGCATCCATCACCGAGTTCACCCATACCGTTTTAGCTGAATATGCTACAACAACATGGTGTCCCAATTGCCCTTATGCTTCAGAAGCACTCTATGAACTCTATAGTACAGAAGATCTTTCATTTCTGTACGTAACCCTCATTTCTGATGTTAACCAAAACGCTCGGGATAGGTCATGGTATGGTTATTTCAACATCGTCATCCCATCTGTATATTTCGATGGAGGTGTTGACTTCTTCATTGGTAATGCTGGAAGCGCACATGCCACAGCAGATGTCTATAGAGATATCATCAATGAAATGGGATCAAGAACAGATGTAAAAGATATTGATATAGAGACCGCGGTATCTTGGAATGGAAACGCAAAGATGACTATTGATGTGACCGTTGAAAACAATGAGAATAGCTTGTACCTTGGTTTTCTGAAAACATATGTAACTGAAATCGAATCAAGGTGGAATGATTATTCAGGGAACCCTTACCATTATGGGTTCCTCGATTTTGCATTAAATCAGCCAATACTGCTCAGACCATATCAAACAAAGACAATAACTGTACAGTGGGATGGGGCAATGGACCATGGAGGTTTATCGTTCGAGGATATTTCACAGGATAATATAGTGGTGCAATCAGCGGTCTTTCATTGGATGCCTCATTTGACAAAAGGATATGATGAAATTCCACAATATACTCAACGATATCTTGGATTCTACCTTGACCAGGCCACTATATCTATTCCAGAATAAACAACCTCGTAATTATAATAAGAGTAGTAAGACAATCTATAAAAGAAATGAAAATAATAATAATAATAATGTGATAAAAAAAGATTCCCTGATGTGATAGTATCAATTGGTTGAATAATATGAAACTTATCCAAAGGATCAATAAACGAACTGGATTGCTTTTCATCGGTATTTTCATCATTGTACTCTTAGCCTTGATTCTTTTCTCACAGGGATCTGAAAAGGATTCAGAACCACCAAAGATCTCCTCCATCACAGGTAATATCACAGCAAAGGCCGGTGAGACCATCACTATTCAGGTCAATTTCACAGACAACGTCGAAGTCACCAATGCCACCCTATACTATCGTACAGAAGGAGAAACCATATGGAGGAAGACATCTATCATCAACAAAACAAAAGACCTCTATATCCCAGTGGAAGCTAACAAGAATTGGGAGTATTTCGTAACCGTTGATGATGCTGCAAACAACGGACCAGTAGGAAAACCATCGGCTGACGGCAGTATCTCTTATTCCATTATCATTCTTGAGAATACCCCCGATATTGATGAATGGGATGAGACTCGATATCTTTTAGTAGAGGAAGGAACCGCTGGTTGGTGTTCCAATTGCCCAGATGTAGCTAGCACCATCCATAAGGTCCATGAACAAAACGAGATACCGTTCTATTATATCAGCATGATCGAGGATAAGAACCAAAAGGCACAGAACAGATTGAAAGATGATCTTAATATCTATGGGTTTCCAACCGTATATATCGATGGTGGCTATACATTGATCATGGGCGCAGGAGATTTTGAGTCGAAGTTCAAACAAAGTTTATCAGTTGCACAGTCGCGTAGTACACCTAGAATCCTTTTAAATCTCACCTTTAAATGGGATGAAACAAAAAAACAACTTGAAAATACCGTTATCGTGGAAAACAAAGATGATGCATCCTATAGTGGCACTCTCAAGATATATATCACCGAGATCAATAGCCGCTGGGCTGATTATAATGCAGAGGCTTACAGCTATGGTTTCATTGACTATGGTCTCCAAAAAGATGTTGTCTTACAAGCCGGTGAAAAAAAGACATTCTCTGAAACATGGGATGCGAAAAACGCAGGGTTTTCGGATGTTGTAAAAGAGAACCTCTTTGTGATAGCTGCAATATTCACTAGTACCTCTGAGAAACGGTATGCATATCCTGATGCAACAGAAAATCCCTTTGATGCCTATTTTTGTGATGCAGCAACAGGAACAAGGGTCTCAGAAGGAATCCTACCACCAACCATTGGTATAAAGACACCAAGAGAGTATAATCATTATCTCTTTGGAAAAGAGAAACACAATCGAATCCTACCTTTTACCTATATCATCGGTAAACTTCCCATCCAAGTAACAATCACCGGAGGATCAGACATCGAAAAGGTTGAATACACAGTGAAAGGACCGTTTAGATCATTTAACGCAACCGTTACTCAGGAACCATATGACTGGACCTGGGACACATTCTCATTTGGTAAATATACAATAACAGCACAAGTCTATGATTCAAATGGGAAGAACAACACTGATAGCATAGAAGTATATGCATTCATATTATAGAACCTTGTTCTTTGATGTTTTTAGATTCCGCATTCCAAATAATGCGATGACGCTACGACCTAGTATAAGAAGCAGAGGATACATCCCAAGTCGTAGCCCTTTACCTATCCTTTTCAATGAATAAAGAGGCGCGTAGAACTCATAGTATAACATTGTCACACCATTAATTAATTCTGCAGGATTCATCTGTTTTGGTTGAAAGACCACTGAATGCATCGTATATCTCCCCCAATCCTTAGTTAAGATCCTTTCTTGACTTTCCAAGGTTTTAAACAGTGGTGTACCTGGAAATGGTGTCAAAATTGAAAAATCAGCGACATCGATGCCTAATGATCGTATCGTTGAAAGGGTGGAATGAAAAACATCTGGTGTATCCGTATCGAAACCAAACATGAAATCACCAATGACAGCCATCCGATACCGATGAATTAGATCAACAGCTTTTTTATAATATACGACCTTGTTTGTGTTTTTTCCAACTGATGAAAGGGTCTCTTGGCTCACTGATTCAAATCCTATTAGCCATCCAATACAACCTGCCTTTTGAGAAAGTTTGACAAGCTCTTCATCGGCAGCAAGAACATCGATATTCCCATTACAGATAAATCTTTTCCGCAATGACCTCATTTTCTGAAAAAGTTCCTTTGTATATTTAGGATCAATGGTTAGTGAGAGATCATAGAACATAAAAATCTTCTGCGGGAGGGATCGTATCTCATCGATCACCTCATCAACAGGTCTTGCAAAAAAACGATTATTCCCTATGGTGGTGGCCTCAGGACAAAAGATACAGCCAAAGGGACAGCCTCTTGTTGCCTCGATTGCTGCTATAAATTGAAGACCTGGAAGAACTACACGGGTTGGAGGTATAGTAACAGACACCTTTTCATAGGGATCAACTGGATATATTTTTTGTAATAGTCCGTTTTCCATATCTTTGAGAAGATGAATCCAGTTTGTTTCGCTGCGACCAAGTAGGATACTATCCGCATGGCCTAACGCCTCCTCGATCATTGCTGTTGCGTGAAGACCACAGAGAACAACGGGTATCTTTTTTTTTCGAAATGTATCAGATATCTCATATGCTCTCATAGCAGCAGCTGTGTTAAAATGAATGACCACGAGATCAAAAGACGAATCATAAGGGATATGATGATATCGTTCGTTGATAAGGGTGATCTTATGTTCATCAGGAGTGATTGCTGAAATACGCCGGGGATATAATGAAGGGAGAATGGAAAATAATGTAAGAATCATTTTTTCAAATGGCTTTGTAGTAATCGCTTTTGTTTTTACTTGTTCTATGAGCAGTATATTCATAACGTTACTGTGATGAATCAGGTAGTGATATAAGAAGTATTTTATATTGAAGAAACATCTATTCAAGAATGATGAATCCTTTCCTTAATCCAGTGTTTCTAACTAGGATACTAAAAAGCTATTTCAGGGATATCGATCGGCTTCGTCGATGGGATGAAGATACCCTCCGATCATTTCAGAACAAGCAACTTAGAAAAATGATTTCAAGAGCGTTTTCAACACCGTTATATCATGATATCTATAAGAGAGCAGGGGTCTCAAAGGATGATATTAAGACAATAAAGGACATCAAACGATTACCACTCATATCAAAAGAAGATTTCAAGAACTATGATCAACAAGGACTAATACCTAAAGGTACCAATCCTTCATCACTGATAAAGGTCTCAACATCTGGCACAACAGGTAAATCATTATCAATCTATGTGAATATGTATGAGATCATCATGGGTTTGTTTGGATACCTACGGACCACAAGAGAATATGATATTTTTTGGCGACGTCATAGGTTATCAATCATCGGAGATTTCGCACCCCATACAGCTGAGACCGGGTATGTAAAAGGAGGATTGACACCTAACACGCTGTTTCCGTCAGTGTTTAAGAACATCCAATGGCTGGATACAAACGACCCTCCTGAAAAAGTCCTTGATGAATTGGAGAGGTTCCAACCGGATTTCATTGGCGGGTATACTGGGATGCTAGGTCATCTAGCAGTCCTTTGCTCCCAAGGAGCAGGGAAACATATTCAACCTCGTGTCATCGCATCCACCGGCGCTTTACTTGATCCTCAGTTGAAAAAGTTCATCAAAACGACGTTTGAAACTGATGTATTTGAAGTATATGGAGCAACTGAAACTGGGCCTATTGCCTTTCAATGTCGGGATAAAAGAATATATCATATCATGTCTGATCTGTTGCATCTTGAGTTCTTAAATGAACAAGGATTACCTGCTAGGTCCCAAGAGGCAGGTCATTTGGTCGTGACAAAACTATTTGGTGGTGGCACCCCCATCATCCGATATAATGCGATAAATGATATTGTTTCTCCTTTATATGAACGTCATGATTGTGGCATCGCTGGTGACCTTATCGATAGAATCTATGGTCGGGATGGTATCCGTTTATATCGAAAGGATGGAAAGATCGTTCTTGCTTCTTCGTTGACATCAATTTTCAGTCGCCTTCTCTACGACCTAAGGACAAGTAAGGTCCGGGAGATAAAAGTGGTTCAACACAACCTAGATCATATCGATATTCAGCTTGTCATTGATATGTCCGCCGATAAACAAGGTCCTTCGGTTGTTCAAATCAAGGAGGTTCTTGAACAAGGGTTCAAAGAAAAATTTGGCAGTGAGATGACTGTTTCGTTTCAGGAGGTTGAATCGGTTTCCAGATCGGAACCTCGGATACTATCTCATGTCGATCCTTCATCGATTCAGATCGCAGGGTTTATATGATTTGAATTGATTTAGCGAAAATTATATAAAATATTGAAGTATTAGTATTCATCAATTGTTAACATAGGGGTATAATCATGAGAATCGTATTATGTACCGATGATACATGTGTTCCTCCAAAATGCCCTGTTGTTGATGTTGAAGGCGATATGGTCACCATCGGTGAGAAAGATAACGTCTGCACATTGACACTGGAACAATTTGAGATTTTGAAGGAAAAGATAAAAAACAATGAAATCTAAGGAATAACGTTTTATTCCGCTTCTCTTTTTTTTATATTATTTGTTGAGTGTTCTCATTGAAATAAAAAAGAATCCACTAATGAAGGAGAGGATCACGCCAATCATACTCATAAAATTGTTCAGAGCAATAGAATAGACAGGATAGTTCATCACCGTTAATATTGTAAAGACCAAAAACAGCAGTATCCCTGTGCTAATGCCAGCAATAATGATCTTTGTTGGTCTATCCATCCGCTGTTTCAACCCCTTTACAAATGAATCATTTGTTCCTTTAAAAGGATTTCGTGAACTAGATGTATCAACATCGGATGAATCATTGAAGACGTTTGGTTAGTTTACTTTGACTGTTTTTCAAATATCATCTCTTGGTATTGGAGATTATTAATCGAGAGGTATAAAAAGATTATCAAACTACTTTCAGATCTAGATCCCTCCTAAAAAAACTCGACAACGTATCAGTAAAATATAAAAAGATACTACCTATTTTTACCTTTATTAAGCCCATATTATACCTGAAAAAGAAAAAAATTTAAATAGACAATAACCTATTTTGTAAGTAGCATAGATTCGAAGGGGAAACAGAAAACTTTTTTTGGTTCTGTACAATGCTGTTTCCCTTTCTTCCCTCCCTCAAGATGATGTTCCTATTAAGTACTATTATCCGTTGCATTGTTACAGTGCAATAGAAACACTTAGGCGACATCAACAGATAGTTCCACCAAATGAGAAAGCTCTGCCCGTAGACTATCTCCTTTTTGTAATTTCCCGACACCTTCAGGAGTACCAGTAAGAATCAGATCACCAGGTTCAAGGGTCATACAGTCAGATATATCAGAGATGATCCGTTCTATCGACCATAACAGAAATCGTGTATTTCCCTTCTGTCGGAGAACACCATTGATCTCAAGAGAGAAATCAAGATCATTTGGTGTAGATATCCGCTCTTTTAACACCACTTCACTTAAAGGAGCAAAAGTATCAAATCCTTTTGCGATACTCCAAGGCAAACCATGTTTTTTAGCCTCATCTTGTATATCTCGTGCAGTGATATCTAGACCAATAACATAGCCTAATATATGATCAAGTGCAGATGTTCTTGGTATATTCTTTCCCCTTTTACCTACAACAACTCCAACCTCTATTTCATGATGAAGACAATGGGACTGTGGCGGAATAACGATACTATCTCCTGAAAAGATTACAGCACTAGCAGGTTTTAAAAAAAACAATGGTGAATCTGTTGGGTCACTTCCCATCTCTTCTGCATGTTTTCGATAACTTCGTATAAGACAGATGATCTTTCCAATAGGAACCATCTCTTCATATGTATCCTGAAATGAATAATAGATCATGGAACAAAGATATACAGATCATAAATTTAAAAATATCATTATTTTTTATAATCTGCACAATAAGCTTCATTAATATCCTCTTGATACCAGCCATGGGGAGATTATGAACTTCATTCCAAATTCCTCATTAAAAAATGAAATGCTCAAAGAAATCGGATATGGTTCAATCGATGAATTATTTGAAGACATCCCAAAACAAATCCGAGTAAAGCATCTGAAACTAGACTCAGCAAAATCCCAAATGGATGTTGAAAAACATATGAGGTTGCTTTCAGAGAAGAACTCGTCCTGTCAAAATCTCAAATGTTTTCTTGGAGGAGGAATAAAACCTCATTATATTCCTGCAGTGGTACGATCAGTACTCTCCAGGGCAGAGTTTCTTACAGCATATACTCCTTATCAGTCCGAGGCTAGTCAAGGATTCCTTAAAGCAATGTTCGAATATCAAAGTATGATAGCTGAGATCACTGGTATGGATTGTGCGAATTGTTCACTATATGATGGAGCAACTGCCCTTGGTGAAGCAGCTTTGATGAGTTCGCGGATCACAAAGAGAAACGTGTTTCTCATCCCTCAACATATTGCCTGGGAGAAAAAATCTGTATTAGTAAATTATACCAAGGGTGCTGATATCCATATCAAAGAGATACCATTTGATCAAAAAACTGGAAAGATACATCTTGAATCATTAGAAAAAATGCTTTCATCTGATGTATCTGGGATCTATATCGAAAATCCTAATGGTTTTGGCATTTTCGAAGATGATGTAGATATCATTAAAGAACTAACAAAAAAAACAAAGAGCCTGTTAGTTGTCGGAATTGATCCTTTATCTTTAGGCATCATCAGATCACCCGGCGAATATGGCGCAGATATCGTCATTGGGGAAGGAAGAGCATTAGGCAATAACATGGATTTTGGAGGATCCGGACTTGGTCTTTTCAGTTGTAAACAAGAGTATCTTAGACAGATCCCTGGAAGAATAATTGGTTTAACAAAAGATGACCAAGGTCGACAGGCTTTTTGTATGGCGATGCAAACCCGTGAACAACATATCAGACGGGCAAAGGCAACAAGTAATATATGTACCAATGAAGGATTATGTGCCCTTGCAGCGGTCACCTATCTCTCATGGATTGGAGGAGATGGATTGGAGAAACTCAGTTATGATAATTTTAAAATAGCCCAGTATCTCTCTAATAGTTTGAATAGTCTTGAATCATTTTCTAAGACATTTTCTGGCACACATTTCAATGAATGTGTGATCCGCTCAAAGACTGATCCCACTAAGGTCAATGCATATCTTTTGAAAAAAGGAATCCTAGGCGGTGTTCCTCTTAAACGATGGGATCCTTTTCTGAAACATGATATGTTATTTGGTGTTACAGAGCTTCATTCAGAGGAGGATATCGATCATCTTATAAATGTTCTTGAGGAGGTGGATCATGTTTAGATCAGCTCGATATGAGGAACCTTTGCTCTGTGATCTCTCCATGGTTACATCAAAGAAACCTCAGAAGGTAAAAGAAATTCCTGGTTCTTTGATGCGAACGAAAAGTATATCTCTTCCAAACATCGATGAAACACAAGTCGTGAGGCATTTCCATCGTTTAAGCCAGATGAACTATGGTATTGATTCAGGTATTTATCCACTTGGATCATGTACAATGAAGTATAATCCAAAGATCAACGAGGCTATCGCTAACTGGGAACGGTTCTCCTGCCTTCATCCATACCAACCAATTTCCACGGTCCAGGGAACACTTCAAATGATGTATGAACTGGAACGGTATCTAGCAGAGATCACAGGAATGGATGCGTTCTCGTTACAGCCTGCGGCTGGTGCACATGGAGAATTCTTAGGGATGCTTCTTACAAAAGCTTATCATCAACAGAGAAATGATAACGATCGTATCGACGTTATTATCCCTGACACTGCTCATGGTACAAACCCTGCAAGTGTGGCAATGGCTGGATTTAATGTCGTAGAGATTCCCTCTACTGATCAAGGGATGGTAGATATCGATCTTCTGGAAAGAACGGTTTCTGATAAGACCGCGTGTTTCATGCTAACCAATCCAAATACCCTAGGGATATTTGAATCCGATATCCTAAAAATAGCTAGCATCGTTCATGACGCAGGAGCATTGCTCTATTATGATGGAGCTAATATGAACGCCATCATGGGCAAAGCTCGCCCAGCAGATATGGGTTTTGATATAGTCCATTTGAACTTGCATAAGACATTTTCCACACCTCATGGCGGTGGAGGACCTGGAAGTGGACCTGTTGGCGTTACAAAAAAACTTGAACCATTCCTCCCAGTTCCCCGGATCATTAAGACTAAGGATGGGTTTGACCTTCTCTATGATATACCACAGTCCATTGGAAAACTACGAGGATTCTATGGAAATATTGGTGTTTTACTCCGAGCATATGTCTATATCAAACTTCTGGGTAAGGAAGGTCTGACAGAAGCTTCAGAGATTGCAGTTTTGAATGCTAATTATATGAAAGAAAAGATCTTGAAACGCTGCCCAGATTATGAGCTACCTTTTAAACAGTTACGGAAACATGAGTTTGTGTTAAGTTGTGAGAAACTTATGAAGGAAAAAGGGATCCGAGCTATGGATATTGCAAAGCATCTTTTAGATTATGGTCTTCACCCACCAACAGTTTATTTTCCTTTGATTGTAAAAGAGGCTTTGATGATTGAACCTACAGAATCTGAATCAAAGACTGACCTAGATAGATATATTGATGCATTGTGCATGATTGCTAATGAACCAACTGAAAAAGTTAAAAAAGCACCATATACTATGCCGGTTTCTCGGGTGGATGAGGTTGGTGCCACTCGTTCTGGGATTCTTACGTGGAAACAAATACCTTAGAGTTGTGTATCGTTGGATGGTTCATATAATGTTATGATCATGCCTAGTAACCCAGTAACAACAAAGAACACGGTCACTGAGTATATCCCTACGTCAGCCCAGACACCGAATCTGATCCCCCAATATATATAAAAGAGGATGCCGGCAATAAACATGAGAAACGATAGGAGGGTAAACACATTTGCCTTTTTTATATCAATCTTTATCATGGGTCCTTTCACCTATTTTTCCTTCTTTTTTTTATGAGGATATGGGGGCACTGGGATTTGAACCCAGATCGGCGGGTCTCTTCTTAGGTCATCGCTCCAGTTATTCATCACAAATCAGATGACCCTCTTTAAATCATTCCGTAACTGGAGCCCACAATGATGCCGGGTTACACCATGCCCCCGTTTGAATAATGTTATTACTTCCGTCGGGCTCTTTTCTCTCGTCGCATCCGTTTCTTGCGCCATTTCCAGCGCATTTTACCTCTTTTCTTCCAACTTCGTGAGCTGCGTTTCATGATTTGTTTTCCTCGAGTGTTATGCGTTGCCCTAAACAGAAACATATATTTAATGATTTAGGAAAAATGATTCGTGGACGGATACCATTCTTTTAATGATGGGGCATGTTTTCTTCGAGCCATACATATTTGCATCGTTCACAGTACCATGCAAGTGGTATCCATTGCTGTTTTCCATCTCTAGGATTGATATGTCGGTAGAGTCTATAGAATCTCTTGTCACAGTTAGGACATTGTTGGTTGAACTTTTCTTGGTATCTTTCTCCACCGATCTTATAAATGAGTGTGTCTTGGGCCACATGATAGACATAAGTACAATTGGTGCAAAGCCAGGCTGTTGGAATCCATCTCCGTTTTCCGTCAACTGTTTTGATCCTATAGAGCTTTACTGCCTTGTGATTACATTTGGGACATTTCTTCTTCATGGGAACGGTTCTCCGGCGGATTTCTTTTTTCAAGAGCTGGCAAGGTCACATAAAACGTGGTTCCTTTCCTCGGCGTACTCTTTGCAGCGATATCTCCTTTGTGTTTTTGTATTATCTGCCTACAGATAAAAAGACCTAATCCCGTCCCTTCATGTTTTCGATTATCTGCGGTCTCTGCTTGATAGAATTTTTCAAATATCTTTTGTAGATCCTCTTGACGAATGCCTATACCAGAATCTTCAACCGATATAACGATCTGTGTTTGCTTGTTCTCAGCTTTAAAGGTGATGGATCCTTGATCGGTAAATTTTAACGCATTGACAAATAAATTCTTGAATACTTGATGTAATCTATGATAATCCCCAAGGATCGGGGGAAGATTTGATGGGATCTGTACATTGAATTCAAGGTGTTTTGATTCAATTGCTGCACGCATATCCTCAGCCATTTCCATGAGAAGTTCAGATGATTCGATCTTTCTCATTTCAAATTTCATTGTATCATTGTCAAGTCTTGAGACATCAAGGATATCGTTGACCAAGAGAAGGAGTCGGTCTGCGTTTCGCAAACTGACTTGAGCCCATTTCTTTATTTTCTCATTGCTCTCTTCATCGGAGATGATAAGATCAAGATATCCTTTTATAGGGGTAACAGGAGATTTGAGTTCATGGGCCGCGATATTCATGAACTCTGTCTTCAATCGTTCAGATTTTTGCATCTCCCTTTCCATGTTCCTTCGTTCTGTGATATCATGAATCGTACAAAGGTAGCCTGTGAAATCTTTTTCATCTTTGATTGGCGTGATGCTTATTTCCACAGGGACAGCTGCACCCGTAGTATTTTGTAGCTCTAATTGGATATGATGGATATCTTTATTTTTTTTCCTTGAGTCCATTAGTATCTGTTGGAAATCATAGATGGAAGCTACGTGGATGTATTCTCTAAAAAGGGTGTCAAGAGTCTCATCCTGTTTTCGATCTATCATTTTAAGAAAAGAAGGGTTGACATAGGTGAGTTTTCCTAGGGGATCAAGTGTTATTATACCATCAGCTGACATTTCAGCGATCGCACGATATTTTCTTTCGAGTTTGATGAGTTTATCCCATGTTTTTCGCCGATCGGAGATATCTCGTATGAAGACAACATTTGAAGTATGTCCCTTGTATTTTATCTTGCAACCCAACCCTTCGATCCATACGGTTCTTCCATCTCTAGTGATTGCTTGATATGTATCAAGAAAACCTCCTTTTCCCAATCGAACGAGAAGCTGGTCCCTGATGACGCGCCCGTGGAATTTTGGGTCTATGAAGTCTAGTGCGTTTTTCCCTATAACTTCATCTTTTGTTTCAAAACCAAAGAGTTGGATAACAGCATGGTTTGCATAGAGTACCTTTCCTCGAAAATCGAGGATGATGATACCTTCAAGAAGGTTTTCTACAAGCTTTTGGTATAGCTCTAAGTCAGGTTGTATGGTTTTGTTGTTATCTTCCCCTTTTTGTTGCTCTGATGTTTCGATCTGACAAAATTGAGTATGTACCGAACTATCTGATGTGTAATCATCAGAAGATAGCTCTTGCTGATGTGGTAATGTCTCTTCAAACGTACGCATTTTCTTTATAATTTGAGGTTCCTCGTTCATTCTATTTCAGTCATCCCATCTTTTTATTTTGATGATTGAGGAATGATATGGTGTAAACACAGTACTAATTAGTTTTGCGTTTTTCCCATTCCCTTACATTTCCCATCATGTGCAAAGTATTATATGGAAAATGGTTTCGGAGTATATTAACCCATTGATTTTTCTATCATCTTACAATAGAATATTATGGATAGATCCTTTCGTTTATTGTTTATATCTTTTTTAGTATTACTCGTAGTGATTTGTCCTAATTGTTTAGAATGCTTTTTAGATATCATCTAAATGATTGCGTCTATCATGTTCATATGAACAGAGAATAGTGGAGGCGATTGAAAGTATTTAAAAAATGCCAAATTGATACTATTTTTAAATATTATATTATTATATATTTTTATTTTATAAATTATAATATTACATATGTTTCATTATTAGGCGAAATATTTAAATCATAAAAAATCATATCACTGTTTGGGGTTGTAGGGTAAAATGATTTTGTATCATTGACCATATTAACTATTTCCTCCAAAGGATTGCATCCCACTTCCATCCCTCTTCACCATTTTGGCCATCTCGCCACAAAAAAAACTCTACAACCCAAAAAAACCCTAAGTATATCGATTACTCATTCAAACCCACTTACTAGAAGAAACATTTCTAAGAGTAATTTATACAGATCTTGATCTAAGGTTAAACTCAAAAAACAATACTATGAATAATTAAGAGAGATTTTATATTAAAGAAAAACATGTCATCAGCTCATTCTATCACATAATCATCCAACACGTCCCATCTGTTTGCTCATAAGATACATAATAGTTTGCTAGTACTTTACCGTTACATAAGTAATACGATAGATATACACGGATTGTTTGATACACAATACTTTATGTAACAATCTCTTATTCTTTGAATTGATGAATTTTCCCACACTACCATCAAAGAAGATATCCCTTGTCTTTGTTGAGACAGAACTTGAACTTATCCCCACATCCATATCTTCACATCCTCAGGTCATAGCCTATGCACATAAAAGAGGGAAACAGGCCCAAACCTTACTTCTTGATTCAACCTATCATCATAACGCAATGAGACTGCTACCTGATTGGAAAAGAAGGGGAAGGCCAGATATCATTCATCGCTGTCTGCTCTTTGCACTTGACAGCTACATCAATAGAGAAGGACTACTGGATATGTATATCCATACAAGAAATGATATGGTCATCTCCGTTAACCCACTAGTACGATTACCGAAACACTACCAGCGTTTCCTTGGATTAATCGAACAATTGTATGAAAAAGGCACTATATCATCAGCAACCGAAAAATTGCTCATCCTAAAACAACAATCACTTTCTCAACTCCTTGAAACACTCCCTAAGAGATCCTATCTACTCTCAGAAAAAGGAAAAACAATAGGACCCATATCACTTTTCAAAAAAGTCATACTCGAACCAATCGTCATTGGAATTGGATGTTTCCCACATGGTGATTTCACAAAAAACCTTGCCTTATTTTCGGAACAGATATCATTAGGTGAAAGTTCTTTTTCCGCTTCAACGACAACAGCTAAAGTACTATTTTCATATGAAGAAGCTCTTAAACAGAGTCAATAAATTGTACCGACTCGCCATATACTTGTTTTTGATGAAATAACTCTTAATCACTAGGAGAGTTTCTTTACAAGCTGTTCGAATTCTCTCAGACTATGAACGATATGAGATGAATCAGGCATGCTATGATTCTTCTCTCTGTGAAGGTAGAATGCATGCAGCCCTGCTTTTCGAGGTGATTGATAATCATATATCTCATTGTCACCTACATGGGCTATCTCCTCTGGTCGTACATCAAGAGTATGTGCAATATATTTGAAAAACAGAGGATCCTTTTTCACCATATCAGAATCCGTCGTCGATGAGAACATATGGCTGAAATAATGATTCAGACCGGTTGATGTAAGTTGAATATCGATGAATTCTTTCATTGCACCAGAACTAATGATAAGAGTATACTCATTTGATAGCGATTTTATAACAGATGCTGCATCAGGAAACAATTGAATATGTGATCTATATTTTTCCAGCAGTTCCTTTGGGGTTATAGAAAGACATAGGGAGGTTATCCAATAATCAAGGTCGTACCATTCCCGCCTATCACTACTGATTTGTTCGTAACTAGTCATAAGAATTGTTTGAGCGGTCTCAAAATCAAGGTTTTTTTCTTCCGCATATATCTTTGGCAATCCTATTAACCAAACAGTATCGGCAAACCCTTGCTGCATGATGGTTCCATCAAGATCAAACGAGATAATTGAGACCATATCTGTTTCTCCCAGTAGAAAAGAATAGCGCTTTGCTTTAAAAATATCTCCACATAATCCCTTACATCCAGTGTATACCTAGACCCAAAAGAATCTGTAAATACATTGCAGGAAATCTTGATACATCAACGATAAAAACAATACTGTTTCGTTCAGTTTTTTATTTAGGTGACTATAGCATACAGCTTTAGAAGATGCAGATGATAGTAATATTCTTATAATATACATGTATCCTTCTTTTCTATGGTCGAAAACAAAATCACTATACCCTATCAGATCAAGGGCATCAAACCTAGTGATCAAAAAAAGGGATACGTCGAAGTGGTCCTTGAGCCAGTTGATACACTCGCATATCATCATGAACATGAAGAGCACACACCCATCCAAATAACAGGTATTGGTGGTGATGGAAGTCCATTTCCCCCTGAGTTCCAACAACAGATAGCCCAGGTCTTCAAGCAGGCAATGCCACCGTTCTTAAAAAACAAAAAACCATTTGATCCACGCCGACTTATCCATATCGAATCAGAGATCGATTTTCTATCAAGGGATTGGAGATATGGTGATATCATCAATGTCACCTTAGAGAAGATTAAAAGAGCGGAAGACGTTTACCAAGATACAGAGTAAGAATTAACTCTTTCTTTTTGACGTATTTTCAACATATCCTTATATAGTTCTTCAAAAAAACATTATCTCTAGTGATTTGAGATGATGAAACATCGCAGAACACAGGTCGATAACTGGTTGTATTATATAAATAACAATAAACAACAAAGTAGAAATCAACCCCGAAGAAATAACAGTGTTCTATTAAAGAAATTATCAATTAACGCTCAAAGAAAGAAGATAGGTTTCTAACATCCTTGCTATTGACATAATGAACCAGATGCATATGATTACATGGTCCACGTCTATTATACGATGAGTGAATATTTTCAATCGAAGATAGCTATGTATCCTACATTTTCTAAACAAGTATAATGAGCTGTGAAACCTGGGAGACTATACTACTCCACATCATAACATCTATCAAAGAGCTAGAATTGTAGATGATTCCTACAAGTCTTTTCCTGTAAGAATCTATAGATATTTATCCAAAGTTGAAAGTCAATTTTATAAATTTTACATTCAAAAAAAATAGATAAGGGAGAGAAGAGATTGTAAATGAAACAAACGTCTAGACATCCTCGTTCTTTATCCTATCTTTTAGTTCATTCCATTCATCTAGTGTTAAGGTACACATGTTTGTTCCTTCACCTATAGTGACAAAATCTGTGTGAACCTCTACACTTGGGCAGCATCCACGTTCTCCGCATAGATATACTTTCATTTTCCTTTCACCTAACCTTATATTAACAGATGTTAATGAACTGAGTGTTTATGTTATTTTCGGTCAAAGAGCCATTATTCCGAAATACCTTTTTCAACAACGGAGTCATGTTTGCTGGAACGACTAAAAAGGGTTGCATTGGCTTTTTTCTCACAAAGCCCCCCAATGATCAAGAGGATACCCGCAACAATAAACAGATATCCGCCCAAAGCAAAACCCCACTGCATGTTCACCGTTCCCGTTACTCCTGATTCCATAAGGGTAATGGTATCCGAGCCGCCTAAGGGCGATGAAGACAGCGATGAAAAAATCGAACTAGCAGAACTCTGTTCTAGATCCATGTATCCCATATTGGCAACCATACTTCCAATGAGAACAACCCCAATAATAAGTAGGATAAATGGAATTATAAATCGTACACCTCTCCACAAATATTTCTTCCCAAGAACCGTACTTTCAGATACTCCAATTGTCTTTAAGATGGTAAAAACGATGCCTATCATTATAAAGACACCGAACGGTAAGACCAATGTCCCTATAGGGATCGGCCCATTGGAACCTGGATAACTAATCTGTACACCATTCATACCATCAATCATTAAGAAATCAAGAAAACCCTGAGTGCTATACTCAGGTGTCGCTATCTCCGCAGAGATCATATACCATGGAGAGAAGACTGCGATAAGAGCTATGATGATCCCCCCAATAAATAAAAGATTACCAATACTCTTCAGATTGATTCCGTCAATATATAAACATGATAGGATTCGAGGACCTAACCCAGTTTTTTTATGTTGTCTCCATAAACGGATGAATAGGTAACTAAGGGTTACAAGAGTAAGGACGATAAAGATAGTGAGAAAATGATAGAGGAATAGTTCAAGGAGTAACATGGTATTATCCGCAGCAGGTAGACCCATACCCCAGACGTCTGGTTGGTTCCATATGTTTCCTTCTTGACGATACATTGGACCATGCGGGCCACTTCTTCCTAGAAACGTGTCTTCCACACTGTTCATCTCACCCCATCTTCCTGAAAAGTTAAGCCATGGTTGATCGGAGAGTGGTACAAGCGTGTAATCAGAAGGAGATAACATTTTTCCATTTGCTCCAACGATATCATTAGCCACACCGAGTTTTCCAGAATATGATCTAAGATAGTTCGCATGACTTCCACGAGCAACATAAACGTTGAGATGCCCATTTGTTTTTTCGACTTGATCCCATGTCGCTTTTTGCCCGCTTTCATGTTGACTAAACATCACTGCTGAGGGTGAACCTGCGGCGATATATATCTGGATCATCTCCCAATCACCCTCATGTTGGTTGAGCTCCCCTTTGTTGAACGCATAGAACATCCAGTATTGTACCACAGTACCCCCTGAAAAAGGATACACACGGTAATAAACGGTATAACCTAGATCGTTCATCTTACTTCGATAATCTTTGATGATAGCATCGGTATCTATGGAACCTTTTTGGTTATCAAGATAATAACTACTATATGTTTCTCCTGATAATGACCCAAGGTCGGATGATGTTGGATTCTCCTGGATCAATTGATTAGGGTATTGATAGAGTCTGGAATTATCTATATGATATTCTGCAGTAACCGGAAAACAGGTTTCCATTGCTTCAAAATAGAA
>JARVGL010000129.1 GCA_029762575.1 Thermoplasmatota archaeon | reverse complement strand
GGAAAGTCTTGCGGACAAAGAGTAAGCAACAGAGGAAGCCAACTGCTGAGGAATTTTTACAGTTCATCCCTAATCGTAGAGAGTTTCCGTGGTCTGTGGGTGAGGATGGTCTTGTTCATATCACGGTTCCTAAGTTTCAGAGTAGGTTAGGGAGAAAGTTGTGTGGTTTGATCCGTAAGAAGAATGAGTTTTGTGCGGATATGGATCGTATTGGTTCGTTTGTCTGGGAGAGATGTGATGGAAAGACCTCTGTGTATTACATCTTAAAGGAGCTTGAAAAGGATTTCCCGGATGAGAAGAATATTGATCAGCGTTTGTTTGTTTTTCTTACTCAGATGGCACAGCTTGATTATCTTTTCCTTTAGTCCTTTTCAACTATTCTAGCTTTTTGAATATAATAGCTTCCATTATCTCTATGCCAAGAGATGGTTGAATCTTCTATCTGTATACGTTTGTGAAAGAGGGGTCCATCGATGACAAGGGTTTCGAACTCTCCTCCTTCCCCTGCAGTGTTGATAGATTTTCCCTTATGTAATCGTTCAAGGTCGTGTATCACTTCGTGGTCGATTTTTTTTCCTAGCCATTCTTCAGAAAAACCATCTGCATAGACGCCAACGATAATGATATGAAATCCAGCATTGACCTGGTCTTTAAGAAGCCTGGTTTGATCTTTATGCCAGAGGGGTGTGAACGATCTTATATGGAGGTTGTGGCAGATACGTTCAATACGGGTCCGTTGGTATTCTGAGGCGATTGCTCCGCTTATCACGCCATCGATCGGTAGTGTTTGTAAAAGATTCTCTAGATCATTAAGCTCTTTTTCTTTTTCACCAGTTGTCTCTTTTGCTACCAATGGAATATTCAGAGCATCTGAGAGGAGTCTTGTGAGATGGATATTAATAGAATGGTACATCCATGAATCCAGGTTTTTTGGTAGAATGCTAACAAGATGGGTGATATCCCATCCGTATTGTTGAGCGATAGAGAGCGCATAGACGGAATCTTTTCCCCCAGAGAACAAAGCTGCAATCTTCATCTGAGAACCAGATATGTCTTTATAGACATAAACCTTTATGGGTTTGTTCTATTAACTGTTATCAGTTCAAAGGTGAGTAAAGGATGAAGATCGGTATTCTCTGCGGTCATCCGATAAAAGATCTTTTCGATTCAAATGAGCAGGTTGTTATTGATACCGCTTTTGGTTCTGTTGTTGTACGTCTTGGAAGAATCAGCGGTCATGACGTTTTCTTTATCAATAGGCATGGAAACGAAGGAACGTTGCCGCCTCATAAGGTGAACTACCGGGCAAATATCCAAGCATTAGCCGCATCTCATATCGACTGTGTTATCTCTATAGGTACTGTTGGATCGATGAAGGATGAAATTCGTGTGGGTGATTTCGTCATCCCCGATGATTTCTTTGATGCAACACGAACAAGACCCGCTACCTTCTTTGATGATCAACGAGTTCATGTTGATATGACCGACCCGTTCTGTCCATCATTAAGGAACCTTATCTGTAGTAATTGTGAGAGTATCAAGGATATCACCCTTCATAAAAAAGGAGTGTATCTGACAACGGAGGGTCCTCGGTTGGAGAGTGCTGCAGAGATACGGTTCTTTTCATCAGTTGGTGATATCGTTGGTATGACCCTTGCACCAGAAGTAATCCTTTCTAGGGAAAAAGGTCTTTGTTTCGCTTCAATATGTGTTGTATGTAACATGGCAGCGGGTCTGCAGGAGAGACTTCCTGTGGATGATATCAAGCGTATCTATGCAGAAAAAGAAGTTTATCTGTCCGATATTTTACAAAGAACGGTGAAGATGATATCAAAAGATACTGATTGTTTGTGTAAGAAGAAGATGAAGGATGCCATGTTATGAAAGCCTATGAGATCATTGAACACACTGCGGATATAGGCGTAAAAGCATACGGGAATACTCTTTCTGAGGCATTTGCCCATGCGGCACAGGGGATGTTTGATATCATTACTGATACTTCTCAGATAAAAAATAAAGGGATATATCGGATTGAACTTTCTGCGGAGAATCTTGAAGAGTTACTTGTTGATTGGTTAGGAGAACTATTGTTCCTGCAGGGTGCTAGGAACCTTGTATTTGGAACATTTGAGGTCGCTGTTGATGAAAAGAATTCAAAGCTCTCTGCAATTGTCTCAGGTGAAGAGCTTGATAGAGAAAAACATACTATTGGAACGGAGATCAAAGCAGTCACCTATCATATGCTTGAGATACAGAGAGAAAAACCTTGTTTTGTGACGGTGTTGTTTGATATTTGAAAAGGTTTTATTCATAATTCATTTTCTCTTTTGATTGCTACATCGATTTTTCACTGTTGGGAATTATGGATCAAGCGCCAATCAATTAAACGTATAATTTAATACTTTCAACTCATATCTCCAA
>JARVGL010000128.1 GCA_029762575.1 Thermoplasmatota archaeon | reverse complement strand
ATGGCGGAGGTCGCCGGTTCAAATCCGGCCGAGCCCATCTTTTTTTCACACAGCAAAGAGCCAAAATCTTATAAATAGCAAGCTTATACGCTATCAAACCTCAGATATCATAGAAAAGGTAACATCTACGTAAAAAAAGGAATTAAAATTGAAATGGAGGTAAAAGATAATGGCGGATAAACCACACATGAACCTTGTGATTATTGGTCACGTGGATCACGGAAAATCAACACTCGTCGGTAGAATCATGCTTGATACCGGTCAGTTCCCAGCACACATGTTGGAAAAATATAAAGAAGAAGCAAAAGCAAAAGGTAAAGAGAGTTTTGCACTCGCTTGGATCTTTGATAATCTCAAAGAGGAACGTGAGCGAGGGGTCACCATCGATGTAGCCCATAAGAAATTTGATACAGACAAATATTACTTTACAATCATTGATGCACCCGGTCACCGAGACTTCGTGAAGAATATGATCACAGGGACCTCACAGGCTGATGCAGCAATCCTTGTCTGTGCAGCACCAGATGGTGTCATGGCTCAGACTAAGGAACACATGTTCCTTGCTCGGACACTTGGTGTCAAACAGATGATCATTGCGATAAACAAAATAGATGATACAAAACCACCATATGATAAGAACCGGTTCGAAGAAGTCAAAACTGAGATCGTTAAACTCGCAAAAAGCGTAGGATATAAAGATGATCAGATGCAGATCATACCTTGTTCTGCGTTCACCGGAGAAAACGTTCTTAAGAAAGAAAAACTCGACTGGTGGACTGGTCCAACGGTCCTGCAAGCTGTTGATAACTTCATTGTTCCAGAGAAACCAATCAATCTACCACTTCGATGGCCGATCCAAGATGTCTACACCATCAAAGGTGTCGGAACCGTGCCAGTAGGTAAGATTGAAACAGGAATCATGAAACAAGGAATGCAACTTATCTTCAAACCAAGTATGAAACCCGGCGGTGCCTCCGGCGAGGTTAAGACCATTGAAATGCACCATGAACAGATCAGTCAAGCCCAACCAGGCGATAACGTTGGCGTGAACATGAGAGGACTAGCCAAAAACGAGATCCGTAGAGGAGACGTTGCCGGCCCTGTAAATGATCCACCAACCGTTGCAAAATCATTCAAGGCTCAGATCATGGTATTGAACCATCCATCGGTCATAACGAAAGGATACACACCTGTATTCCACTGTTATACCGCACAAGTGGCTTGCCGGTTTGAAGAAATCGAAAAGAAACTTGACCCACGAACAGGTGCAGTAAAAGAAGAACACCCTGATTTCATTAAAACAGGGGATGCTGCAATCGTGAAAGTCGTCCCAACAAGACCAATGGTCATTGAATCAGCGAAAAAGATCCCTCAACTTGGTCGTTTCGCTATTCGAGATATGGGACAAACAGTTGCTGCAGGTGTCTGTCTTGAGGTCGAGGAAGCGAAATAATCGCTTCTCCTTTTTTCTTTTCTATAAAAAAAACATGGGCAATAGTTAAAGTATCATAGTAAAAAGTGGAGATTCACATATGGCGCAGAAAGCACGGATATCACTAGTAAGCACTGATGCAAAGAAGCTAGATGAAGTATGCAATCAGATCAAAATGATTGCTGAGAAAACAGGGGTAGATCTTAGCGGACCCATCCCATTGCCTACAAAACATTTAAAGATACCTTGCCGGAAATCACCAGATGGCGAAGGAACAGAGACATGGGATCGATGGGAGATGCGGGTACACAAAAGACTCATTGACCTTGACGCTAGTGACCGAGCCCTCAGACAACTCATGAGAATCCAAGTTCCTGATGGCGTAAACATTGAGATAGTGTTACGTTCATAGACCATTGTGAATTAGAAACACTTTTTATCCCCCTTTTTTATTCCAATCATATAATTGGTAGTATTGGTAATCTTGCCGAGGTAGCAAAGTCTGGCCCAACGCGCCGGCCTTGAGAGCCGGTTCTCCGAAAGGGGAGCAGGAGTTCGAATCTCCTCCTCGGCGCTGTCATCATCGCAAGATATTCAACGATTTTTACTTCAAGAAAGTGAAATAGGGGCAAAAGCCCCTATGACCCCTTCCGCTTCGCTTCCTCGGCACGCCCTCATAAATTCGGTCATGCCGCATCCTCGCTCAGCGGATCAGTTAAACAGTAAACTCTGTTGACCTATGACCTTTATATTGTGATGTTTTTCCTGGTCTCGTAGATACCTACTTGATTCCTCCAGATTTGTTAACCCTGTTGACTGGTGATGTTCGTATCCGCTCCAGAAACCACCTCGTGGGTACCGTTTCCTGAAACCCGGGTGTTTCTCGAAGATTCGTTTTGCAGATCTTGATTTCAAGATAATCTCTGCATCCTCAAGGGAGTACCTTTTAGGAATGTTCACTTGAAAATGAACATGGTTACCCCCAAAACCAAACTCTCCAAATTCAAAACC
>JARVGL010000127.1 GCA_029762575.1 Thermoplasmatota archaeon | reverse complement strand
CCCACATGAGCATAATAGAGCCTCATTGCATCAATCCCATATATCTTTGCAGCTTCGGTTATATGTTCAGCTCCACCTTTTGATTTACTTATCTTCTCTTTTCCTTTTTGGGTAACCCACCAATGGACAAAGATGCCCCGTGGTCTCCCTGATTCAGGCATGATAGCGACATGGTTCATGAGAAAGACAGGGAAATGAACCGTTTTATGTTCTTTACCTCCTAGATTGATATCCACAGGATACCAATATACTACATCATCCCGTATCTTTTTCCATATGTGTTTTAATGGGTTGCCTTTTCCAAGAAAAACGTAATCAAAGAACTCTTCAGTCATATCTATAGGATCGATATCATTATTGTTGACATACCTTGAGATGAGATAGTATGCTGGGTAGAGCGTGGAATCTGATATCGGTTCAATGATCCAATCCTTCTTATAGGGAAATTCTGTTCCCAACCAGTTTCCTTTTCGTATACATGCTCTATCGTCAAACCAGTCAAGTATCCCCGGTAGCTCTTGTTTATATTCTTCTGGAAAAATCGTCATTTGTTGTACATGGTCTTTTGTTTGTTCCGTAAGTGTTTTATCACTATATTTTATGAACCATTGATCTGGTATCTGCTTGATGACGACCTTCTCGGAGCATCGACAGATGACCTCTTCAGAGAATTCCTTCATCTGTACCGCATCATTTGCCTGGATGAGTATATTTTTCACTTCATCTTTTATCTCTGATATCTTTATACCAGCATACGGTCCACATTTGTCATTAAGTATGCCTGTATGAAATTCTTTTTTATAGACGATATCTGTAGCCTCATCTAGTTCCTTTGTTTGTTGTTGAGAGGTGATATGTAATTCTTCGCAGACTTTTCTAGCAGGATTCTCACCAAGGTCTTTGACATCGATGATGGTGATAGGTTCTATTGGTTCTTTTGTTTCAACTAATGCGATATAATCATATGGTGCATGGGCAGGTACACTCATGACGATACCTGTAGCTACATTAGGGTCAGCAAAGGTTCCGGAGAGTATGGGTACTTTTCGTTTTACAGAAGGGATTTCACATTTTTTTCCTAAAAGATCTTTTCCAGTGATGGTCTCATCAAGTAGCTTAAGATCGTCTAATTGATGGATGAGTTTTTGAGCTCCTTGCTGTGATATGATCCATGTTTCATCTTTGATCTTGATCTTCACATATTCCACTGTTGGGTTAACCCACATGTTCGTAACACCAAATATCGTCTCGGGTCTAAGAGTAGCAGCAGGAAGAATGCTCCCATCTTCTAACGTGAACTTGATGACGGTGAAATCAAGGATCTCAGCGTTTCCACCTTTTGATATATCCGTCTCAGATTTATCTACTGCGACAGGACCACATTTTGGACAAAACGGTGCAAAATGAGGTTTTTGGATCAGTAGATTGTGTTCATAGAGTTTTTTGAACTGCCATTGTATGAATCGTTTATATCCTTCAGATATCGTGCTCATCGTTCGGGTGTAATCAATTAAGAAACCAAATCGTTTCCAGTAATCATTTACATAGATCTCTGAGAAATACTCTACTACTTGGGATGGATCTCTGAGTTTTTCGATAGTCTCGTTGTCACAACCATACTCGTGTAAGGTTGAAAGAAGGACCGGGTCGTTTCTTTCTATCCTTTTTGCAAAACCTATCGATGGTATCCCTGATGCATGAAATCCAGCTGGATACAGGACATCATATCCATTCATTCGTTTATAACGAGCGATGATATCACAGTACGTGAATCCTCTCATATGTCCCACATGAAGATACCCTGAAACACCAGGGTATGCGAAATGAATGAAGAATTTCTTATTGGTCTTTTTCTTAGCATCACAGATATGTTCATTATACCAACGGTCTTGCCATTTTTTCTCAATATTGTAATAATCGTAATGGGTCATGTTCATAGGCCTGTCGGTTTGGACATAAACCATGATTTATATAATGGTTTTCTTCTTAAACTAACATTTGTAACAAACGATATAAGGTTTCTATTTACTGAGTCCTAAAATATACAATAGTGAAAATAATGAATTAATCGATAGGTGGATCATTTCAAGTGGATCAAGCATACCGGTAGATGACTAGAAAAACACATAATGAGTTATTTAGATTTATCGTTTAATAAAATATTGTAGCGATAAATATTTACGATTGAATCTGTTATCTCTGATATCCTATAACATCTTCTCATGAGGTGGAGTTGATGACCCTTCGATGAAAAAGAGAATGGAGAAATCATTTCTAAAAGATGATCAAGCGATTTCAGAGGAATTCACCTCTTTACCTTCATTGTCTCTGATAATGATCGGAGTACTTCTTTTTTTTCTTCTTGTCTCTACTGCATATGACTCCTATGACCATCAAACAAGTCAATTATCCCACATCGATATCGCTACCTATGTTCTCACACAAACACTTGATCCTGATCAGATCTATATGCTTGATTCCCATAGAGTAGATATACAAACC
>JARVGL010000126.1 GCA_029762575.1 Thermoplasmatota archaeon | reverse complement strand
ATGGTAATTCAGAACGGAAATTTCGACAGATTGACAATTATGTCCGAGAAGAATTAGCGCTTTGGTGGAGTAAGAAACATCATAAGCAAGGAAGACGGTGGAGCAGTGGTTTTACAGAGATGATGTATAGGGGTTGTGGTGTACAGGTGTTGAGTGGTAGTGTTAGATATTGGTCTTTTAAATTCTCGAATGCGTAAGATTAGAAGGTCATCGGAAAGCCGTGTGAAGGAGAACTTCATCCTACTTTCCGCAACTTTGATTTTGCTAAAAATCGAATTTACATGTAATCATAGAAACCTTATCATTCGTTCAATTCGTACTTTTTAACTGGAACACCAGCTAACCTGAGTATTTCCTTCTGTTTCACCGATAGTTCGGTCTGAAAGATCTGGACCAAAGAGGTCTGAGACCATAATCTATGGTATTCTATGTTATCAAAGATACTGAGCAACCTGGAGGTAGTAGGCGATTCGCAATCACGATCCTCCGGGTAGATGGAGATACTTTCCAAACCATTTTCTTTCATCCCGAACCGGACCTCCCTTTCTATCAACGCCTGAACGAGCATACCAAGAAAAAAGATGAAGAGCAACCCTTCGATACGGGTTATACTCTTCAAAAAGACCGGTGCTACCTTATAAACAGTCTTTAACTGTTGATGTCGTTTCTCTAACCATGGTTGATACTTATACTTATCAAGGATATCAACCAATGGAAGATCATCGCAGTTCGTTATCAACGGGAACATACCATCGCTACGCATATCAAAATCGATCATATCCTTCCGAGGATGCCACGAGACATGGAACCGTTTTTGTTCAACACATTTGTATATCGTATTAGAGCTTGGACGACCACGTTTTTCCTGTTTGAAGATCTTAACCTTATCTTCCTTTATCATGTAATATATCCATCGATGTGTGATATCACCAAGAGCATTATCAGCAGCTTTCACCACAGCATCCCTGGATCGAAGGCGGTTCCGTGGATTCCTCAAACGTGTCTCCAGTTGTTCCAATCTCAGAACAGCTTTCTCGATCAACATCTGACGAGATAATGCATCACTCTCTTCCTTCTCTTTGTCCCATACCCATACTATCCTGAAACCTTCAGATGACCGTATAGGAGATTCAACCATACGTACCTGGGTATCCACTTCATGTTCTTCAGTACATTCATCTGATCTGTCGATATCTTCCCATACAACCTGATGGGCTTGTATGTACTCTCGGAACCAACCATCCTCCCGTCTCGTACGAGGTAATACTGTTATGAAACAACCTTCATGCTCATCAATATACTTCATGTTCTTCGAAGTGCATAACTTGGAATCCGCGACATAGATGAAATCAGGTCGACCCACCAGTCTCCGGAGGATATCCCAGGTTTCCTTATACGTCGGACTTTCACTTGTATTTCCATCACAGACCTTATAATGAATAGGGACTGCACCATCTGAAGAAACTGTAAGGAACCACATCAACTGTTTAAGGTCCGGTCGATGGTCCTTATTATGGCCAAAGGTGATATTCAAAGAATCCTTCCCCCGCCTCTTCTCACCTGTTGCATTCTTATAACGTCCAGTAAAAGTTATCGTGGTAGCATCATTATGGAATCGGGAGAGATCCAACTTATACTCCTTGATAGTTCGGACAACTATCTCAGTCAATAAAGATGCTCTATCAGCATCGAACAACATGTCAAGGTCCCGGCCGATCCGATCATCGTTAAGTGATGTCAATTGACCAGCATCCAGACCAAGAAGATCAGGTCTATACCGATGAGCCCAATCCTGGATGTCATACATCGATGTTCGATCAAGGATGATATTCCGAAGGAGTACCCCGATGATCTGTGCAGGTTTGACCTTCCGATCGTTGACAGTTGTATCAAGATGCTTTCGGAGGATATCATCAAGACCTATCCGTCCGATGAAATGGTTGACCAGAGGGAGAGAGCCGATCAGTTGCGTTTCAAGTTTGAATGAACCATCATTGTTCATACTCACGTATAGACCTAACAGTATATATACTGTTAGTACTATTATGGACGTGAAAAGGAAGTTCAAGCAAATGACCAAAATATCCAATCCTCAACAGGATCTTGAGAAATATCTTCGACAGATCAGATCGTATCAAGATGAACTGCATCAGATAGGTTTCATTCTCACCGGCAGTATAACAAAACGATATGTGCGCTGCAGTACTCCTGGATGCAAATGCCAGACCGACCCAAAGGCACTTCATGGACCCTATTACGAATGGACAAGAAAGGTACAAGGAAAAACTGTGACCGTGAGGTTAAAGGAGGATAAAGCAAAACTGCTCATGGAATGGATAGAGAACAAACAACGATTCTATACGATCGTATCAAAGATAGAACGGATCACTCTTGAGGCTGTGGATATAATTCGATTTTAAGCTTTTTTAAAACTGCGGAAAGTAGGCTTCATGCACGGATTGATGAGGGTTAGCTGGTGAATGCGGTTACCGAAGTGCTTCA
>JARVGL010000125.1 GCA_029762575.1 Thermoplasmatota archaeon | reverse complement strand
CATCTATGCAACCTATACAGCAACTATCATAGTTCTCTATCTTTATTCCCTCATCAAAAAAGGTTTCTCACCACAAACAAAGAAATACGCTACCATCCTACGACATCTTATCACACAACCCTTGAAAACGGTCAAGGAACATAGAACCATACAGATACTCCTCCTGCTCATCGGAGTTCTTCTCTTCTCATTATACATGGGGTTTCTTCCTCATCTCAAGGAAAACTATTTCCTACCGTTTCATGTTGATGAATGGATCCATTGGACCTACAGCAAATCCTTTATGGAAAGTGGTGCAACCGCCTTTACCAACCCTTATTCAGGGACAGGGATAAAACAATCGCTTGAACCAGGTTTCAACTATTTTGCTGCATCCTTTGCATGGCTTTCAGGGACCAAGTTTAACACTATGTTCGTGTTCATGCCTGCGATCATCACCATGTTTGTAAGTCTTAGTGCTTTCAACCTTGGGAATAGACATAAACGACCCTTTGGTCTTGAGACAGCATTCTGTGTAGCAGTGATCCCTACCACCTGTCGGATGATGGGCCCTAGTTTCTTTGTTCCAGTGGCATTGGGTTTATTATTTATTATCTTCTTAGTTTGGCTGCTACCATATAAAAAAAAGACTATCCATACCATTCTTGTTCCTCTTGGCCTCTGGGTTATCTTTCTCATCCATCCTCCAACGGCTCTAGCAGGTATCATCATCACCTTACTCTATGCTCTCATGCTATTATTTGATAAAGAGTTCAAACAAACACTACTTTACGTATGCTTCGCCTTCATCCCTATCGGGGGAGCGTTTGCATTATCAGCACGATATGGTACACCATTGCAACAGGTCATTGATGCATTCTTTGGAGGAAAATACTTCTTAGATTATAATCTTCCTCAGATATGGGTCTCTTTTGAACACATGGGTATCATCATCTGGGTGTTAGCGGTCATCGGCGTCTATTTTGTGTTTAGTAAAGGAGAGACCGTTATGCGCACCATTGGCTTCTCCGCTCTTGCATTCATCGGTCTCATAGGATTATATGATAAACTCGGCTATGGACTCCCTATCATGTATGAACGATCATTTATGTATCTATTCCTTATGATCTGTCTATTAGCTGGGTGGGGAGTAGCAGAGGTCCGAAGGGGTTTCACTGAGCTTATATTGGACTATCTCCCTGTAAAAAATGGTAAGGTACTCGTAAACGCCTCGATCAAAAAAACAAGTATTCTTTTCCCTTTCATCGTCTTTATGCTCTTAATCATCAACACTGTTCCTGCCCATATCGATATCCCTTATTATCATTTGATCGATGAACGTGATTATGATGCGTTCACCTGGATCGAAGAGAACATCGGTGCGTATCGAACACCAACCACTCTGTATGATAAGGGCGCTGTTGACCCCTTCAAAGCATCAGCATTCTCTGCGATAACCCGATTATCGATTGTCTCCTCAACCATGCACCCCATACCAGGATACAAACATCATCAGAAAGTATCTATCTTTCTTTCCGGTTGTTGCGCAGATGAAAGCTTTCTTGACCAGTTTGCTGTATCGGTCGTCTATACAAGAGGTTGTGTAACTAATGAGAACCTCACCAAGATCTATCCAGATGTGTATATCTTAAACTGATCTGATTACTCTATTATACGAGATGCTTACTACTTGATTCGTATACAATAAGAGTACGCAGGGTATCAAAAAAATATATAATCATAGTCTATCTAAGGATGTTCTCACGGAAATCAGCGATACTAAAAGGATCAATGATGGTCTTATCGTTCTGATTATAATATAGATACATCAAAGCATTGCCTTTCTCTATCTTCATTGCATAGGGGATGTCCATCTTTTTGATGGCTTCAAGGTCCTCTTCCAACTGGGCCTTCGGATATAATCTATCGTCCATGTGGTCTATCTTCCCTAAAAATGGTATAAATAATCAGTATTAAAACTTTGTATTTTTTTATACTAGTCAAGATTGCTTACATTCATGCTTGTGTTTGATAGGCTTCTTAGAGCTAGGTTATTTCAAAGATGATAGAAAAACTCAGACCAAATCTAAGAGGTGATGATTTTACATGATAGAGGGTGATGGATGAAACGATGAAACTACAGGCTTCTCTAGATAAATTTTACCAGTATGCATTTCCCATGCCTACGGTTCTTATAACCTGTACCGATGAAGAAGGAAATACCAATGTCGTTACTGTTGCTTGGCATACCTCCTTATCAAGAAAACCACCATTATATGGCGTATCACTTGCTTTCAAACGCTTTTCATTAGAGATCATTAAAAAAACCAAAGAATACGCTGTTAACTTCATCTCTTATGAACTTATGGAAAAAGCACATTATTGTGGCACCCATTCAGGTAGAAACACTGATAAGATCACTGATACCAATCTTCATATGGGGCCAGCACAAAAGATACAGACACCGTTACTTACCGATGCCTATGCGAACTTTGAATGCGTCCTTCAGCAAACAATACCTCTTGGGGACCATA
>JARVGL010000124.1 GCA_029762575.1 Thermoplasmatota archaeon | reverse complement strand
CTATCATTGCAGCCTCTCTGCATAACGCCTCAATATCAGCACCAGAAAAACCATCTGTCCTTTCTGCTATTACATTTAATACTACATCTGAATTAAGTGGTATGGATTTCGTATGGATCCTTAAAATGTCTTTTCTTACAGACAAATCAGGTACTGGGGTCAATATCAACCTGTCGAATCGTCCGGGTCTTAAGAGACTTTGATCGATGATATCTGGTCTGTTCGTTGCACCGATGACAACAACACCTTCCATACTCTCCAACCCATCAATACTCGTCAATAACTGATTTACAACGCTCTCAGTGACATGGGACCCAGAATACGTTCCTCTCTTAGGAGCAATCGCATCCAGTTCATCTAAAAAGACGATTGAGGGAGATACCTGTTTTGCCTTTTTAAAGAGCTCACGAACCGCTTTTTCACTTTCGCCAACCCATTTGCTCATCACCTCAGGTCCTTTGATGGATATAAAATTCGCCTCAGATTCATTTGCCACAGCTTTAGCTAGAAGCGTCTTTCCAGTACCTGGTGGCCCATACAGTAATATCCCTCGAGGTGGTGTTATCCCTAAACGTTTAAAAACCTCAGGTTGAGACAACGGCCATTCAACTGATTCGCGAAGTTGCTGTTTCACATTTTCCAGACCACCAACATCCGCCCAATTTACACGAGGGACCTCTACAAAGAACTCTCTCATCGCCGATGGTTCTATTCCTCGTTTGGCATTGATGAAATCATCCATTGTGACCTCCATCTTTTCCAATACTTCAACAGGGATTGGTTTTTCAAGATCTATCTCAGGTAAATAACGTCGAAGAGCATTCATTGCAGCTTCACGGGCAAGTGCTGCAAGATCCGCTCCAACATATCCGTACGTCTTATCCGCTAGTTTTTCTAGATCAACATTCTCAGCTTTTGGCATACCCCTTGTGTGTATCTGGATGATCTCTTTTCGTCCATCTCGATCTGGAGCATCGATACGTATCTCACGGTCAAAACGACCAGGACGCCTCAGAGCAGGGTCAAGAGAGTCCGGGATATTTGTTGCTCCTATGACTATAAGATTCCCACGACCTTTTAATCCATCCATCAATGTCAACAATTGAGAAACAACCCTTTTTTCAACTTCTCCATGGGTCTCGCTACGTTTTCCCGCTATTGCATCTATCTCATCAATAAATATGATGGAAGGAGCATTCTTTTCTGCATCATCAAATATCTTACGGAGGTTCTCTTCGCTTTGACCATAGAACTTGCTCATGATCTCAGGACCATTGATCGTGTAGAAACTAGCTCCTGATTCATTTGCAACAGCTTTTGCAATCAACGTTTTGCCTGTCCCCGGCGGGCCATGAAGAAGAACCCCTTTTGGAGGATCAATGCCTAATCGATTGAAGATCTTAGGGTGTTTGATGGGGAGCTGGATCATTTCCTTTACTTTTTCAAGTTCGAATTTTAGACCACCAATATCTTCATAACTAACGCGAGGACCTTCAGGTTCTATCTGTTGGGCTGCCTCTTCCTTGACTTGGACGATGGTATCTTCATTGATTGATACGATACCGTTTGGAGACGTGTTAGTGATTGCAAATGGCAAAGCGCTCCCAAACAAAGCAATACCTGGAACAATGATGTTATCTCCTTTAGAGATGGGTCTTTTTAAAAGACCTTTTTTAATAAGGATCTCTATACCGCTGCCGAATTGTATCTGTTGACCTTTCGATATCAACGGCACAAGTGTTACGTTATGCGCAGGATTCACTGTTGCTTTACTGATGGCTACCGTATCGCCAAGACCTGTCCCAGCATTTTTTCTTGTAAGATTATCTATTCTAATGATACGTTTTCCTTCATCGGTCGGATGCGCTCGCCAAACAACCGAGGACGTCTTCTTTTCCCCTTCGATCTCGATGACATCACCGATTGAGAGATCTAGCTCCATTCTTGTTTGATGATCGATTCGCGCTCTCCCGTAACCAACATCCTGTTGAAACGCTTCTGAAACCTTTAACATAACGTTTTTCTTGATCATATTTGCATCACCACTACTCGTCGTCTATCTCATTAAGGCATATAGACTGAATGGTTAAAATGTTTTTGAGCATTCCGATAAAAAACAATCTTCAACTTTCCGCTCGTCTATTAAACAAGGAACGGCAGTGTGTAAAAAGTATCGGTATCACTTCTTTTCTTCGATCTCAAGGACATGACAGTCCTCTTTCTCAAGGATAACTTCCCTTACATAGTACTTTGCATTGTATTTGTCAAGTAGATCCAGAACCTTTTTCTTATCATCATTTCTAATAATGAAAACAGATCTGATCAGACTGATACTAGGTATCTTGGTCAATAAACCATCACGATGGTAACTGTATCTACCATTGTTTGAATAATCCTTGTAACCAAGTAGTTCTTTCCTTAGATGGTTTCTTTTAACGGAACTTACACCTGATCCAGGGGTATAACAGATAAGTGTACCTGTCACCATACGGTTACATATATCAGTAAGATATAT
>JARVGL010000123.1 GCA_029762575.1 Thermoplasmatota archaeon | reverse complement strand
CTGGAAGAATTTCAACGGATAAGAACGAGGAGTTGTGTTCCTTACTTCAGCAGAATATACAGATTCCGGGAGTTGAAGTCTTCGTAAGAACAGTCAAAGAACATCGATTCCTCCTTGTTTTCAGAGGTAAAAATCTCTCAGGATCTCTGCTTGATACAGACCCTCAACAGCTTGGAGTGAAACCGCTTGAACCCAAAGCAAGAAAACCTGAAGCGGATAATATGGTTGGTATCGTTGATCAGTTCCTTACTCAAGCCCATGAAATCCTTAAAGACCATCATCCTGCAAACATGGTCCTGTTACGAGGATTCTCTCAGAAACCAACATGGCCAACGATGAATGAATGTTATGGTCTGAAAAGTGCTGCCATTGCTGGATATCCTATGTATAGGGGTGTTGCAAAACTTATCGGTATGGATATCCTTGAGACCGGGGAAATGATTAATGATGAGTTCACTACATTGGAAAAACATTGGAATGACTATGATTTCTTCTATATTCACATCAAAAAAACAGATAGTTATGGAGAAGATGGTAATTTTGAGAAGAAGAAATCGGTGATTGAGGAAGTGGATACTTTCATTCCTCGATTACGTGCTTTACATCCAGATGTTATCGTTGTCACGGGGGATCACTCTACTCCATCGAAGATGGCGGTTCATAGTTGGCATCCGGTCCCTGTCCTCCTCTGGTCTGAATATTGTAGGCGTGATGCGGTAAAGGAATTTGGTGAACGTGCATGTATCTCTGGCGCTTTAGGTCCTAGATTCCCTGCTGTCGACCTTATGGCTCTCGCGCTTGCAAATGCGCAACGATTAGAGAAGTTTGGTGCCTAGCTGAATATCTAATATTATCCGTGCATATTTTTTAAAAATAAAACCGATTTTTATCATTTTAATTGTTATGTTTGTTTCATATATGTTGGGAAAAAGTTTAAATATATCTGTATCATTAATTATTGTTAGATACGTGGGGGAATAAGAAGTGAAGAAACTATGCATTATAATAGTAGGAATGATACTGACTTTGTCCCTTTTCTCTTTCATCGCAGTGGCTGGTGATGAAAATGACCCAGAAATTGAAGATGATATCGAAGACGATGTCATCGAGTACCTCGACATCATCTCAGCTTGGTTCTACGAACAAGCAGATCAACCAGATTTTTTATTCGTAGGATTAAAACTAAACAAGATAAGCTCCACACCCTTAAAGCAACATCTCACTGTTCATTGGGACTACAATGGTGTCCCTTGCGCCACCATGATGGCGGTCGGATACCAAGGGTTCGAATCGATTAATTTTTCTGCAGGTTGGGGACATGGTTTTTGGTTCCAGGAGCATTATGAGGTAATCAATGGGGATTATGATCAAGAAACAGGCATCATCACCATGAGTATACCAAAACATATCATAAAAGACCCTCAAAAGGGAGACATATTGACAGATACCTATGCATTAACATTCCAACGATTCGGTTTCATCGGACGCATGGGGTTTGATAGACCATTCATCCATAGCATTCTCTTCAGGTTATCTGGCCAAAGACGTGGTGACATCGGACCAAATGACGGGTATGGACGGGACTACACAATACAATATTAAAGAGGAAGACATATAAAAGAATCAATAACACTACTTCTCTTTATTCTTATCTTAACTTTTCGTTATCATATCAATGACACCAACATAATCACATGCTGAAGAAATAACAGAAACAAAGACAGGTTTTCAAATAGGACTATATACACTCTGCCAAACGTATCTTACCACCTAGTCCTGAAAGGTACCACAGCAATTAAGATAATCTTAGCAATAATAAAAAATTGCGGACACCAAATATTTATAACCTACAACAGATATGAAACTATTGGGGAAGTTATGAAACGTATCGAATCATGCATCTGCATTATTATTTGTCTTTTATTTAGTAACGTCTTATCAGTAATAACTGTGTCATCTCAAACGATCTCAACAACAATCTATGTTGATGATGATAATATTAATGGTCCTTGGGATGGGAGTATTGAGTACCCATACAGAAATATTCAGGATGGAATTAATGCAAGTAGTAATAGTGACACTATCTTTGTTTTTAATGGAACGTATCAAGAACATATTACAATCTCAACTAAAATCAACCTTCAAGGAGAAAATTCGAAAACAACTATCATTGAAGGTCAATATCAAGGAATTGTTGTAAGCATCCTGAGTGATTCGGTGTCAATCAGCGGATTTACAATTGAAAAAGCTGGTTTTTCCCCATATCAACCTTACCCTGGAATAAGTCTATCAAACGCCAAACATTGTTTAATAACTAATAATATTATTTCAACAAATTGGTATGGAATAATCGTTGATTCATCATCTGATTCTCATCTCTTTAATAATATCATCGATAATAGCTATGAAACGGGATTACTCATCAAAAACTCAAAGAATCTAATCCTTGAACAAAATACTTTTACTAACAGATCAAACGGAATGTCAATAGAGGATTGTACCAATCTAGAAATTATCAATAATTCATACATGAAAAAAGGAATAACAATACGAGGAACATATCTTGAACATTGGAATACCCACACGATACAAAATAATAGAAA
>JARVGL010000122.1 GCA_029762575.1 Thermoplasmatota archaeon | reverse complement strand
CTCATTAGAACAATTTTATAAAAGGTTAGAGTGATATATTTAAGCAATCAATACTTTCACATATCCTGACAACGTTTTTTTAAGGGAAACATTTGAATAACCCTTTTCCATCTAAACACCTCCATTAACAAGGAATAAAAAAATCGGATGAATTAGTTTTCATGGGGGATTATCGTTGAAAGAAATACTCATCAAAGGAGCTAGAGAACACAACCTCAAGGATATTACGGTCAAAATTCCTAGAGATCGATATGTCGTTATCACTGGTGTATCAGGATCGGGGAAATCCACTCTTGCATTTGACACGATTTATGCAGAGGGACAACGACGATACGTTGAATCATTATCAGCGTATGCACGTCAATTCCTCGGCTTGATGAGCAAACCAGATGTTGATTTCATCGAAGGACTCTCCCCTGCTATCAGTATAGAGCAAAAAACAACAAGTAAAAACCCTAGAAGTACGGTAGGAACGATCACTGAGATTTATGATTATCTTCGATTGTTATACGCTCGCATTGGAACTCCGTATTGTCCGGTACATAATGTTAAAATAGAATCCCAAACCCCCGAGCAAATTGCTAACAAAATCCATGATGAGTATCATGATATGATCACTATTCTTGCCCCTATAGTCAGACAAAAAAAAGGAACCTATGAACAACTATTCAAAGATTTACATAAAGAGGGATACTTGAGGGTTAGAGTGGATAATGCGATCTACCGAACAGATGAAACGATTACTCTTGATCGTTATAAAAAACATGATGTATCGATTGTCATTGATAGAGTAAACCCGCATGATGATACTGCACGACTCAGTGAAGCCTGTGAACAAGCGCTCAAACAAAGCAAAGGACTTCTTGTAGTACTTGATAAAAAAGATAACGAACACTTGTTTTCATCAAGTATGGCTTGCCCAATATGCGGACTATCATTTGAAGAATTACAACCTCGTATGTTTTCATTTAACAGTCCATTTGGCGCCTGTGAAACATGTCATGGACTTGGTATCAAAATGGAATTTGATCCAGATCTGATCATTCCAGATAAAACAAAATCGATTGCAGATGGTGCAATCAAATTGTATAAAGGAATCAGAGACCGCTGGCGAATCAAATATTTAGGAGCTGTTGCCCAACACTTTGATTTTGATATCTTTACCCCCATTGAATTTCTCAATGAAGAACAATACGATGCGTTAATGTATGGATCTAGTGAGATCATTTCCTTTAATGTTTCAATGAAACAGGGACAAACGAAATGGAGTGGAAGTAAACGATGGGAAGGTCTCATCCCACAATCCGAACGATTATATAAACAGACAGAATCTGATTATCGTCGAAGGGATCTAGAAAAATTCATGCGAGTTCTTCCTTGTCCTAGTTGCCAAGGGAAACGATTAAAATCTAAAGCGCTCAGTGTGAGAATTACTGAGAAAACCATTGCTGATGTGACCGATATGTCCATTAGAGATGCCATTCTTTTTTTCAAAACAATGATCCTTTCTGAAAAAAAACAAGAGATCGCCTGGCAGATCCTCAAAGAAATCAAGGAACGACTTGATTTTTTAGATAATGTAGGTCTTGGTTATCTCACCCTTTCAAGAAACGCTGGAACGCTTTCAGGTGGGGAGGCCCAACGGATACGGCTTGCAACACAGATCGGATCGAATCTCATGGGAGTGATTTATATCTTAGACGAACCATCAATTGGCTTACATCAGAAGGACAACAAAAAACTAATCGATACCTTACTTCACTTAAGAGATATCGGTAACACCCTTATCGTAGTTGAACATGATGAGGAAACCATAAGATCAGCAGATCACGTTATCGATATAGGGCCAGGAGCGGGCATTCATGGAGGTCATATTGTTGCAGAGGGAACACCTAAGGAAATTGCGGATCATCCAACTTCGTTAACTGGAAAGTATCTATCAGGAACGCTTTGTATTGATATTCCAGATAAACGTAGACCTGTGAATCATTTTCTTCACATCCTTGGCTGCAAAGAACATAATCTGAAAAACATTGATGTGCATATTCCTCTAGAAACATTTACGCTTATCACCGGTGTTTCTGGTAGTGGGAAATCTACTCTTGTTTATGACATTTTATATGCAGGTTTACGACAAAGACTCTATGATCCTCGAGTACGACCGGGTAATCATGAGTGTATCAGCTCAGACCGAATAATCGATAAGGTCGTCGTCATCGATCAAAGTCCCATTGGTAGAACCCCCCGGAGCAATCCTGCAACCTACACTAAAGTATTTGATCCCATCAGACAATTATTCTCCCAAACACATGAGGCAAAAAAAAGAGGGTATGAGCCAGGGCGATTCTCATTTAATGTAAAAGGAGGTCGTTGTGAGGCATGTGGCGGGGAAGGTCTAATTAAAATAGAGATGAATTTTCTTCCCGATGTCTACGTTGAATGTGAGGAATGTAAAGGAAAACGATACAACAAAGAAACCTTAGAAGTGAAGTATAAACAAAGAACCATTGCTGATGTACTTGATATGACCGTTGAAGAGGCTCTTGACTTTTTCCAGAATATCCCTAGTATTAAACGGAAACTGAAAACACTTTCAAATGTTGGTCTTGA
>JARVGL010000121.1 GCA_029762575.1 Thermoplasmatota archaeon | reverse complement strand
GAAAGAGAATACTACTCGTTCTATTTCCAAACACTGGATATCTCATTTGGAACTGAAGAAGAAGCACCACTTCCACCCGTAATTAGCGGACCAGCATCAGGAAAGATAAACACAGAATATACTTACTATTTCTCCGCTCTTGATCATCAGAACGACTCCGTCTATATCATGATCGATTGGGGCGATGACACGATAACAGACTGGATAGGGCCACTCGCTTCAGAAGAATTACTACAACAAAACCATACTTGGACCAAAAGAGATTCATATATCATACGAGCACGAGCAAAAGACGAACGAGATAAAGTAAGCCTCTGGGCAAACACAGAAATCAGCATGGCAAGAAATAAACAGATGGGGATGTATACACTAATTGATTACATCTTTCGATATTTATCGATAAGAATATAGTTGTCTAAACTAAGAAAAGAGAGTTGTGACTGATATCAATGAAACAATAATAATACTTTTTTTAGTATGGTCTGTTAAATGATAAAAGAGAAAAAAATAAAAAAGGGAAAAAAGAAAAGTATGGACGTTTAGGTGAATGTCCAAGTTCCTATTAATGAGTTTGTTGGTGTGTGTCTTAATGAAAGAGTACCGCCACCTGTTGCTGTGGTAACATTAATGAAATGACCAGCATAAACGGTCCCTGCAGCACTTGCTATGGACGTTCCAGTAGCCGGATACACAAGTGCTTCACCAGATAATGTAACATTAGTTAACTCAGACGAAGAAAACGTTAATTGAAATTCACTCCATTCTAATCCCGCATCTGATCTTGATACTGTTATTCTATCACTACTTTTTGCAAATGCGATATTCGGTGTGCTATCTTGACCAGTGCCGATCATTCCACTAACATAAACATAAACTGTTGCTGCTATTGCCACGGTGATAGCTACCATTAGGATAACACCGATGACAGCTGATACTGCCTCATCTTCATTCATTTTATATTTTCTATTGCTTTTCATATTATATCCCATCTCCATTAAGATGTTTTACCTTCTTGTTCCTATCAACATCGCATTCATATTTATATTTTATGAGCAGGTACTAGTGCAGGTTTTTTATAACTTGCTAAATTTTTTATTTTGTGTTTTGCCCTGCTCTGTTGACATACAATGTTCTGTAGCGAGGACATAAAAACCTTTTGAGACAAAATCCCGAAACGCAAAAATGCCATAGAAACATAGAACCTACCATCATATACAGAAGAGTATAAAGGGGGGAGGATACGGAAGATTGATCGTTCTTTGATGTTTTTTGTTCTTGTCTATTGAGAAAGAAAATCATCCCCACACCAAATTGCGCGCAAAACCTGTCTGATACCAGACATCTTCTGCACGCAAAACTTGTCAGGCTCACCACCCCCATAATCACATCGGCCAACAGAAGAAAAACCATACAGTATCATACCCAAACAAAGCGTAGCTCCTCTTCCAGAACCACTCATAGTAAGCTTTCAAGAGCAAACTGTGCAAAGGATGTCAGTTCCCCCCTCATAAAGTGCAGAGGACGTCAGGTGAATTGCGCGCAAAGGATGTCAGTTTCCCCCGTATTTTATGCAGAGGACGTTAGTTGAATTGCACGCAAAGGATGTATATGGTGGATCACACATAGAGCAAACAGAGGAGGCATCATTTCGTTGCTTGTTCCGCAAATATAATCAAATGAATTACACGCAAACAATGTCAGGTAGAGCATATAAAGCGGGCATCATTTCGTTTCTTGTTCCGCAAATATCATCAAGTAAATTACGTGCAATGGATGTCTGGTGAAGCAAATGGAAAAGATATCGATCTCACAGAGAAGTTGCTAAATGGAATACGATAAACAGGAGTTAGTTGGCACTTCAATAAACAATGATTTGATTTCTAACTGCATTTTTCCCCATCTTTATGTTTATATCTATCTTTTGGAAATCGTTAGATTTCCCGTCCATAGATGGAGAAGAGCAAAAAAAATAATTTCCGCAACCTAAATTTCGATAATGTCATCATTTCATTCAAATTCGAAATACTCATACTCGTTGAATACTGCGGTCTTGATATGATCGTAGGGGATACGGGTCCTTTGGTAGAGGGCTTCTTTATACGCCATCAGTTGACCTGTGTATTGCAGGGGGTTTCTGAGATTGGGTTTATAGTCTAGGATATATACCGTATCATTTTGTATCTGGATGACATCTATATGACCGGTCAGCGGGGTATCGATCTTAAAGGTCGTTGTCTCTAGGGGGTTGAGAAAAACGGGTAGCTCTGTACATATCGTTGTCAGATCATTGATGAGGAGGAAGCGTTGAACCTTCTCATGGGCACTTAATTTCTTATCTGGGTCTGAAAGGGCGAACTGTGCTTGTTCTGTTAGAATCGATTTCTTTTTAACAAGTGATAGTTGTCCATTTCCTTTCTGGTTCGATGCCCGTGGGCCTGATAGAAAGATCTCTGTCTGCAGGTTCCGTATAATCCAGTTGATGTAGCGTTTAAGTTGAGGAAGATGTTTGCTTGCGATGTTTAGTTTGAGGTGATGATAGCTGAAGGGATATATCTGTTGATGATGATAGGTCTGGGTGAATAAAAGGTCTTGAGGGTCTAGTCGATATCGTCTCCGTATGTCTAGGAAGGATGCAAC
>JARVGL010000120.1 GCA_029762575.1 Thermoplasmatota archaeon | reverse complement strand
CATCGGTGTGGAAGAAGTTGGTCTGCTGATGCGTCTCAATGATTCAGAAGGCGATATGGCGGGGAAAATTCGTATCGTTCCGCTCCATGCGGTCCTTGCTATCGATGTCCTTCAAGCAAAACCTAATGATGCAAAGAAGGATGAGGGTGAGATGCCTCACTATGTTGGTTGAAAAAGTATAAAGATTTATCTAGGCTGAACGGTTACCATATTGTATTGGGGGAAAATTGGATTACTAACAAAAAAAGAAAAAGTAACCCGATTCCATTCTCTGGTGAGGAATGTGGTTTGTATATGAGGGGAATCCACTCCTTACCTTTTTTATAGCCAATGATCCCCCTAATCACCTTTTATGATCTGTTATTAAAAAGATTGAAGATATAGTAAAAGTGTTACATCAACCGGGCTTGGGCGTTTATCTTATAATTGGAGAGATCATCATATACCTCATCTTCTTTTAATACAAACATGATCTCATCTGAGGATGTTGATAGTTGTATCTCTCGTGTCCTCCCATATCTTCCTTTTGATATGACCCGTGCGGTTATAATCCCAAGCATATCCAATTCTGATATCAGGTCAGCAACCCTTCTCTGGGTCAAAGAATCAGCTCGTGCTTTCTTACAAAGATCCTTATATATCTCATAGACCTCGCCGGTGGTTATAGGACCGCTTGTTCCTTTCTGTGAATCATGTTGATGTTGCAGGACTATAGCAAGTAATATTAATTTTGATTGAGCGGGAAGGGTACGAATAACCTCGGTGACCCTATCTGTTTCTATCTTGTTTTGCGCAAGTCTTACAAATTTCTTAGAAACACAGGAGACACCTTGCCTTTCGCAAATCTCCGCAGCCATCCGTAAGAGATCAAGGGCTCTTCTTGCATCACCGTGTTCTTGAGCGGCAAGTGCTGCACAGAGAGGAACCACGTCATCATCTAAACACCCAGGCTTTAACGCAATCAACGCACGTTGATTTAGTATATCTTGTAATTCTTCTGCATCATATGGTGGGAAAATAAGATTTTCCTCTCCAAGACTTGATTTGACCCGTGGGTCTAAAAACTCTGTGAACTTAAGATCATTTGAGATACCTACAATAGATAGCTTTGCATATTCTAAGCTACTGTTTATCCTTGATAGATTATAAAGAGCTTCATCGCCTTTGAGCTTATCAACCTCATCAAGTATGATGACATTAACCCCTTTGTTCTTATCGATCATTGTTAAAAGCTTTGAAAATACTTCATCTGTTGGCCACCCAGTAAATGGAATGCGTTCGGACCATTCATTTATGAAATGATTTGCAATGTTCTGTAGAAGACGATATTGAGTGTCCACAACCTCGCAGTTGATGTAGACAAAGGTAACATATTTACCCATCTCCTCCCCTTTCTTTAATAGTTCTCCACCAACGAATTTTGTCACAATCGTCTTTCCAGTACCTGTTTTTCCATATATGAAAATATTTGAAGGGGTCTCACCTCGTAATGCTGGGACTAAGATAGATGCTAGTTCATTGATCTGTCGTTCTCTATGAGGAAGGATCTGAGGCATATAGGATGGTCTCATTGCTTCTCTATTGATGAATAAGCCTTCTGAAAGGAGAAGACGTCCAAATATATCACTATTGACAGTTTTTGCTGGAAAGAAACTCACCCCATTCGTAGAATAAATCGAAGGTATTTAACATTATGCGTTCATAAAAGATTTAGGAGAAAATAGGAAGAGAACGTATTACAAGAGGGGGGCCTTGATTTCTTGTGGAATAACTGAATTATATGACTTCGTTTACTTTTCATTTATCTATTAGTATATTTAAAGAAATGGAAACGTTAAAATATATTTACTTGTATACATGTATGGATATACTCACGTCAATATCTTCTTTTCATAAATTAAGCACTCACTTTTCAAGTTCCATACGAAATAAAGGGGTCCCCCTAAAAAAATCAATTTAGGCAATTATGTCCTATTCTATGTATACGAAAACAATTGAAATGTAAAAATAAGGAAAAAAGACGAAGATACCAAAAAGAATCACTAAAGAATCTTTCTCTACACTTCGTTTAGATTATGTATTATGTATATAGCTTAATGACCGATGATGACAACATCCTTTACAGATTTTATCGATGTGAATGGAAAAACAAGATTCCCTTGTTCATCTAAATGATATAAACGCGGATCAACATCATCAGACGGTTCGATTAATACTTGATGAAGCTGACCTGTCCTCTCATCGACCGTTGAATTCCGGAAGACCCCAAGATACAGACCTTCCTCGCTCATCACTGTCTTTCCTCTTAACTCATTTTCCATTATCTTCATAGCTTTATCCCACCTCTATATTTTTATTACAGATATTGAATATCTTTATCTCTTTTATCCTTTTTGGCTAAACCTATACCAAGGTCCTTTGAGACCGCTTGGTAATATTTTATTAAATCCTCAGTAAGGCTCGGTCTGATATTCTTTAATGCTTCTTCGAAATGCTTCATATCAACCTTCTTTATCTTAATATTCTCTCGTAATGCTATCATTGCAGCCTCTCTGCATAACGCCTCAATATCAGCACCAGAAAAACCATCTGTCCTTTCTGCTAGTACATCTAATACTACATCTGAATTAAGTGGTATGGATTTCGTATGGATCCTTAAAATGTCCTTTCTTACAGACAAATCAGGTACTGGGGTCAATATCAACCTGTCGAATCGTCCGGGTCTTAAGAGACTTTGATC
>JARVGL010000011.1 GCA_029762575.1 Thermoplasmatota archaeon | reverse complement strand
ACCAATCGATTTCCTCGCATCGTTCATACCTCGCCTTGGAAAACAAGTGGTTACAAGTGGAGTGAACATACCCAAAGGTGGAGCGGTCATGGTACGTGTCCAAGGAGAAAAGAATGGTGAACCTAAAACGTATCTCTATGAAGGAACCGCGCATATGAAACAAGGAACTGCTACACCTGCAGCGATAGGAGCCGAGATGCTTGCAAAAGGCGAAATAGAAACACCCGGGGTTTTTGCACCTGAGGGATGTGTTCCAGCAAAGAAGTTCCTTAATCGCATAAAGGGACGAGAAGGTTTTGGTGATGTCTACATTACGGTGAAAGAGAAACTATCTGGCGAACTCTAAAATGATGAGGCACAGAACTCGCGATACGAATATACGATGGTACAACGTTTCATTCCGGGTAAACCACATAGTTTTAAAAGATACCATCTTTTCAGGATAATCCTATGAAGCAGTATTCTGGTGAGCCGAAAAAATATGATCGGTCCCGAAAAGCAGTTTTTCGAATGATCGCTCTCTTTGTCATCACGATCATTGTCTTTTCCATTGCGATCTCACCAGCAGTTTTCCTCCTTGTAGCGTATTTTTATTTTATGAACCATTTACTGCTTACGATCCTGTTGCTTCCTTTTATCATCGTCATCGATTTCCTTTTCCTCATCGTCTCCACTGCAGCAATAACCGGTGGGATCATTCGCCTCTTCCATATCTCATATAAAGAAGGAGATTATGGAAAAAATATTACTGATAACACGACATTCAAATTCAGTTTGTATTACACGCTGTATCGACCTGTTGATAAACTCCTTAAAACGTTTTTCATCCCCCCACTCTATGCAAAATATCTATCCTTGATCGGTGCAGATATCGGGAAACATGTGTTTTTTGGTGGACGTAACAATATATCGGATCCTTGTGCTATCGAGATAGGTTCAAACACACTTATCGGTGGAGGAGCATCGATCTTTTCCCATCTAGGTGAAGAAAGGCTCATCATCAAAAAAGTAAAGATCGGAAAACGATGTCTCATCGGAGCTGAATCCTTGATCATGCCTGGAGTAGTTATTGAGGATAATGTCGTTGTTGGTGGAAAGAGCCTTGTCACAAAAAACCAGGTGCTAAAAAAAGGGAAGATGTATGGTGGTGTCCCAGCGGTTGAGATAAAAAGGGAAATAGATAAATAAATGTGGATGATAGATACCATCTATTCCATCGACAACGCTTTTTCTGAATCCTATCTTATCAAAGGCAAACGTTTACCTATTAAAAAAAGAATAAGAGAGGTGAATATCATATATGATATTCTACAGACACGTGGCCTAACGATAAAAAAGGTTTATTTCTTGAAGGTATATTTATTAGCAATCCTGTTAAGTTCATCAGTTAACGATGCAATTGCTTTTGATCTGTCCGATCCAAGATCCAATGCCTCAGGATCGATTTCGTTATTCTTTAACTGGCGTAACCATTTCTCAAGAATCTGTTTTTGATAATCATTCACGTTTCATCACCATCCAACAATCCTCGTTGTAAGAATTCAACGGCACATGTTTCGTATGGTGATGGTCCTTAGGAGTGTAAAAGAAGAGAGAACCATTTTTTGGAAATCATCCTATGGACCATCCTTCATCCTCAACTGATACCATAAGAATTCTTTTCCAAATAGTTCAAATAATACTACATTTATTAAACTTTTGGTATTTTTTACACAAAATTAGTGAATTCATCTAATAAATAATAAATTTTATAACAAAATATGTTTATTCACGATGATGCTTAGCCTGACCTCTTCAAAATAAGAGACGTATCATATGAAAAGACCTTGTAGAATATTCAGTTCTCTAGTATCAACAAAATCGTTTCACGTGTTCAACGACAATCGCAGGATTTTCAAGAATCTCTTTTCTTGTGAATCGCCGGTTCTTCCATCCTTCTGATCGGAGAACAGAATAATGATCAAAGGTAGTATTGGCATCATCTCTTTCATCATCAATGATCCACAGAGCGTATTTACTAGTATGTTCGAACAAGGCAAAATCGATCTGATGTTGTGTACCGTTCTCACATCGTACGAAATAACCAGGTATCACCTGTATCTTGTGCTTTTGCATGAGTTCATAGAAACGTCGTTTACACTCATCATCTATCACGGTATTTGCCTTTGGTGCTTGAGCATAGGACACGAGTTCACCTAAAATCCCATGGGCTTTCGAACAGGTTATCTCATCCCCTACAATGATAACTGCTGTTTTTGCTCTTGTTATTGCTACGTTTATCAATTGTTGTGTTGATTGAACCCAGTTCACCGTACAATCTTTGACCCCTGATGAAACAACCGGTGAGAAGAGTATGATATCCTTCTCATCGCCTTGGAACCTATGTGCAGTACCAACGGTTATATCTTTAGATCTAAGTATTTCATCGTCACGTATCATTTGACTGATGATCTCCATTTGTGCTCGAAACAGGGTGACAACACCAAAGGAAACACTATCTTCTGTCAACCCTAACAATTGATGTAATAACTCGATGATATAGTCTGCCTCTTCACGATTATATGAGCTTCCGGATCGTATAGTATTCCCGCTTACATGATACCAGAGGATACCATGCTTAATCTTATCTTGCACCGGCCTTAATCGAAGTTCATCAGTGAGAATATGCAAGAGTTTTCCATAAAAACATTCATTTGAAAAAGAGATGATATCTCGAGAACACCGATAATGTTCATCTAAAAGGATGGGGGCATCAGCATTTTGATTGGAAGTACTATCTGCAAGATCATATACTGAATTCTTTGTATAGGAATAACGAGAAAGCAAAGGTTCTATTTGATTCTCCATAGCGATATCTTCATCCTGTTTTTCGGTTAGTAATGAAATATGTCGTAATTGTTTTGGGTCACCTATGACGACAACATGCCTTGCCCGATAGAAAAGAGGAAGGGCTGATGCGATATCACACTGTGATGCTTCATCGATGATAAGGATATCAAACAGGTTGTCTTTAAATGGGACGCTTTTTCGAGCAGAGAGGGTTGTGATCACCCATATAGGTAAGAATGGGAGTATCTGCTGTATCTTATTCTTCCATCGAGAAGTAAGTGATCGATACAGGGTAGGAGTTTCTATATATCCTCCAAGTTGTTCAGATATCTCAAAAAAACTGAGTACTGCATCTTGATCTACACTACTGGTAGAATCTAACTTGTTCAACCAGTATCCATCAAGAATATTTCGAGATAGAGTAATACGTACCTGTCTATATTCTTCATATCTTTTATATAGCTGCGATATTGGTTCATATTCCAATAGCTTTTCTTCAAGATGCCTGCTATGCTCAATACTTGCCATCATTTGCGTAGTGAGATAAAGAAGATTCAATGCTTGGATCATATCCTTCGAACTAAGTTGATAGGCGCTTTCAAGATAAATTCCAATATCAGGAGTATAACTATCATGATATTTCTTGAATATCTGTTGAATTTTCATCTGATGTCTTCCGCAAAAAACTCGTTTAATCAAAGAATGACGAAACTGAGGATTATCCCCATATTTTTTCAGTTGTTTCCCTAGAGAAGCTAAATGGATCGAATGAAAATCAATGGTACTGAACAATGTGTGAAGTTCAGAGGGGATCTTTTGTAATGATGAAAAAATATCCTCTTGTATAATATCAATAGTGTTATTAATATCCTGTAATTCTTGGATGGAATCCTTGATAGTATCCATCTTTTTGTTTATTTGTGAGAGTTGTAGAATTTGTTTTTCGATTCCATGAGCACCCTTCGTTCTTGCTTTATACGGAAAAAGGGTGTTCAATGTTTCTTTGGCTTCTTTTCTATATCTTTCAGCCCCCATGCGAACAATGAGAGGATTTGATAAGATTGGTTGTAGTTTTTCTCTAACAACATCAACAGCTTTATTGTTCTTACTTGAGAATAAAATCGTTTTGTCTTGAAATACGGCGTTTGCAACAATGTTAAGGACGACCTGTGATTTTCCAGTCCCTGGTGGACCAGTGATAACAGTGAGTTGATTGCTGAGCGCATGATTTACGGCTTGTCGTTGTGAATTGTTCAAAGGAAATACTTCAATAATGTCTTTTGATGTATTCTTCGGGTTTTTGTAGGGTTTTTCACCTAGAAATATACCAAGGCTGGTTGATCGTATCTCACTTGAAGGAATCTTTTTAAGTCTATGAAGTTCCTGAACAAGGTTTTTTGTGATACCTGTTCGTGTACCAAGATACACGATAGTTTTGTTAACTATCCTTGTAGAATGAAGTGATATCAGGTGCCTTGTGTCAAGATCTTTTGTAAAATGGTCAACTGATTCATTAAGGAAACCAAGGATGTCCGTAAGCTGCTCAGTAAATGTTTTTCTTTGGTTCTCAAAACGAATTCTCTGTATCTCCTCTAGTTCGAAACCAAATGTGGAGAGTATCGCGTGATTGAACTCAAGTGTTGCTCCTTTAAAAACGATCATGTCTTCGTCTTGTGACGTGATACTAAGTTCTGTGAAAAAGAGAGGACTGATAGTATTATCCGTCTTACAAATAAGGGGGTAACCATAATAGAAATTCTTTTCTTTCTTCCCTGTATCTGTTCCTTGAGTTAATGAGTTGGATAGAATCCGAGTAGGAATCGATAGTTGATCAGTATCGTCATGAAAAAACGATTCCATTGGTAACGGGTCTACTATGAATGTTTTATTGTTGTCTTTTATGTTGAAGACAATAGAGAACAGATCCTCTTTCTCAAGACAATTGATATAATATTTTATTAAAGATGTATAGGTCTTAGGGGATAACGGTTTGTTCATTTTAGAAAAAATATATTAATGATTGGTTATTTAGTGTTTAGGTGTTAACAACACAATATCCAAAAACGAACCTTAAATATTATTCATAGTGTTTAATTATAATCATAGCTGTTGATTACCACGGTTCAAAGATACTAAGAACATTTAACAACAGTATTCGTTCCTCTCATCAAAAATACAGGAAAATGACCAGATACTTCAAGATCTTTTTATCCCGCTCATCACTATCGGTTTAGTAGAATTAGGTGATAAAATTTTGTCATCGATAGACTTGCAATCGTCTTCATACTACTAGGATTATTCGTATTATTGAAAGATGAATATATACAAGAGTATTCTGAAAAACAGATGCGCCTTTTTGATAGCATCTTTTACACCTGATATATATCAATTGACATTCAGATGAAATAAGCATATTCCTATAAATCTCAATACGTATTTACAGGGGTTAACTTTAACAGATCTATAATGAAAAACCTAAATGGAAGACCTTCATCTTTTCTACTATCAAAATGAAATCTAACGGTCTACGTCAAGATATTGTTTGATTCGCTTTAACCCTTCAATTATTCGTTGATGATCATAACAGAGAGGACCATAGGAAAGCCGTATCGCTTTATTCATACTTGGCCCAAAACCAATCCCTGGTATCAAGAGGACACCAGTATGTTTCAATACACGTTGAACGAATTGAATGGGATCCTCTAAATGAGGTGTTGGACAACAGGTATATAGACCACCATGTGGTATGAGAACAGGCCAGTTGAGAATATCTTTGATGCCGTGAATCAAAACCTTAGCTGTTTTTTCATATAATCCTCGTGTTTCATTGATGTATGTTTTAAGGGATCCGTCTTCTAACGTATTTAAAAGGAATCGTGCGGTCGCCATACTGTGTAATGTATCTGGTGAAAGAAGAACGGATTCATTTAGTTTTTCAAACCCTTTGATGACATTCTGATTTGCTTCAACCCAGCCTAATCGCCGCCCAAGACTTGAAAGCCATTTTGAGTTCGAATGAAGTGTCACAAGGTTTTCATAATCAATTGGAGACCATTTGTAATATTGTGGCATGTCGTTAAACCATAACGCTTTGTACGCATAATCGATTATAAGATACCCACCATGGTCAAAGAGTATCTCTTGACAAGATCTCAGAAAAGACTGAGAAACGATCTGACTGGTTGGATTATCAGGAATTGGTATAATAAGTCCCCGTGCACCATTCTCACAAGCGTTCTGCAATTCATCTAACGTCAACTGGGGATCAGGCATATAGGTCCATGTTTCTTCATCAAGTCCTGATAGAAACGTTAGTGTTGCATTAGGTAATGCACATTTAACTGAATTGATATAATTCGCGTAGGTTGGATCAAGCACCAATATCTCATCAGACCCATTGAAAAGAACCCGTAATCCATCATGGAAGAGTTGGGTTGAGGATTGACCAAGAAGGATATTCTCTTGTTGGATTTCTTTGACCCCATATATCACATGTTCGAATCGTGCTATTTGTTCTCTACATTCATGTTCTCCAATAATAGCGCTATATCTACCACTTTTATGAAACAGGGTTTCATCTGAGAGTATATCGCAATATGCTTGTTTCAATTGGTCAGGTGCCCTATGATTACACCATCCCCCTCCAAATGAGATCATATCTTCTGGTTTGATCCCAAGGGATCGTATGTTGTCAGGTTCTGTCATCTTCATGATGGTTTGTATCGGAGAAAGACCTTGTAACGTCTCCTCCACAAGAGAGGAACAAGTAAACGCAGGGGGAGAACAAGGACTTCGTTTCATAGTCTATGAAGATTTGTCAAGTCCTTTTGTATCTTTCTACTGGCTAGATCTAGAAAAAAATAGCGATACCAAAAAAAACATAATTTAGAGTATCTTTAGAACAATACGTTCAGATGAAAGACTTTGTGTACCATCGTTAAATACCATCTGAACCTTAATAACATGGGTGCCTACTGAAGGTTTTTCCCACATCCATTGAAACGGTGGAATTTGATCAGAGGACTGCAAGAACCCATCAATATAGAATTCTACACAATCAATTTGGGATGGATCAACATTATTAGCCATTGCTTCTACAGTCAATGGTCCAATGACAACCGTTCTAGGCAGTGTATAGAAATTCTTCCATAGTACCCTTATGACCTGTTCATCGCCAAATAGATAGAACTTCTGTTGCTCAGGACAGGTGATGACAATAGAGGGAGTTGCCTCTTCACCACCCACCGTAACAAAATCGATACCATAACCACCCATACCACTATATCGATCTGACGAAAAGATAGGAACCTCAACATCCCAATGTTCATGGACCCCAAGGCTCTCTGAGAGAAAAACACCATCGTTTTCAGGGTCATAGGTATCCTTTGTTGGTTCTGCAGATTGATGAAGATAATTCTGTGACCCTTCGATTGGTATAGGCCCCTGGGTATGCAGGAAATCATACATCACTGAATCAATGGCCACAGGGTCTTGACTAAAGAAAAGACTGTTAGTCCAATCATCATTGAAAGGATACATTTGAAACCAGACGATGGTCCGATGGTCTTGTAATGTACCGTATAATCCATCGCCGATATAAAGTAAGGTTTTTCCACCAAGTTCTTCTGATGCAAAGAGATCGGTCTGAGGTGTAGGATTACCCATGATCTGCCCAGATTCATGATAGGGATGAATGCTAACAACTGGTTCTATGAACGTTCCAAAGAGGTTCTTTCCAGAGAGTGTGATGCCATTATTGATAGGATGTTGTTTTAACAAGGGCATATTTATCAAGTATTCTGCGTCAACGACACAAGTAGGAATGGTCCATATGGACCCATCAGCAAAATAAAAGAAGGTGTCACTTGGTTGGACGAGTTCTCGACCAACGGCTCCACCAAGACAATCAACATACTGAACATCGGGAAATGCGTCATGTACAGGTTCATAAAACCAGTTTGGCATTGGTCTAGATGCATCATATACCGTAATATTACGTTGATCGATACCTACAACATATACCAGTTGATCTAGTAATGCTCTCACAACGTTTGGATGAGCATCTCGTTCATTATCCTCCCATTTATAGGTATCTATGATGCTTAGAGGGTTCCAACAGTTGTTCAGATTAATTTTTATTGCTATCTTTTCTCCAGGTATGTATCCATGATCACCTTTTCCTTTTTCCATATTAAAGTATTTAAAAAGAAGGTCCCATGCTTCAAACTCACAATTCGTCCCCGCTAACGAGGTTATCCCTTTGGAGAACATAGATTCTATGACATCTTGATCATTATTATGAGCTTCCCACCAGTATCCATCAAGTTGTTTCTCTGTTGCGTTGGAATCCCATACCCATACGACCCTTCCAGGGTTGAGACCTGTTGGTACGCCAATGGGTTGTTTAGGATCAGGGGCCCATACAGAGTAGATAATGGTTTTTGATGAGAAGGGGCCTGCAAACCCAGGTCCTGAGATACTGAACAGCAGGATGAATACGATGAGAAGAGCCGGTGCGAATGCCAGGGTTCTTTTTTTAAAGTGCCGAACCCATACAAGGGTCGCTGAGATAAGGGTCGTCCAAAAAGCGATATAACCAAATGCGATCGGGATAGCGAGTTGTTGACAAGGATATTGGGATCTATGTGGTGCAGGTAGAACACGAAATAGAAACCAGAACAGCGCGATAATACCTGCGATATGAAATAATAACCCTTTTGCTTGTTTCATTCTATAAAAAAAACCGTGATGCCGGTGAATTATCATACATGACCCCTTGTAATACTACTTGTATATTATAGAAGGTCAAAGGTTTTAAATCTTTCTGCAATGTATAATTATGGATGTAGTGATATGTCTTTAGATTTCTGAGATCATTCATGGCTGTGAACGAGTGGATTGATCCATCGTTCTTGAAGATGTTTTGTTTAGATGATGCCTTTTTCTCTAAGACTGATATATTCCTGTTGTCCGATGATGACATGGTCAAGGACATGTATACCTAAGAGGTCACCAGCGTTAACAAGGTTCTTTGTCACAACTTCATCTTCTTTACTTGGAGTAGGATCACCACTTGGATGATTGTGGACTAGGATAATGGAATTCGCACTTGCCTTTATCGCCTGGTTAAAAACCTCACGAGGATGGATCAACGATGCATTAAGGGTTCCTTTTGAGACAAGTCTATCCTCTAATAATTGGTTCTTTGTATCTAGATAGAGAGCTAGGAAATGTTCTTGTTTCTCATCTTTGAGTTGATCGACATATCTGTTAAAGACATCCCTTGCGTTCTTTATCTTTTCTTTAAATCCTTGTTTATCCAGTTGGTTTGTCCTTCTGAATATCTCAAACATGGCAAGAATCTTCATAGCTTTGACATCATCTTTGAAATAATCTTTTAACTCTGGAAGAGATAATGAGGCTAGTTTAGGAAAGTTCATGGTGTTTAGTACACGATTGGACATATCCACTGCGTTTTCCTGACTATTTCCCCTCCCTAGAATTATCGCAAGAAGTTCAGCATCTGAGAGGACTTTTGTCCCATGTCGTTTCAATCGAACGTTTGGTCGATTATAATGTGGCACATCATACATCTTCATGGGCCAAGGGTATTATATTTTCATTTTTATACTTAATTAAATTATATTATTTAAATATATTATTTAGCTTCTTCCGATATATTCGTTTTAGACGATGCAATGATTGATAGGAGACGTCCCTTAGCTGAGGATGTATGATTTGTGATACATCTAAAAACTTCTTTTTGTATCAACCATTCACCTCTCAACGTATCGTTCTGGTATTCATTATCCATATCGTTTATAGCTAGAAGACATCCGTCCATCTCTTCCTTAAAACAACTACTGTTTGTTTCTGAGCCATCATCAAAGGCGGTACTGTTCTTTGTCATGGTACTGATAGAAGCGATATTAAATATCAGAAAGATGACAAAGAGTTTCTTGAACATAGCTATTATCACAAAAAAAACTATGTCCTATATCATTTATTAATCCTAAGAAAATGGTTGGGGAAAACCAAACAAGAACAATCTAACAATCGAAGCATTCATAGAGCTATCGATCTAAAAACGTTTTACCATATAAAGTGTAGATTGGAGAAAATACGCTGGAGGAAAAACGTTTGAGACAACAAAGAAAATATAGTTGTTCTTCGTGGCATAGTTAACGGAAAGGTAGTCCAGTCACCCATCAATTGATGACTATCCTTTGCCCGGACTTTGATGACGTAGTCACCTTTTTCAGTCCATGTATGATCAATTGTTATCTCTTCATCTGAATCATACGGACCGATCCATTCCTCTGTTGAACCATCACCCCATGAGATATAATAATAAAGTGGGTCTGATTCATCATCAGATGCGCTTATGGTGAACTCATAAGTTGTACCAGGTCTTCCCTGTGAAACACCAGAAATACGGGGAAAGCCTGGAGGAGTATTATTCGTAACCTGTACAGATACCTTTGTCAAACCACTAACATCACCCCACCCATGTGCTTCATTATATCCTTTCACCCTATAGAAATATTCTCCATCTGGTCGGAATGATATCAGGTAATAATCATCAGATATGGTCTCAGATAGCACTGTTTTTGCTCTATAGAGGGGAACTGGAGTGATGTCATCGACAAAAAAACCTTTTCCAACAGTTAGACTATCTGTTGAATATCTGAACCGGATGATGACCGAAGTGCCCGTATATGCTTCAAGAGAATAATCTTTAAAGACCCAACCAGAAGACGTCCCTGTAAAAGTATCAAGGACATCATATGTCCGCCCATCGACACTAACTTCAATGAAAGCCTTGTCAAAGTTCTCCTCGATATCATAGGAACAATAAAAAGACAACACCATTTCATCCTTGACATACAATGGATCCTTTAAGGTCATCGTGGTCACTGCATTGTTTTTTACCCCCGAAGTATATGATAATGTAACTGAAAACGCTTCCTTATTTGTCTTTGAGAAACCAGAGAGCACCCATGCTTCATCACCTGTCTCGCATGAATCAGTAGAGAGATAGAGATTTGATAATTCCTCTAAATGATAGAAGGTTGCATCAGCTTTTGGGTTCTTTTGACTCCAGGTTATGACAAATGATCCCTCTGGTTCAACACCTACCTCACTAAGAGTTGGTGGCAGTACACGAGGGATAAGAGCCGATATATTCTCTGCTTCTTGTAAAAGATAGAGTGCACCATCAACATTTTCCTTACAGATCTGGGATAGAAATTGTTCATCTGGATGAAACGAGGAACATGCCTCGATAGTATAGGCAAACAATGGTTTGCCAAGAACATAATGATAGTACCCATATGCCCAATCGGTTGTATCCCCTGTCGTTGGATAGAGCCCAGCGCTTTGTGTCGGTGTATACGTACCCGTTCCATCTTGGGTAGTTATCCTTGAAGCAATCTCTCTTCCTACCTCAGCCATATATTCATCATCTGGGGTTTGTTGTCCAAGACTATATCCCCATGGCCAGAGAACAAGTTCAGAATAGGTATGCCACGAAATAGTTGAACATATATCTTCTTCGAGAAATAGGTTCCTTATGCTCTGTGTCTCCATTTCTGAAAAGGGAACAGGGCCACAATAGATATCGTTTGTTGGATTATGGCTCATACCAGTAGATCCCCACATTGCAAGGGGATCACCATTACATGATCCACCATAGTTCCGATTCAGATCGACCCCATACGTATTGAACTCCTCAAAGTAGTTTCTATTCTTCCGCCACCATGTTGCACCTGCGTTCTCATCATGGTCATAGATGAAACCATCAGGGTTGACGCAAGGGATGATCCATATCCTCCTCTCATCAACAAGATGGGTCAGTGAATCGTTCTTTCCATAGGATGATGTGAGAGTTTCTATGAGTTGAAGACAAATCTCTAATGTCGGCCATTCTCGAGCATGATGGAGACCCATGAACACGACACCAGGTTCCTTTTCATCGATACCAGGGTTATCAGATATCTCCATACACCATATATCATTACCTTCAAAGGTCGTTCCAATACTTTTTAATGATGATATAGAAGGGTAGGTATCGACAATGTTCTCAAGGAAGGTTTCCATCTCAGTGAAGGTATGATACTTTTGGGTGTTCTCTGATAGGTACAAGTTGAGATCATCGATAAGGACCTCATAGGTTATCTTATTAGTCTCTAGTAGAGCATGTTGTCCCAAGGGATAGATGACATCTAGATATATTCCAGGATGACCCCCAACGATGTCCGCATAATATAACACCATATCATCTACAGGGATTGAATGGATCCTAAGGAGTTGATACACCTCATCCTCGTGATGTATCTTTAAGTCCATCATAGGGTACGCACTGGGAACAATCAGTACTGCCATTAGCATACAACAAGCTATAAAGCGTTTCATAGTTTCATCCTTTTAATCTTTATCCTAGGCGAAGGGAAGGATCGCCAAGTAGTACGAACTCTTGAACTGTTTTACAATCAAGTTCGAAATTCATAGGTGGATGTGTGTTGATGTAATCGATAAGGGTCTGTGTATGAGCTTGACCAAGTATGGTCATATTATTGACACCATAGTTCTTAAAGAAATGAGTGTTCATGAACCCAGAATAGTACTGGTTACAATCTGGTATGCCATCACCATCTTCATCTCCCACCGCAAACCAGTCAAGTCCTGTATAACCCAGAGTCGCTATGGAGCCACCCTCTTTCATTGATGCTAGCTGCCATGACCAACATCTTGGGACCCATTCCATATGATAGAATTTATAGGGGGCTTTCATAAAATAACCAATAGGACCATATTCTATTATATCCCTAATGATGTTTAGTAAACTCACATTGAACTGAGCTATATGACATCCTCCAACAACACAGACTGGGAATCGATTACCGTTTTCTAGTTTCGGCATATCAAAGACTGTAAGACCTGTTATCCATGTTTCTTGATCATTAGGTGGATGTGTCGACCAGCTTGCTGGGTTTGCATGACCATCAAAAAACAAGAATCCACAGCCCTGTGAAATAGCATTCATCACATCTGTTTGTCCTGTGAATGTACCATCAGAGGTCCAACATCGGGTCACTGTGAAATCCTTCATATATTCGATTGCTTGTTTGTTTTCTTCTTCCCCCTCATAGTATTGGTCACCAGGTGCTGAATCCCCACCGACGACCACCATATGGTTAAACCAGGAATCCTTATCTGTTGTTTCATATTCAATGATCTTTTCAACCATGATGCGAACTTCCTTAATGTTCCGACAGGGAAGCCTTCCCAGATAGACATCAGGTATCAGCCCTAGTATATCTTTTCTAAATCCTTTCCATTCTGCAAAGATACCGTTTCCATCCGTATCCCATGTTGCAAATTCACCGGTCTCATTATATATATCTGCATAATAGAGATCGCTGATGTAACTTGATTCATAACCATCGTCGAGGTTAGCATATCGAACAGGCACCCACCATTTCTCTTCAAAGACACCGCCGTTTCTCCCACCAATAAGAAGAACATATGTTATACCTTTTGTCTCAATCGCATCTTTGATGAAATATTTTATCTGCTCCTGTTCATCTATACCAGGATACTGTGCGTATATCTCTTCGGTTGTCTTCAGGAAGCTTGATAACCCAATGGAGTTCTTATGATCTATAAGCGGTTGTATCGCTTCTGAGAAGGTAGATGGTGCGATGACGACCAGGTCGAATTCGTCAGGAAATGACACAGGTAGTATTGATTCTTCAAGGGCGATATCTAAAATTACTCTATGATACATTGTTACTCTATCATCAATTGAATGATAGGTGAAAGGTGTAATGTACACGTTTAGAAAGATTAGATGTTCCCCATCTTTTATTCCTGAATCAACAACATAGGTAATTGTAGCAGGATACTTGTTTGTCTTCTGATACTCCAACTGTTCAGCATCCAGTGAGATGATCTTGTTTTGATATGCTGTTACTGGCGAAGGCAGCGACTTCAGAGGGGCCTGAAGTTGGTAGTCAACGGAGTTTTGAAAGGTTGCTGTTACTTCCTTGATCCTTGTTCCAAAGGGATAGGTATAAGTAACTATATACGTGGGGAGACAGGGTTTTCCAGGTATATGAAGGTAGTATTGTGTTTCTTTAAATGAGATATATGTTCCAAGGGCATCTTGTTCTATTGTTGGATCTGTAAAAGAGATGATATCGGCTTGTTTATTGGATACATCGGTTTTTCCACCAAATACATTAATGTTTTGAAGTATCAACACAAAAAGTATCAGGACTATTATGAGTTTCTTCATATCATTTACCCCCAATTGTCATTATAATAATGAGTAGTCCCAATATAAATATTTGGTAAAAGGATATTAAAAAGAAATAGAAGGATCTAATCGATCCTTTTAGTTCGCTCTTTGAAAACCACTTTCATGGTTTCCAACTCATCAAGTATCGGGTTGTAGATACCTGGCTGTATTGGTATATGAACACCGGTCAGGGTGATGGAGCCATTAAGAATCATCTTTACCGCTATCGCTGCAGGTAATGCTACGGTCCGGGCTACCGCAGAATCTTCGTAAGGTATTCCATAATCAACAAGTGTTGATGTTATATACTCTTTTTTAGAAGGATATTCTGCGATGAACTCATGATGCATGACGATCATATCCCTCTCTGATTCCGGTAGTGACATCTTTTTAAGAGTAAGTACATTGAGATGATCTAATGGTGTATCTTTGTCCTTTGGAAGCGGTTCATCTGAAAAGAGACCAAGCCATTCCAATCTCTTCATCACTGCCACATATGGTTTCAGACCTAGAGCCAAAGAGGTTTTTTGTATGATATCCTCCTCAGGTTTCGCTTTGAGAAGATATCTGGTGAGATCTCCATAGGTTTTGCCTTTGAAATCTGATAGTGTACGGTCCTGTAACCAACCAAGCTGTGATATCGCCCGAAGGGTTTCACACCAACCGGTCATACGAAATGTACCACGATAGACAGTTTGAGCGTTCTTGAGGCCATAGATATCCTTATAGGCTACACTGTCTCGATTGGGATAGTTCTCAAACGTGCCGACCTCAGGAATATCTTGAAGGATATAATTCTCGAACAATTGTTCTCCGGGGATCGATACGACCTTGTTATCTTCCAACCATGTTGCTGGATTCCTTGATGCAAGCAGTACACCTCTTGGGGACCATGAGAACTTATATCCAAATGGATTCGTATTTGCCTCATGAGCTGGAAGAGCGCCGGTCGTGGATCGGAAACTTGTTACAGAGCCGCCATTGTTCTCAACAGTATGGATGACCCTCATCGCTGACATATGATCGATACCGGGATCAAGTCCACATTCATTTAAAAGAAGGATGTTGGCTTTTTTTGCCAGTCCATCAAGATCATGCATCTCCTTACTCACATATGATGTGGTGACAAGATGTTTCTTGTGAGTGATACAGTATTTTGCAACTGCGACGTGGTATGTATACGGAAGAAGACTTACTACGACATCTGCATCTTTTACAAGATCTTCCAGATGATTCATATCTGTCACATCAAATGCGACGGGCTTTCCTCTAGGATGTTTATTAATGATGCGTTCTGCCTTACTAACCGTTCTACTTGCCATTGTGACAAAGATGTCTTTTTGATCGAGTAGATATGTCACAATAGGTTTAGAGACCATGCCGGCTCCTAGGATTACAACATGTTGCATAGAGATTGATCACCTTTTCTAGGGTTTTTGTTTGATTGCTGCGAATAAACAAGATTTATAAAAAGTTGTTGATGTATTGATATGGGGTGGTGAGCTTTCCTTGGTAGAGTATGATTGCATTTTTGATCTCAGGCGGTAGCATGAGGTCTTCAAAGGGAACGGTGTAATCCGCGTGGACGATATCAGGTATGAAATGCCAAAGGATCTCACTAAATGCTTTCGATGCATCCTTTGGTAGTTCGCAGGGAAGATTATCAACCGCCATGATCGCTAAGCCCTCACCTTTATACCCATCTGTATAGGTTTCTTTATCTGGATCGTAGACATATACTGGTTTATCTGGTGTGGTCACCTTGTAGGTAGGTTGTATCGCACCATTCACATCGACACTAATATCACCTACAATAGTAAGCCTAAACGTGTTTGATTGAAATACATCTTTAAGATATGAGGTTGTAAGAAGACGAGGGTAACGATCATCCCAGTAGATACAATTCATCAAGATGGAAAGAGATAAAAGGTACTCAGAAAACTTCGATTCGAATAGTTCTGGGTGGTTAAAATATTCTTGAAGCTTGAATTGTTGCATAGGGTCTTTTGGTCTGACCATATCCTCTTCTTTGAAAACAACTTTATAGATACATTTGTTTGATGGGTCATCGAATGCGGTTTGTATCTGTTTTGGTTGTAGTTCAACTAATGGAAAGAGATCGATGATCTCTTGTGCGCCCTTTGAGACATTTCCATAGCCTGAGAATCCAACGATTAGCGGTGTAAGCCTTTTGTCGATTCCTTTCCGTTGAAGTTGTTTTCCAAGGTCCGTGAGATGGCTTTTAAGAGTGAGAAGATCAGGGTATTGATATGTTTTTTTTATCTGAGAGAATGGTGTTGGTATTCCATGGTGATGCTGGAGTCTTTGACCAAAAGCCCATAATGTATCCACCATCCCTGCTATTCCTGCATGACGACCAAAGAAGATCAATCTACGGTTGTTCTCATCAACGATCTTTTCATAATCGATAAGCGTGCATTGTTTTTGCATCATGGTCTGTAACATAGGCATATTGTATGTTTGACCTTTAATGACATGGGCAAAGAACATATATGTTCTATTTAACATGAAAAATTGCTTTGGGATCTCCTTTACTGCGAATATTACGTTACAATCAGATAGGTCTTCTTGTACCATAGCTCCTGCTTTTTCATAGGATTCATTAGAGAAACAACGGATCGTGGACGGTTGGATGACGGTCTTTATCTGGTGATGATCTTTGAGTTCTTTTACATGAGCTGGTGTTAGTGGAACGCGCCGTTCCCATTTATTTTTATCTTCTCGTCTAATGCCAATAGGACTTGTCATTGATACACCTCCTCGATATGGTGCATCATGTGAGTTTATTTATATCTTCTGACACGTTCTTCTTCATATTATTTTCAACAATTATACTTTCAACAACCATACTTATGAATAAATACCCTAGGATTCATTTAGCTTAAGTATATGTCTCATCGTCCAGATGTACCAGATCAGAGATTGTTCCATGCGTCTGAAATCGGTCAATTCCATTTCTGTTCTATCGCCTGGTATCTGCAACGATGTGGATATAGGCCAGAGTCACCTTTTCTAAAAAAGGGCACCCAAACACATGATAGAGTAGGAAAGAATTTAATCCAATTGGACAAACGAAAGAAAAGAATAAGATTCCTTCGCATTTGCGCTGTTGGTTTCTTTGTGATAGGTTTATTGATAGGGGTGTATGAGGTGGTCTCATCACTGTTGTAACGTTTTCAAGTGTTGTGCTCCTGTTCATTGGTTTTTTACTTGTTCTTCTCTCATCATATCTATGGAATAAGACCCAACTTGAGAGACATAGATTTGGTGTAAATGACGGGAGGATAATCTATTCCGATATTGTAAGAAATGAACGACCGCTCGTATCAAAGAGATATGGTTTTTCAGGGAAACCTGATTACCTTGTTCAAACAAAAGATGGTACAATAATCCCTGTTGAAGTGAAGAGTGGCACACATGATAAACCAAATAAACATCATGTGATGCAACTCATTGCTTATTGCCAGTTGGTCGAGGAATCCTTTGAAAGATCTGTACCGTATGGTCTCTTGGTCTATTCTGAGTCCAATAGAAGGTTTAGAATACCTTTTGATGCAGCCCATATATCTACGCTGAAACAAACACTTTACGATATGCATGATATACTTCGGACTGGTGAGGTTTTAGCTAATCATGAAGAACCAGGGCGCTGCATGCATTGCTCCATGAAACGTTATTGCAATGAAGCCTTCAGTTAAAAAGAGAGAGCTGAATAAACATAATGGAAAACTGTAAAAAACCAAATATTTAAGCTCTTACAACATACTATTTATTAATGGTGAACTCTCGATCATAAGACGTTTTTCCTCATACGTCTTTCATTTTATTCAGTTGATTATTTCTAAGGATATGCTATTAAATACTAATGGTTGAGATTATTTTGTATAGGTCTCATTAATTGCGCTTTGTATCTCTCTATAGAGCCTTGCCCCTTCTTCTATGATCTTTTTCTCCTTGAGAACGGAGAGTGCTTCTTCACCGATGATCTTTAAAAGATGTCGAACATCATCAGGATGATTCTTCACATATTGAACGATTGCATCGATGCTTTCTTCATCTAGCGATATCTTTATCATACCATTATTCACCGGTATATGTAATGGTATGTTTCTATAAAAGTATTGGTATGAATAAAGCATTATCATATGTTAGTAGATACCATTATTTAACGATCATTACAGGACATTTTGCATGATGGATGACGTTTTCAGTGACACTTCCTAAGAAGATACGTTCAAGTGCGGTCATTCCTTTATTGCCTATGATAATAAGGTCGTTTGTTTTTGCCTCTTTGATGATCTCTTCTGCAGGATGGCCTTCAAGAATCTTCTTTGAAATGGATACATCATCTTTAGCGGCTTGTTTAGAGACATCCTCAAGGATGTTCTCCGCTTGTTGTTTTAATAGTTCATAGACGTTTTGATAGGGTATCTGGTTTGCATCCTCAAGGATAGACGGGACATAAGGGATCTCTATGACATGAACGATCTCAACTTCTATCCCGGTAGCCTTTCCAATGAAAAATGCTTTTTTTGCAGCCTTTTTTGATACCTTTGAACCATCGACTGGGACGATGATCCGGCTGAATTCCTTTGCCATATTTTTCTAATAAGATTTTTTGTTTTTAATAGTTTCTCATTATTACTCCAATTACAAGATGATATGAAGGATAAATTGTTTGTTAGGTTGGATCTGGACGATGTTCCAATAAAAACGTTTTAATATCCTTGTCTATGTCTCGGTGTTGAAACCTATGAGAATCGCTGTATTACTTCGAGATAGATGCAGATCGAAGAACTGTGCTAAAGAATGCATGAAATATTGCCCACGAGTACGTGCAGGAGATGAAACGATTGTAATGGGCGAAGATGGAAAGCCCATAATCTCTGAGGAATTATGCGTAGGGTGTGGGATCTGTGTACATAAATGTCCTTTTGAAGCGATAAAGATAATCGGTCTTGCTGAAGAGCTTGATGAAGACCTTATCCATCAATTTGGGAAGAATGGGTTTCGTTTGTTCCGGCTCCCCACTCCTAAGACTGGGCGATGTACGGGCATATTAGGACCAAATGGGATAGGAAAGACGACGGCTATTAGGATCCTCTCTGGTCAATTCATCCCCAATCTAGGAGATATCGATCAGAAACCTTCATGGGATAGGGTCATTGAGTATTTTGCAGGTACTGAACTTGCAGATCATTTCAAACTGATCGCAAACCAAAAAATTGAAACCGTTGTCAAACCACAGTATGTCGATAAGCTTCCAAAGGTGATGAAAGGAAAGATTGCTACCATTTTAAAAAATATGGATACAAATGATGCGTTCGATGAAGTCATTGGGAAGTTATCCTTGGAGATGATTCTTGATAAGGACATATCAGAGGGTTCGATTTCAGGGGGAGAGCTCCAGTTGTTATCCATTGCTGCAGCATTATTGAAAGATGTTGATATGTATCTTTTTGATGAACCTTCATCGTATCTTGATATCCATCAGCGTTTGAAGGTCGCCCGTATAATCAAGGATCTTAGCGAACAGAAAAAGGTCATAGTCATCGAACATGATCTGGCAGTGTTGGATTTCCTTTGTGAGAATGTACATCTAACCTATGGGGCCGAAGGAGCATATGGTGTTGTCACCAATGCCCGAGGTGTTCGACAGGCCATCAACACCTATCTCTCAGGGTATCTTAAAGAGGAGAACATTCGTTTTGGAGAAAAGATCGAGTTCTTTGCCCATCCTCCGAAAATACGCCAGGAGTTAGAGATACTTATCAGCTATGGTTCTTTGGAGAAACAGTTCGATGGATTTGATCTAAAGATAGGTAACGGTCTCATTAGGAAAGGTGAGATCATCGGGATCGTTGGTCCAAATGCTATTGGTAAGACCACTTTTGTGAAAATGCTTGCAGGAGTGATAGAGCCAACAAAAGGAGAGATTGAATCAGGTCTCAGTGTGAGTTATAAACCCCAGTACATCTCACCGGATTTTGAAGGAACGGTCCAGGAGTTCCTTGAGAAGAATTCCCCTGCGTTGTTCATCTCATCATTCTATACTGAAGAGATCTTCAAACCATTCCGTTTGAAATATCTTTTAGAAAAAACATTGCAGACCCTTTCTGGTGGGGAATTGCAACGTGTGGCTATCGCAAACGCTCTTGTGCAACAAGCAGATATATTCCTCTTTGATGAACCCTCTGCGTATCTTGATAGTGAGCAGCGTATGATCACCTCACGAACCATTAGACGAGTCATTGAGAAATCAGGTAAATCAGCATTGATCGTCGATCATGATGTCTATTTCATCGATATGATCAGTGATGCATTGATCGTTTTTGATGGTGAATCAGCTAAACATGGTCATGCCGAAGGTCCTTTTAGTCTTCACGAAGGTATGAATAAGTTCTTGAAAAATGTTGATATCACGTTTCGACGTGATGAAGAGACCCATCGTCCAAGAGTGAACAAACCTGGCTCCTATATGGACAGATCACAACGTGATGAAGGGGAGTATTATTATAGTCTCTAACGTACCATGTATAGATTTCTTATACTTCAGTTTTATTGATATCGAGGTATCATAGATTAAATGAAGTTAAGGATGAAAAAAGAAAGGGGTCGTGAAGGATAAGCAGTACATAACAGAAGCATGTCTCTTAGGGGGAAATGCCTTTGAAGATATTCTGAAAAAGAGGAAGAAAAGCTTTAAATCTTAATCGTTGTCCGTCTTATGTTCCGATATTCTGATACTCTTTTTATCCAGACGATAAGAACGATACCAAGCAATGCAAACCATCCGATATCTGGTCCCCAAAAGTTTTGTATCATATGTGAGGTGATTTCACCTGGAATGGTCATTTCAATAAGACCTTCACCGATAAACCCCCCTGTTGTTACTTCTGAAAGAAGAAAAAGAGAACTAGTGGCTCCAATGAAACCAAAGGTAATGAATATCGGAATGAAAAAGAGCAGGAGGGATTGTTTTGATGACATCATCTTCCTTTTATTACTTAAATAGTGGCAGAGTATCTCGACAATGGAACCGATAAGCACTATGGTTAAGAAAATAGTGAGAACGATCGGTAGCATAGGTGGTAGGCCAGCTAGTTCCCCTGTTCGTATGGTCTCATCTTTATACATTGTTACAAGGGTAGGTGGTACGCTATATAGTGAGGTTCTGACATTTAGATCATTTGTGTGCCCCTGTATCATCCACCAAGGTGTTGTAGATGCTAGTAGGATCAAACATACGAGTAGCCCTATGAACAGATATCCAATGGACCGGTTCTTTATAAATGATAGAGCGGTAATCGATAGGATTAGTAAGATAATGAATGAGGTGATGGTAAGGGGCAATGGGTCCACGATCGTAACCACATCAATGTAGGTATCTGAATATACTTGGATGTAACGAACGCCAATGACATCTCCTCCATCTTTTAGAACTAGTGAATAATATCCAGAGGGTAATGTAAGGATGCCTGATGGCCCCTGCAACTCGTATGACTGAAATATATCTCCACGTTGTATGGTAGCTTGTGCCTTTTCTATTTGTATACCTCTTCTATTAAAGAGGGTGTAATTTACAATATAGGTATCTGTGATGGTATAGGTAAGGTTCTTATCGGTATCAAGTTCGATACGTTCTTCATTAATAGTACCATGAGGTATAAGCAGGTACGTAGCTTTTGGGAGATCATGATAGCGATAGGTTCCTTGGGATACCCTCTCGATTTGAAAAGAATGAGGACTTTTCTGCCCTATGCTTTTCAAAGAGGGATACGGAGTGATAGCTGGTGCTATACCCCATGTATCTTTGAAATCAAGGGTGAGATCATATCGTTCTATCGTTATCTTCTTACTAAGGGGTCTAAGACCTAGAAGATCTCTAGGCCGTACTGTTTCATTAGTGATAAGAACACCTTTGTCTATGACCTTAAGTGTCAGTGATTGAAAGGGATATATTGGGAGATGAACACGTGTTCTACCAGTTGTATCTGTCGAATTCATTGATATAGGGCGAGTATCTGTAAGTATCTGAACATCCACAGATGGTATTGGTTGGCCGTATTGGTCCATTATCTCTATTTCGATTGCCCCTTGTCTTGTACATATGATATGTGTTTTAACAGAGTCATCGATATGGATGGATTGTACTCCTATGAACTGAGGAGGGGTATTTGAGAAAGGTCGATATCTGAAAACCTTGATAATATACTCATCTTCTTTTAGATCAGTGAACACAACCGATTTGAAAACTGATGAATTGCTCCAATCAATAGATCTATATAACTGAAGGATCGTTGGGTTATTTGACCCTGTTTTTTCTCTAGATGAGTAAATATGGATTCTTGATGGTGATGCAGATCGTATCAGTTGATTTTCTTTATAGAGCTCTACTTGGACAAAAGGAAGGTTTAGCCCAGTTAGCAGGTTGAATACTTGTGCGTTTGGTATGGTATAGGTGTTGTGTACAGAGACAGTCAGGCTATATGCTGGATCTTCTTCATCGCCCATTAACTGGCTGTCGCTTTTTTGGTTTCGTAGATCTTTAAAAGCGTGGTAATTCTTGGCTTCCTCCATCACTTGTTCGTAGCCTCCGGTTGGAGTGCTAAGGAACACGGCTTGGAATGAAACAATGAAGTCTTTTGGGGTACGTGTATCCAATTCCTCTCCACGTTCATAGGAGTTTCTCCCTAGCAGGATGACTGCCATATTGTTCTCTAAACCGGGGAGATGGGGACTATCAAGTTCATATGCCTTAATTTGGATCCCATCCCGTTCATCCTCTCCAGATCTGATGACTTGTGTTGTGTTGAAGATGACTGCATGGGCTTCACCAGTTCGCCCATCATCAAAACAGACCCAACCATCATCCTCTGAAAGATCTTGATCATGGTTGGTTTTGATGACCGGGATGCATTCTCCTGTAGAGATATATGGTGGATTAGGATCAAGTGGGTATTCTTTGAATTCTTTTTGTTCATTGATGAAATGGATATACCCTGGGATCCTTCCAAAGTTCAATTCTTTAAAAGCAGTGCTTCTCACCGACGAGATAAACAGAGTGGTATAGATACCATCAGTGAGAACGTTATCAGATATCGTATATGAATTGTTGATCTCATGGGTGACATGGACATATATCCTTTTTTCTTCACCGGGGCAGTAATAATACATATAGTTCACTGTTGTGAACATATCATCTGTATCTGAGGTGCTCTTGATAGTGCAGGAGACCATAAGGTTACCATCTACATTGATTTGTTTTGATACAAGGTGTTGACTTGTGGTGTGGCTTTCATCTAATCTATCTCCATAGAAGAACGAATAATCAAATGACGCAACCACTTGACCGCTACTGGGACTTACCGTTTTTGTCCCTGGTGCAAGGCGTGTGATACTCTGAGCAGTATGATAGTCCATGAACCGACCTTGTTGGGAGATAGCATAGACAGAAATATCATCCTGTATGATATGATAGAATGTGGATGAGAGGGGAAATCCAGAGATTGGTTCATAATAGTAAGATGAGTCACGGATACTTACATGATCAACATAGGAAGGTTGAGGGGTTCTTGATCCATCGTAATAAATATAAATTGCATCATTTGGTGTGATATCTTTTGGAAGAAGGAAGATGATATTGCAGCTTGTAATGATCGATTGTCCTTGGTATTTCAGTTGATGTATCTGGCTTTCAAGTTCTTGTATCTGTTTTTTATTCTGTCGAACCACGCGAACAGAATGAACCGTCTCATTCTCTGCCCAGCATGGGTTATTAAATAAAATATTGATATCTATTGGTTGAAAACCTGATGCACCGTTCATTATCTCTGTAGGTACGATGATCTCATGTCGATAGGACCACGTCGTATCCCACCAATCCTGCGACTCTTGCGATAGGGAATATGAATTAAAAATGGAGAATAAAAATAGAAAGAGAATCAACGAAAACCTCCATTTTCTTTTGTTCATAATTCCCCTCACGGTATCTTAATTTATCCATTCATCTCTTGAAAATGGATGATGTGTTGCATCAGAAAAATCTATACACATATTAATATATATCGTTTAAAAATATTTTCTGAGGATTATTCTTTATCGATTGGTACCTATCTATCATTCCTCGAGATGACCTATCTCTTAATATGTTGTATGATAATTGCTTGGATCAATCTGCCGTCCTTTTTTAATGACCGTTGAAACATGATTTATACCGAAATGATACGGTATATGTTGATATGTCGGACAATCCAGTATGATGATGTCCGCATCTTTTTGTTTTTCAATGCTTCCGATACGATGTTGTCGGTTTATCGCACAGGCAGCGTTATAGGTAGCCGCACAGACTGCCTCAGCAGGAGTCATCTTCATATTAAAACAAGCTAGTTGTATCATGAACTGCATGGACTCTACGTAACAGTTAGGGTTCAGATCGGTTGCAAGGGCTATAGGGACACCGGTATCGATCATCTGTCGTGCAGGAGCATAGTCCTTCATCATCAAACAGAAAGGTGTGCCGGGAAGAAGGATACCTATGACCTGTTGTTCAGCCATCCTCTTCATACCTTTTTTAGAGACGTGGAGAAGATGTTCCGCACTTATCGCTCCAACCTCTGAAGCTAATTCCGCTCCACCAGTATCATTGAGTTCATCAGCATGTATCTTAGGAATGAGCCCATGTTTCTTTCCCTCTTCCAGTATCGTTAGTGATTGATCGATGGTGAAGAATCCTTGTTCGCAGAATACGTCACAGAACTCTGCCCTTGATGCCGCCATAGGGATCATTTCTTTAAGGAGCAGGTCCATGTATTCTTCTACAGTAGTTCCTTCTGGTATAGCATGGGCGCCTAGAAATGTCGACACGATATCCATAGGATGATTCTCTGAAAGGTATCCACTGACATCAAGGAGACGTTGTTCTGTCTTAGTATCCAGACCATAGCCACTTTTTGCCTCACATGTTGTCGTACCATAACAAAGCATGGTATTCAATCGAGACATGCTTTCACGTACAAGTTGTTCGAACGATGCCTTCCTCGTCCTTTCGACCGTATACTGGATACCACCTCCTTTTTTCTTTATATCAATATAACTCATTCCTTGGAGTTTCCAGTCCAATTCAAATTCCCGGGTACCTGAAAACACAAGATGGGTATGTGGATCAATGAAACCAGGTAATACTATCTTCCCTGATGCATCGATCTCTTTAACTGAGGGATACGTTAAACAAGACCCCACCTCAACGATAACACCATCTTTTATGGCAACATCACTGTCCTTTATGATAGAGAGATCGTTCATCTCCTTTTTGATCCGGGGTCTGTTAGGACCTTGTAGTGTAATGAGTTCTGATGCGTTTTTGATGATTATATCCATCATGGTCATGGTTCTATCCCAAATAGTTAAAAGAACATCCTGAATTAAGGGTTACGGTGGCAGCAATGAAATCAATTATTGAATGTGTGCCAAATTTTAGCGAAGGAAAAGATAAAGCAGTGATACAGGCGATAGCGGCCGCTATTCAATCCGTAAAAGGAGTAAAATTACTTAATATTGACCCTGGAGAGGATTTCAATCGAACGGTGTATACCTTTGTCGGTGAACCTGAAAACGTCCTTGAAGCAGCGTTTCAAGCAGCAAAGGTAGGTGTAGCCCTCATCGATATGCGCCATCATACAGGTGAACATGCTCGAATGGGTGCCCTTGACGTGATGCCCTTCATCCCTATTTCTGGGGTTACCGATAAGCAATGTATATCGTTATCTGAACAATTTGGAAAACGGATGGCCAAAGATCTTGGTGTACCTGTATTCCTCTATGCAAAATCCGCTAAGAGACCTGATAGGATTCGTTTACCAGATATCAGAAAAGGGGAATATGAAGCACTTGAAGAGAAATTCAAAGACCTAACGTTCACACCTGATTATGGGGAAGCAAGGTTTGTTGCAAAGAGTGGCGCCACGGCAACTGGTTGCAGAGATATCCTATTAGCATATAACATCAACCTTGCGACATCTGATAAGAACATCGCTTCGGAAATAAGCGGAGCCATTCGCACTAGCGGTGTCATTAAAAAGGACAAAGATGGGAATAAGATCATTGGATCCGATGGGAAACCAGAACGGATACCTGGCCGATTCAAAGGGGTGCAAGCAGGGGGCATGATGTATAATGATGATATCGCACAGGTCTCGATGAACCTATTGAATTTTAGAGAGGTGAACCTTCATGATGTCTATGAGGCGGTAAAGGAAGAGGCGGCAAAGCATCATGTGAGGGTGACGGGTAGTGAGATCGTTGGATTGGTCCCTAAGGAATCTTTGCTTCTCTCAGGTCGGTTCTATGCAAAGAGAAAGAAACAAAAGATTGAAGATGAAGAGGAATTGATTACTCTTGCAATCCAAGAGCTTGGGCTCTCTGATCTCTATACATTTGATCCAAAGGAAAAGATAATCGAGGTCATGATCGAGGAGACTGGACCTCTTGCATCTTCATCGATAACTTGTTTTCTTTCAGAACTAGCGTCCTCTTCACCAGCACCAGGTGGCGGAAGCGTTGCTGCACTCTCTGGAGCACTTGGTTCAGCGTTATCCTCTATGGTCTGTAATCTAACTCTAGGTAAAGAGAAATATAAGGATGTTGAAGCCGATATTAAAAACGTGTTTTTCACTAGTGAAAGACTTCGTAAAGAGCTCACTCGTCTCATTGATGAGGACACCAAAGCATTCAATGATGTGATGAAAGCATTTAAGATGCCAAAGGACACAGAGAGTCAGAAGAAACACCGGAGCAATGCTATCCAGGATGGATACAAGAAAGCAGCTCTTGTCCCTCTGAGGACCGCAAGGCTCTGCTCTGAGGTCTTTGATGTAGCCCTTGTCGTTGCAAAAAAGGGAAACACCAACTCGATAACCGATGCAGGTGTTGCAGCATTGATGGCGGATGCCGGTCTAAGATCAGCTCTGATGAACACAAGGATTAATCTTAGCACTATCAAAGACAAAGAGTTTGTAGCCCAAATAAACCATGATATTTTATGGCTGACGAAGGTATCAAAAGATACGTTAGAGGAGATCCTTTTCATCGTCAATACGATGATCTAAGGGTCTTTCCATTTCTTTTTCAATAATGTATAAGTACAGGTTATATGCTTTTGAAGGGATGTTATGAGATCAGATATCGATATAGCCCGATCGGTCAAACTAAGGAACATCTATGATATCGCAGACCATGCAGGCATCAAAGAGGAAGAGATCATTCCGTGGGGTGAGTTCAAAGCTAAGATATCTCTTGATGTTTTTAAAAGAATACAAAGTAGAGCCTTTGGTAGATTGATCCTTGTTACAACAATGAGTCCTACCCCTGAAGGTGAGGGAAAGACAACAGTGACCATTGGTCTTGCTCAGGCTCTTGCAAAACTTGGTAAGAAGACCATGCTTGGCATCCGTGAGCCTTCACTTGGGCCTATTATGGGTATGAAAGGTGGCGCGACTGGTGGAGGATATTCTCAGGTTGTTCCTATGGAAGATATCAATTTGCATTTCACAGGGGATATGCATGCGATAACAAGTGCCCATAATCTCTTAGCTAGTCTTCTTGATAATCATATCCATCATGGTGATGCGTTCCATATAGATCAGCGATATATCGTTTGGCCTCGGGTCCTTGATATCAGTGATAGAACCCTTCGGAATGTGGTAGTGGGTCTTGGTGGCCCAAAAGATGGTGTTCCTCATGAGAACCAGTTCGCTATAACCCCCGCTTCAGAGATCATGGCTATTTTGTGTTTGTCACAGAACATGAATGATCTCAAAGAGAGGCTCCGTCGTATCATCGTTGCATATACCTATGATAATGAACCGGTCTCCGCCGATGATCTTCACGCGGTCGGTGCGATGAGCGTTCTTTTAAAGGATGCATTGAAACCTAATCTTGTTCAGACGCTTGAAGGAGTTCCTGCATTGATACATGGCGGACCATTCGCTAACATCGCCCACGGGACAAGTAGTCTAGTATCTACAATGCTTGGTCTACGGCTCGCTGACTATTTCGTAACAGAAGCTGGATTCGGTTCAGAACTAGGAGCGGAGAAGTTCTTTGAT
>JARVGL010000119.1 GCA_029762575.1 Thermoplasmatota archaeon | reverse complement strand
ATCGGTCAACAGAGATAGATTGATACTGTTCCACCGCATAGTTCACTCCTTCAGAGAGAATATTACTAAATCCTAACTTCTGTAGTTCAGAAACATCTGGAGATGTCATTTGTAATGCTTCTTTGACTGCTTCGATACGTTCCTTTGTCCGACGGCAGGTATCAAGGATCCACCGGTCCCGTGTATCTGCGGATATCTCGGTGATCTGTTCTGGACGAACGGATGCATACAACCGATCACCATCATCAGGCACATATGCACGTGATTTCCCGGTGATAGCGACAAAGGTCGGTGCCTCCAAACTTGATAGTTTAGCAGTGACCTCTGGTTGATATTGCCCCGAATATACGGTGAACACCCCAGTTGGATCAGATACATGTGCACGAATGAAATCACCTCCTTCCGAAACCTGTTCCACATCCGTAAGCACACCCACGAGAAACAAACGGTTCACCTTTGCCCCAAGAGGCGTCACAATATACGAAGGCATCATATCACCTTCACTTTTGATCTCGATCATACTATCATTATATTCCGCTGCAAACAACCTCCAGGCATGTTCTCGCTTCATTCCATCACCTCCAGGTCCTTAGACAATAATTGCGCTTCTGCTTTCACATCCACATCTTTTTCTGTTACCTCTTGAACAAGGAACGTGATACCAAATCGGTCACGTAAGCTATTTCCCCTTAAACAAAATTGATGGGCAAATACCTCTTTTAGTATCATATCTGATAGATCAGTTGGATTCATATTCTTACATTCGTCTAGTGTTTTACCTAAAAGCTGCTCACTAAGCCCCCTATCAAAGATTGCACTCACTGACCCGGTACCATCATCAATAGAACATCGTAAACGGATATCCACCTGTCCTTCAACTACTCCATGGGTCCGGCATTCGTTGTTGAACAACATCCTATTACATTCTGGACATCGCATGATGAGACCAGAACCTGTTTGGATCTCAATGACATCACCAGCGACCTCAACATCATAGAGACCAGGGTGTTCCACTGCTTCATACATCATCAATCTACGAACAGGGACATCCTTTGGGTTGATCTTTTTTTCTGCCTTTTCAACGGTGGCATTCTCATCGAAACTTATCTGTGGTACACCCTTCCAGCTCCGGATACTGCCACCAACGATATGAATAGTATCTCCTTTCTTCAATTTGAAATCCATCCATGCGGTAAACGGAGTCTTACCTGTTTCATCACCAAGAACACCAGAGAAGACCGTCTTCTTTTCACCACCGACCTCAACTTCTTTCTTCTCGATATCAAGGATGACCGTAATGATATCCACCGTACCCATATTTGAGTGTAAGTCTTTGATCACACATTTCTTAGGTTCAAACGCCTCTTTAGGAAGTACACTCTCATCCTTCTTCTCGACATGTGTACGATCACCAAGATTTAGTTGAATGGTCCCCTGCCATTCACGAGTATAAGCATTGGCAACCTCGACGATATCGCCCTTTCCAACGTCTAACTCATTCCATGATGTAAACGGGACCGTCCCACTCTCATCACGAAGCAACCCATAATATATCTGACGTGGTTGACCCTTCACCAGTATCTCCTTTGGATTAAGCGAAACGATCTTTGCAACGATCTTAACACTTCTCTGATCCATGCCCAGATCACCGATCAAGGTTCTCTTAAGCAAAGCAGAAGAACCATTGGAGAACGATAAACCACCATGTTTTTTGATGACGGTCTGCTTTGCCTGAGCAAGAGGGACACCATATTCAAGGAACCTTTGCAATTCAGCCTCAACATCATCAGCGGAGATATTATCAACCCTGCCTTCCAACACTGACATCACTTCTTGTACATGTATCTTCAGATCCTCAGTAGGCATTATGCCACCTCCCATAAATGAGATGAAAAGACAATACCATTTCAGCTATATGAATGTATGGTTCTTTGATTTAAAAATAACTCAAATCTAGTAGAGCCCAATGATGTTTCCTTCTGTATCAATGTCAATATGTTCAGACATCGGATGAACTGGAAGTCCGGGCATTGTTGTTATCTTACCAGTCATAGGTACTAGAAAACCTGCTCCTGCAGAGAAACGGATCGATCGAACAGTTATCTTGAAATCCTTAGGTCTTCCAAGAAGTAAAGGATCATCAGAGAGAGAGTACTGCGTCTTTGCGATACAAATCGGTAAGATATCAAGTCCCAGTCGATCGCATAATCTAATATCATGCTCTGCCTCAACACTATACACGACACCTCCGGCGCCATAAATGGTCTTTGCAACCGCATCGATCTTTTCTTTCACCGAGCTTTCCAAGGGATACAAATAACGAAAATCCGATGAAGTGTTATGAATTAAACTGATCAATTTCCCTGCAAGTTCTATGCCACCCTCACCACCATTCTGCCATACCTCGACGACAGAGAACGGAATGTTTCTCTCATTACAGAAATCCTCAACGATCTTAATTTCCTCATCGCTATCTGATTCAAATTGATTCAAAGAGACGATGACAGGGACCTTGAACCATTGTATGTTCTCAAGGTGTTTCTCTAGATTGACCAAACCATTTTTCACTGCATAAAGATCCGTACCGTTACCATGTCTTTTCAATGCACGGATACTAGCGACTAGTACGACCGCGTCAGGTTTAAGATCTCCTGTTCGACAGACGATATCAAAGAACTTCTCCGCTCCTAGTTCTGAACCAAATCCAGCTTCTGTTACGAAATAGTCAGCGAGCCGTAGACCAAGCATTGTAGAT
>JARVGL010000118.1 GCA_029762575.1 Thermoplasmatota archaeon | reverse complement strand
AGCGATTCATCCTACGACTAAAGCTCGTTGGTTTTCTCGCATGTTATCTTATAAAAGAAAAGTGATTCAAACCTAGATTATTTTTTTAAAACGATCATTCATCAGATTTCTCTTGTGCCAACGTTTCAAACACAAGATTTGTATCATCATATGGTCCTTGGATATACATTGGTTTTCCATCTTTTCCAAATTCAATTGAATTATCTATTTCAATGTTTTCTGGTTTTTCAAGGAGGTATTTTGATAGGGTAAAATCTTTTTGTGGTTTGAAACCAAGGGATGAAGCAAATTTTATTCCACCATAGATAATGGTATGAGCAGTTGAAATCTTACAATCTATAGGGATTTCATCCCGATACATTTTCACTTTAAACCGTTTATATATCGAATCAGTAAAGTTAACTTCGCAGAACGTATCTTTCAAACCAAGGCATAATGTATCTACTAAATACGATCCGATAACAATGAGATCATTTGGTTGTTTTCTAGAAAGCGTTATATTTGCTAATCCATGTTCCCTCCAAGAAGGATTGATAACACAATCATGTATGGGCCATTCCCTTGCTTGGTGCACAATACGATTCATTACATAATCTGAACGATTCCCAGAGGATAGATAACCACGTTTTCTTTTTCCTTTTTCAATCTTGAATTTCTTTCCCATTTGTATTATTTGATAATAGCTTTACTTTTATTAGTTTTACTCAATAGATGATATTGTTTTTTGTCAGAAAAAGTGTACTGTTCATTTTTAAAACTGTTGATATTGTATTGAAAACGATGCAGTAGATTGATCTGTTGATATCGATTGTTTATTTCTTATTTGTTTTAATCTAATGGTTTCAACGCTAGTTTTTTCTTGTTCAAATAAAGATAACAATCCAGGAATATGACCATCACCAACAATGGCAACAATGTTCTCATATGCTTCCTGAGTTTCCAATAATTGCTTAACCATATACTTGTTTCTCTCATCGATTAACACCCGTTTCACTGTGGGAAATTTATCACCGACTTGTTCTAAATATGCTTCCAGATTGGTATCTAACTTCTTTATCTCCTTATCCACTTGTTTTTTACTAACAAATAGACTACCTAATGCAGAAAAAAACAAACGAATTTTTTCTAAAAAACCCATTTCTTTTATCATCCGTGCAAAGATTTGATCAGCGGAACGATCGATAAAAACCATGGGTAGCTGATGATCATGAGCAAACTTTATACCCGTTAGCATCTCATCTCCAGCGTGAACACCGTATTCAGCCGCCATAGCTTCTTGAAAGCGACCAAGGATCTGATAAAGAAATGATACATTCTTCTTTTGAAGATCACTTGTTTTTGATCCATTCCTCTTCATCAGTAATGAAGCATACCGTTTCTCATCAAGTTCAACACAAACGATATCAGGTTGCTTTTCTTCAAGGATGTCTTGAATTTGATCGCTGAGATCAAATACATGTCCTGTACCAATAAGGGTTATCATAAGAAGCAATAGTTCCTTTAATACCGGTAATACTCTGGTTTAAAAGGGCCTTTCGCAGGTACTCCGATATAATCAGCTTGTTCTTTTGTAAGAAGTGTAAGTTTCACACCAAGTTTCGCTAAATGTAACTGGGCAACTTCTTCATCAAGATGTTTCGGCAGCATATACACGCCGATCTCATAATCCTTTTTCCAAAGTTGCATTTGTGCTAAACATTGGTTGGTAAAAGAATTACTCATCACAAAACTAGGATGACCTGTTGCATTCCCTAGATTCACAAGTCTACCTCGTGACAACATGATGATACTATGTCCATCTGGGAATGTGAACTTATCAACTTGTGGCTTGATGTTTTCTTCTTTGATGCCAGGATATTTCTCAAGTTTTTCCATTTGGATCTCATTATCAAAATGACCAATGTTACACACGATTGCTCCATCCTTCATCTTTTCCATGTGCTCTACTCTGATCACATCCCGGTTACCCGTAGCAGTTACAAAGATATCAGCATACTCAACAGCATCTTCCACTCTAAGAACCTCATAGCCTTCCATGGACGCCTGGAGTGCACAGATTGGATCAATCTCAGTGACAATTACTCTAGCACCGAATCCTTTCATGCTTTGTGCACAACCTTTACCCACATCACCGTACCCACAGAGTACTATGATCTTTCCTGCTACCATCACATCTGTTCCTCTCTTGATACCATCAGCAAGACTTTCCCGGCAACCATACAGATTATCAAATTTTGATTTTGTCACTGAATCATTCACATTATATGCAGGGAATAAAAGCGTGTCTTGTTCCATCATCTGATATAATCGATGAACACCTGTTGTTGTCTCTTCACTAACTCCTCTCATTTCTTGTACGGTCCTATGCCATCGAGTAGGATCGTGCTGGTAGATTTCTTTTAATATGTTCATTAGTTCCCGGAGATCCTCAGGTTCATCACTATACTCTTTTTCAAGAAGAGTAGGGTGTTCTTCCACATCATATCCTTTATGGATCATCAGTGTCGCATCTCCCCCGTCATCAACGATTAACTCTGGTCCTTTTCCATCTCCAAAATCTAGTGCTTTCTGCGTGCACCACCAGTAATCTTTTAACGTTTCACCTTTCCAAGCAAACACAGGTACTCCTTCTTTAGCGATTGCGGCAGCGGCATGATCCTGCGTTGAATAAATATTACAACTCGCCCAACGAACACGTGCTCCCAGTGCCCTAAGGGTTCTGATCAACACTGCAGTTTGAATCGTCATATGCAAACTACCCATGATCCGAGCGTTTTC
>JARVGL010000117.1 GCA_029762575.1 Thermoplasmatota archaeon | reverse complement strand
CATGGATCGTATCGATCAGATGGATCTGAACCCAGTGTTCGTCTATGAGGATTCGGTCTGTGTGGTAGATGCAAAGCTTATCCTAAAATAAAGAGAGAGTGTTATTGTATATGTCGGTTAAAACAGAACAATATAAAATCAAGGATATTAGTTTAGCGGAGTTTGGTCGTAAGGAGATCGATATCGCTGAAAAAGAGATGCCAGGTCTAATGGCCATCAGGGAAAAATATGGCCCTAAGAAACCTTTGAAGGGTGCTAGGATAACGGGGAGTCTGCATATGACTATCCAAACAGCGGTGCTTATTGAAACATTACGTGAACTTGGTGCCCTGGTCCGTTGGGCGAGTTGTAATATATATTCTACTCAGGACCACGCAGCTGCAGCTATCGCTCAAAAAGATATCTCGGTGTTTGCTTGGAAAGGCGAGACATTAAAAGAGTATTGGTGGTGCACCCGGAAAGCCCTTGATTTTGGTGATGGAAAAGGACCGCATCTTATCGTTGATGATGGAGGCGATGCAACGTTGATGATCCATAAAGGGTATGAGGTGGAGAAACACCCGGAATTACTTGAAAAGGATTATAGCAGTGAAGGAGAGGATTATCGAGAGCTAATGAGTTGTTTAAAAGAGATCTATCGGTCCGATCCAACGTATTGGTCTCGGATATCTCAAGAGATCAAAGGTGTCTCTGAGGAGACGACGACTGGTGTTCATCGGTTGTATCAGATGAAGGAACAAAATCGGTTGTTGTTCCCTGCTTTTAATGTTAATGATTCTGTGACGAAAAGTAAGTTTGATAATCTGTATGGGTGTCGGGAGAGTCTTGCAGATGGTATTAAACGAGGTACCGATGTGATGGTAGCAGGTAAAGTGGTGTTAGTCTGTGGGTATGGTGATGTTGGGAAGGGGTGCGCACAGAGTATGAAAGGTTTTGGTGCACGTGTTCTTGTCACCGAGATCGATCCTATCTGTGCTCTTCAGGCGGCTATGGAAGGCTATGAGGTTGTTCGGATCGAGGATTGTATAGGGTTTGCTGATATCTTTGTCACAGCAACAGGTAATCGTGATGTGATCCGTGTGGATCATATGGAAAAGATGAAGGATGGAGCAATCGTCTGTAACATTGGTCATTTTGATAATGAGATACAAGTAGAAAAATTAGAGAGATACCCAGGCATCCAGGAGGTACATATCAAGCCTCAGGTAGATAGGTTTGTATTCCCTGATGGGCATGGTATCATCCTTCTTTCTCGTGGTCGGTTGGTAAATCTTGGTAATGCGATGGGGCATCCGAGCTTTGTGATGAGTAATAGTTTTACGAATCAGTGTCTTGCGCAGATGGAGCTGTGGGGTAAGGAGTTAGAGGTGGATGTGTATATGCTTCCTAAGATCCTTGATGAGGAAGTGGCTAGGTTGCATCTTGAGAAGCTTGGTGTGCGGTTGACGAAGTTGTCTAAGGAGCAGGCGGAATACATCGGTGTTAAGGTGGATGGACCGTACAAACCTGGGTTCTATCGATATTAGTTTGAGAGGTTTTACCAAAGAAAGCCGAGTTCCTTTGCAAGTTGTCTCCATGCACGGGAGAGTTCATATATCTTATAGTCATTTATTACGTTGCTCATACATGTGTTTGTCACATTAAAAGTATATAAATATGTCGATATCGATTTCGCCTTCTGCCGATATTGGTGGTGAAGGGCTATAAACATAAAATATCATCCCCCCTATATCAATAACAATGGTTGAACATTATGATAACACTCATTGGAACCGGCCATATCTTTCAATTATCCCAGATGCTTCTATCCATCTTTGATGAAAGACAACCTGATGTCATTGCCGTCGAACTAGATATCAATAGATACCACTCACTCCTTGCAAAACATAACGATCCAAACAACGAACAAAAAAGACAAAAGAATCAACCATTTCTCTATCGAACCCTTGGACGATACCAGCAAGACCTTGCAGAAAGATTTGGGGTAAGCGCAGGCGATGAGATGCTCACATCGATACTCTATGCACAAAGCCATCAGATACCCTGCGCCTGTATCGACATGGACGCCCAACGGGTCTTTTCCCAGATGATAAAAGAAATGACTATACGGGAGAAAGCTAAATTTCTTTTTTCAGGTCTTAGTGGGTTTCTTATATCAAAGAAACGACTGGAGGATGAAATTGAAAAGCTAGAGCATAACGTTGATTCCTATATGCAAGAAATGGCAAAGATGTTCCCCACGATACAAAGGGTCCTAATAAATCAGCGTAATGATTATATGGTCCAAAAACTCATCAAACTTACTGATGATCATGACCATATCATCGCTGTCGTAGGTGATGGACACATACAAGGCATGAAAAAGCTTCTACAAAAGAATAAGGTAGAGTGTGATGTTATTCGATTAGAGGACCTTCGAAAACAGAAAACAACACCGCTGGACCATTCTGAGGCTTCATTTCAGGTGACCTATGAAACAAATATATATTAAAAAACAAAGAATGATTGCTTGCAGATAACACTTTTTTATCTTTAAATTTTACAAGTTTGAGTGTATTTGTATATGTATGGAAACACTCTTAATGGAAAAGATATTTCCCAGCATGAAAGGGCCTGTAGCCTAGCCTGGATTGGGCGATAGCCTCCTAAGCTATAGATCGCGGGTTCAAATCCCGCCAGGTCCGTTAATTTTTTAACTATTGAAAAAAGAGCATTTGCCAACAATTATTCCATTCGCAATAATATGCACCAATCTTAACAAAATTGTTAACTATGGTGCATATAAATGAGAAAATCTTGTTTAGAAAAATAAGTTAATTTTCAAAAGAGAAAAATAAATTTATTTATTTGATTCTTCAAGTTTATTAAAATAATTTTCTCTCATTTTATCAATATCTTT
>JARVGL010000116.1 GCA_029762575.1 Thermoplasmatota archaeon | reverse complement strand
GGTTTTTTTAGGGAGAGTATACTTGATATCAAGAGTCATCTCCTCGGTCCATTCAATGGTATTACCAATTGGATCGTATTGAACGGGGAACAATTGGATTTTTACGATTATTTGATGGAGGTCATCAAAGATACCTGATCCAATATCATAGGTGAACCATTCTGATAGGGCGACGGGATCGGATTTGATAGATGTCTCTATGTCATGTATCTGTCCATCAAGAAGGCGTGCTGGTGGAGCAAGTTGCAAAGGTTGTTTTAATGATAGTGAATGTATCTTTTCGTTTGTTACAGAAACCGATTCAATGGTTGTTCCATAAGGAAAGGTATATGTTTCGATCTTCGTAGGCACAATATAATGATTTTGCATGAAGAACGGTATATCCGCTCCTTTAAGATCTACTGTAAGAAATGATCCTTTGTCCAATTGAGAGAGTTGATAAAACGAGATGGTCTTTTGTTCATACGATGGTTGTCTTTCATCTGTTGCAAGGCTCTGAGAACCGCTTAACAACAATAATGTTATAATGCCAACTAATAGAATTTTTCTCATATTTTTTTTGTCCCCTAACTATTAATGCTATATTATTATTAAAACATAGTATTTTAAGTTATTGTCTGTCTGTATATGGTCCAATAAACGCTTAACCTTGATTGATGATGTTGGCTCAACATTGAACTAGATATCTTTGCTATTCATCCACCATCCAGATATCGAAAAGATATAAAATTAGAATAATTCCTTATAGGGCGGATCTCCTAAACATCGCATAATGAATGATTTGTGCTAATGTTCAAATATTCTTCTGCTCGATAGGTTGGTTAATTAACTTTTTAATTCTATTGATGTAGCAATAGGTGATCGTGTGAGATACCATCACGTAGTGTCTTTCATGGTCAACATACTTTCTAAGGTCTGATGGATGTAATAGTCAAGGAAACGAGAGGCACTCATACTTTCCTCATACTTTCTCCAATCAAAATCCTCGGAAGGTACGATATATCCTAGTTCATCAAGGCCTAGGCCAATGAGTATACGATGGTCTGCATGAAGCTTTTCTTTTAAATCCAACCAGCTCTCAGGGAACTCTTCTCCTGGGACGGTAACTATCTGAGCTAAAGAACCCTCTTCACCAAGCTCAATGACACATACCGCAGTCATCACATCTCTTCTCATATGATGAAGGGGGCGATTCAATATTCCAAGAATTGATGCTAAACGAAAGATAGGATTTGTAAGGGGTATAGCGATCTCTTGCAGATCAATGCGGATTGGTGTATCCCATATAGTGGAACTGTTCTGAACCGATTCCAAACAAAGAGATGCGATAGCGGTACCGAATCGTTGCGCATCCTCAAAAGTGTGACCCGGCACTCGTGGGGTTATAAGACCACCGATAGCACCAATGACAAACATCGCTGTTCCCCCAACTGTTTCTTCAATATGCTGATAGATGTAATGGGGGTAATCTGAGGTGATAAGTGTGTTTTTATCCCATAATACTTCAGGGTGACTTCCATAAAATACCATTGTTGCAATAGTTGTTAGGTTATAATCAACGATCTGTATCGTCTCAACTTGGTCATCAGTACATATGGGTTCCCTGCTATCTCGTGAGAAACCTTCTGCCTCTGCATGGCCGAACCGTAGACCTGCTGGAACCATCGTAGTATATGCCTCTATGATGCTGTCTGCGATGATATCCATAGCCTCTTCATACCATTCCCAATGGACCCCTGTGGTAAAACCTGGCCCCCATAGTCCAATAACGTCTGGGCCTTCATGATTATGCGTACTACTCAAGATGATGTGATCAATAGCGATAGAATCAGGTAATCTACCTAGTATCCGATGATATTCTGAATACATGACGCCGATGAGATCCACTGAGACAATGGCAAAGGTTGTATCCCTTATCCGTATACAACAGCACCGTGACCATATATCATCATGAATACCTGTTGCTTTTCGCCCTCTTCCAAATCCTGCTAGATAAATCGGGTCATGTCGATAGAGATCAGGTGTAATAGTTTTTGCAGAAGCACCAGCAAAGATAGATGGAGATTCAGGGTCTTTATTGCAAAGATAACTATTATGTTGATCGTGTTGTTGGATGTTTATCTCCTCAATCCCTGCGATGCCAGTGAACGCAAGAGATACCAAAAGCATTAGGGAAATATATGATAGCAAAGCTGTGTTATTCATGTCATATTCACCGGTGGGTCTTCACAAGATCGATATAACGATTAATTCCTGTCAACATAATGGGGGTCTCATGATTTGGAGAGACATATTGACAAATAAGATAATATCTAAACATCATATAAAAATATATGAGGGGATACTCTTTCGTTTCATCTATCTTTCTCCTTTTTCGGTTCAATTTAGATTTCACAAACATTAATATCCATGTTTTTATATCCATTGCTTGAAAACTGTCTTTTCTTTTAAAGGACATAGAACAAAGGACCCTATGGTGAACGATATGGCTAAAAGAAAGATCATTATAAGTTCAGAATCAGTTACCGAAGGACATCCGGATAAGATGTGCGATATCATTTCGGATTCGATCCTTGATGAAGCGCTTCGGCAAGATAAAAACTCTCGAGTTGCCATTGAGACCGCGACAAAGAACGGTGGTGTCATGGTATTTGGTGAGATGACCACTTCTGCATATATCGATATCCCTCATGTTGTTAGAGAAGCGATTAAGGATATTGGATATACTGATTCAAGTTATGGTATCGAATGGGAAACCTGTTCTGTCTGGGTGCAAATAACAGAACAAAGCCCCGATATCTCTCAAGGAGTCACTGAGAACTCTGGATTACATAAGGAACAAGGAGCAGGGGATCAAGGGATGATGTTTGGATACGCATGTAATGAGACAAAAGAGCTCATGCCATTACCAATATCCCTAGCTCATAAGCTCACCTATAAACTT
>JARVGL010000115.1 GCA_029762575.1 Thermoplasmatota archaeon | reverse complement strand
ATGCGCGGGCGATCTCCGTTGTTTGAATGTGTATATCATTTGGTGAGAGTGTAGATATCTCCTTTTCATAATGTGTCCCAGATTTAGGTAATAAGAATGCAAAATCGCCAAACCCAAGGTGATTTAAAAGGAAATGCTGAAAATCCTGAACGAGTGTCGGTGAGTTTTTATTTAAGAAAATCGCATCGATTTCTTCTGCTTTTTGTTGATTCTGTATCTCGGAGGATTGCATAAGTAATGGAAGATGGGGCATTTCATGACGAATGGATCGTAAGAACTCATGTCCGGCTCTTGGATTTACTTTTCCGTTTTTTTTGAATGAAACATCCGAGAGAACGCCAAGAACATATTCTTTGTATTTTTTATAATAATACTGTGCTTCTTCATACGTCTCTGCAAGAAGGATCTTCGGTCGTGCTCGTCTTCGAAGAAGGCGCTGCATCTCATTGAGATCGTCAGAGAGAGAATGTCTCGTCTGTTGAACGACCTCGGTTAAAAGGATCGGAAGAAGCATGGAATAATAATATATCGAGTCCTCAACCATGATTAGAACCCTAACGTTTCCATTTGCAGTGTCATATCGGACATTCGTGCTATCTTCAACATACTTGATTATAGCTAAAAAAAGCGCAGGATCACCAGTCCAAGCAAAGATTTTATCAATACTACCCACACTCTGTTCTTCTTGGAACTGATTGATGTCTGATCGGTCTGTTGCTAAAAGAATGACGGGTAATTCCGGATGGATCGTTTTGACTTCTTTTCCAAATTGAAAAGGATCCATCCCTATGTTCTTAGCCATTGTTATGATAAGATCATATTTATGCTGCGTTAGTTTTGATAACGCTTTTTCTCCAGAAGAAACACGGGTGACCCGTGGTGGCGAACTGAGAAGAAGATGTTGATATTCACCAATAACGAGTTCAGCAAGCAACCCTTCCTCTTCAATTATAAATGCATCATAGAGACTTGAAACAATGAGAATGTCTTTTATCCTAAACGGCATAAGAGAATGATATATCTGACCGCGAAGTTCATAGGTCTCTTCAAAATCTTGTTGACTTTTTGATCGGGTGGTATCTTTTTTTCCTGTCTTCGTAGTGTCACCTCAGAGGAATCAATTAATCCATTATCTAGCATCTAGACTATTAAAATTTTGTTAGATAGGAGAGAGGCCTATGAAAAAGTTATAAAAAAAGAGGGAAAGGGATTAAACAACCCCTTGGTCAAGCATCGCATCAGCAACCTTAACAAATCCTGCGATGTTTGCTCCTTTTATGTAATCTATCTTGTCTTTTGAGATACGACCATATTTCACGCAAGAATCATGGATGGTTGTCATGATTTGATGAAGTTGTTTATCAACCTCTTCAGAGGTCCAGCGTAGCCTCATACTATTCTGGGTCATCTCTAAACCAGATACCGCTACACCGCCTGCATTTATCGCTTTTCCTGGTGCAAACATTATTTTCTCTGTTGCAAGTTTTGCAGCCTCAGCCGTACAACCCATGTTTGAAACTTCTGCGATCAATTTGCATCCATTTTTAATCAATGTTTTTGCATCTGTTTCGTCAAGCTCGTTTTGTGTAGCGCAAGGCATTGCGATGTCGCATTTGACATCCCACGGTCTTTTACCAGGATAAAAAGGAACCTTGTATTTCTTTGCATAATCCTCAACTCGATCGTTGTTTGACGCACGCATATCAAGGAGATAATTGATCTTGTCGCCTTTGACGCCGTCTTTATCGTAAATATATCCATCTGGTCCTGATAACGTGACGACTTTTGCACCCAGTTGCTCAAGTTTTAGGGCAGCCCCCCATGCTACATTTCCAAAACCGGAGAGTGTAACGGTTTTTCCCTTCAACGTCTCATTCTTCGTTTTTAGCATTTCTTGAACAAAATAGACACCGCCAAAACCTGTTGCCTCTGGACGGATAAGGCTTCCACCCCAATTAGCCCCTTTACCAGTTAAAACACCAGTGAATTCATTTCGTAGTTTCTTATACATGCCATAAAGATATCCAATCTCGCGGCCACCGACACCAATATCTCCCGCGGGTACATCCGTATTAGGACCCACATGGCGATATAATTCCATCATGAATGACTGGCAAAAACGCATGATCTCCATATCTGATTTACCGCGAGCATTGAAATCAGATCCTCCTTTTCCACCGCCTAAGGGTAGACCCGTTAAACTGTTCTTAAAAATCTGCTCAAAACCAAGGAATTTTAAAATACTTAATGTAACACTTGGATGGAACCTCAAGCCGCCTTTATACGGACCAATAGCACTATTGAATTCAACACGATATCCACGATTTACTTGGATATCTCCTGTATCATCTACCCAGGGAACACGAAACATGATCGTTCGTTCAGGCTCTATGATACGCTCCAATATCTTTGCTTTTTTATATTTAGGGTTTTTTTCTATATATGGCATAATGCTTTCAACGACTTCTTGGACTGCTTGATGAAACTCTTTTTCACCAGGGTTTCTTTCAATAACCTTTTCCATGAACGCTTTTACACTTTCATCCATAACGTACTCCTCCAGTACATTCGTGGTCCGTATCATACTCCATTATTAAAACTTTGGCACCTAAAAATAATAATATCCATAAGGAATTTTGAATGCTGTTGTCACCATTATTATCAAAAGATATTAAAATGAAATCCCTATACATATTTCAACAGATTGGGGAAGTGCTTTAGTGAAACCATCTGAGATTGACAAGATTCTAAAGAAGCACGAACATAAAAAATCATCTTTGATACCGATATTACAAGATATACAAAACAAACATAGATGGCTACCGAGAGAAACACTTACATATGTTTCTGAGAAACTCGATATACCACTTATTGATGTTTATGGCTTAGCAACCTTTTATAAATCATTTAGCTTAAAACCAAGGGGAAAGCATATCATCACAGCCTGCTGCGGGACTGCATGTCATGTAAGGGGAGGGCCAAAGGTTTTACAAGAAATACAAAACCAATTGCATATCGACGTGGATGAGACAACACCCGATAAGACATTTACCCTTGAAACTGTTAG
>JARVGL010000114.1 GCA_029762575.1 Thermoplasmatota archaeon | reverse complement strand
AACCTATAAGATCATAGGGTCTTTTACCTCTGATGTTTTCCTCTGGGGTTGGGCTGCAGAATACACTGAATATGGTGATACCTCTGCTGAATGGTGGGGAGATTGGGCACCTAATGATGAATCCCCCTATTATGAGCAGTATACCGCTGATCCTGTAAGCATGGATGCGGCAAAGGGGACCCCCGGCTTTGAAATGATAGCACTTATTATTGCATTTGCAGCTATCTTATTCATCCTAAAAAAGAGACAATAGAAAACAATCCTGTTTTCTTTCTTTTTCCTTAATTTCTCTAAAGCAATGGTAAATCTCCAGTTACTTGATCAATGAGATTATCTGGTGCAGGGCCAACTCCTAGGATGGTTATTGTTCCTGCTGGTATCTCGGTATGACCTGCATCTGTTACAAGATATGTCACGATCTTTAGGTCATCGGCTTTTCGTTTCAAAGGAAACAGATCATCAAGTTCCCCCACCTTGACAACCGCTTTTTTTGCTCCTTCATCAGTCCATTTCTTGAACCATTTTCCATTGATCTTTTTTGTTTCAAGGGCACAGGCAACAGCGGCATGAGCGACCTGTGCAGCAAGTTTTCCTGGTGATAGTTTTAGATCTTTACGGGCAACAAGCACCATCTTATATGAAAAATCCATTTTAAGGTTCCTCTGGGGGATACTTGATCTCTTTATAATTCTCTTTTTGCCAGCCCTTTCCTAGTTCCAACGCTTTTGTATGATCTATCAAACCTTTGACGAGTATATGACTAATATCCACATCGATATGTTTCATAGGGACACCTAAGAAATCCTTACCTGTTTTAATGATGAGAAGATCCTTATATACAGCAATGCTCTCACCAACCTTTCGTCCTTGACCATCCAACACAAACCGACAGAGCAAACCATCTTCAGATATCTCTTCGCCATCTTTTACTATCTTCTTATTCTTATCTTTTAGAAAAAGCATACTGCTGCTAATACTCCCGACCATATTCATACTTGTTATACACCTAGGCCATTCCACACATAGGCCAAATAGTCGATTCTGTTATAAATCTTTGTGGTATACTCCTTAGATTAAGATTATGGAATCATCATCATACTATGAGGTCGCTGTCATTGGAGCAGGGCCAGTTGGTAGCTATGTTGCAAAAACACTTGCAGAACAACAAGTATCCGTTGTATTAATCGAGCAGCATAAAACCATTGGTTGCCCTGTCAATTGTGCTGGTCTTGTCTCTAAAAGAGTCTTTGAAACGTTCCAAATACCTCCTGATGACATCGTCCAGAACACTATCACTACTGCCCATATCCATTCACCCTCCGGTCATAAGCTATGTATAGGCGGGGATAAACCACATGCGTATCGTATCGACCGATCAATATTTGATAGATACCTATCAAATAAAGCTCAGAAGAAAGGTGCGGAGCTTCTTCTCTCTGAAAAAGCAATCTCTTTACAAAGAGACCCTCAACGTGTGAATATTGAGACATCAAAAGGTCGGCATATCCAAGCTGAGATAGTGATCGGTGCAGATGGCCCCTATTCCCGGGTCCGAGATATCTTTGGCTTTCCTCAACCAAAAGAATTCCTCCGAGGCATTGGTGCCCAACTCGTGGATACCAACCTTGATGGATCCTCTGTGGAGATTTTTATCGGTAATCGTATAGCTCCAGGTTTTTTTGCCTGGCTGATACCCACCAATGAAAAAGGTACTGCTGCTCATATTGGTTTATGTGTCCACAAACAATCAGAACAATCACTTAAGACCTACTTTAAACAACTTTTTAATGATACTTCTCTGTCCTCTTTCATCTCAGATGCAACCATATCATATCAGACAGGTGGCGTCATACCTCTTGGTCCTCTCAAACAGATCGTTGATGAACGGGTTGTTCTAGTCGGTGATGCAGCAGCACAAGTAAAACCCACATCTGGTGGAGGTATCTATCCTGGGCTCCTCTGTGCTAGATATTGTGCACAGACGGTTCGAGAGGCTATACAAGAACAGCGATATACTACTGAGTTCCTTCAGAAATATCAGGATGAATGTAGACAAGACATTGGTAAGGAACTATCAAAAGGGATGTATTTTCGTAAGATATTTACAGGCTTATCTGATCAACAATTTGATCGATACATTAAAAGATTCCAGCAGAAAAACATTCAAGAAACTATCACAGAATATGGAGATATTGATTACCCTTCTCGTCTTGTTAAACCCTTATTGAAAAAAACACCTTCACTCTTACGATTGGTTTCTCATTTGGTCACATGATACGTTTAATGTTACCTATCTTTTTTTAGAAGGCGGTGGGGGTACATAATAATCCTCTTCTTCATACCCTCTGTCAGCAGGCATCGAAGTTCCTCGTAATCGATTCCGTTTCTTTCTGATAACATAGATGACGATTAAGAGAATGATGGTGATGATGATACTAATAATACAAGGTACAAATAAACCAATGATGAAAAGACCAGATGGCCTCATACATACTGAGACGGTATTGACTAGGTCACCCTCCGATGCATCAAATGATACCACAAGGCTTATCTTTCCTTCAGGCGTCTCAATAACGTTTGCCCGTCCTAATGTATCATTTACATCGATGGTGGTACCTTTAGGAAAAATAATGGTATAGGTTACCGACTGATCGGTTATACCTGTGAACGTGATATTCTGAGTAGATATCTGGAAACCCGGAGGCACCAATGAGAAGGAAAACAGAAGAGGATAGGAACTATGGAAGGTAGAGACGATTTCAATGGGATCAGTTGCATTCATATGTGAAATATCTTCATCCCAAAGCAGCGAACGTTCAAACGATGTTTTATCCACAAGTGCCTTACCTTGTAATGATGCAAAGAGTGTTTTTGCATGGTTCTCAAAACGATTCGTCTGTTCAAGCAAGAACGATTCGACGTCGTCTTCATCAAAAACCCCCTCTTCGATACAGAGCCTGAACGCATCAGCATTCATAAAAGGCAACACGATGCCCAAAGGAAGGTCCAAAGGTTCAGATATCCTTGTTGCATGTCTCTGTTGCGTCTCGGAGAGAAATACACCAATGGTGAG
>JARVGL010000113.1 GCA_029762575.1 Thermoplasmatota archaeon | reverse complement strand
CTTTTCCTTAAGGGTCTCAATGAGCTCCTCATCATCGATTTCATATCCGGAGATGATCAAGAAATCTCACCTATCCTGTATGAATGAGAGGATGGATGTATACTGTTCTCTTTGCTTCTCATATGTTTCTTCTGAAGTATCAAACTCGATATGATCTTCTGAAGCATCATAGGGTTCAAAGGTCTTTTTCATTGTTTGATAGATCTCCCAGCGACCATCTGATGCGGTTTTTTCATGTAATCGTTGCATAAGCCATGATCGAGCAACCTCATCAGGACAGATACAGAGAATAGGTATCAACGTAGCGTTATGTTCTCTAGCTAGTTCCCTTACCATATCACGATGGATCTTTTTCTGAAACGTTGCATCTAGAACGATAGATTTGTGTTCAGAGAGAAAAGACCGCGCTAGAGCAAGGACCTGCTCATAGGTATTTTCAACATTTCTTGGATCATAGAGACCTGTATTTGGTTCATCATGATGTCGTTCAAAGGTATCGATACCAGCAACTTGTTTTCTCACAATATCTGTGTTAATGATCTGAGCATGATAATCAATGGATAGTTTCAATGCTAGCGTTGATTTCCCTGTCCCTGTTAGACCGCTGACTAAAAAGATATACGGATGCTTTCTACTACATTGCAATTGAAACAAAGATGCATAATACAATGAAAGATCATAATAGGATCTAGCAGTGCGAATAATATCGTTTCTTGTTTCATCAGTAATATGAACATCATTGAGTTGAAACCCTAATACCTTTCCTCTGACATATGCTCGATAGGATTTATAGAATTGAAGAACATCTAAGATATCTAAGTCTTTAGATTGCTCGATATATGTTTGGATAAGATAACTCGATAGATAGAAATTATTATTGAAATCTAGGTCCATAGCAAGAAACCCGATATCTGAGGCAACATCGATATAACGGAATCGTTTGTTGAACTCGATACAATCAAAGATACAGATATCATCAGTATCCCCGATGACGATGTTACCAGAATGAAGATCACCATGGCACTCCTTGATCATATCTTGATCTATCCTTTTTAGAAATACATCTTTTTGCTTTTTGAAGAACAAGTCACAAGCATCTTTTATAAAATGATAGTCATACTTAGAGATAGTGACATCAACTACATCCTTTGTCTGAAAAAAGTTCTCATCGATATTCTTTTTCACTGATTCTAGAGTACCATATTCTCTGATATCGTTCGATGGGTCAACCCGGTGATAGAAATCAACAAGTATTTTGCAAATGCTCTCGATATGATGTTTTGAAACTTTTTTCTCTTTTAATAGATGTGTCATGATCCTATCCTGAGAAAATTTCTCCATTTCTACTGCATACTCGATGATATCTCCTTTTCCATTGACCCTTAGACCCTGTGATGAATCAAACGTAATAGAAACGATATCCCGATATATCTCAGGGCAGAGTCGTGAGTTCAACCGTATCTCTTCATAACAGAAATGTTTACGTTTTTCAAGTGTGGAAAAATCAAGGAAACCAAAATTCACTGGTTTCTTGATCTTATAGACATACCTATCGGTCAACGCGATGATACTGATATGGGTTTGAAGGAGGGATACCTCAGTAACCTTAGGTCCATAGGTCTTTGGGTCCTTTAATCTTGATAGGAACTCTGTGTTATCCATAGATGGCAGGTGAAAGTATCAAACCATAAAAATGTTATTCTAAAACAGAGACAACCATATCTTCCATACAATAGTAATAGCTCATATTTGATAGAAGAGGAATACATAGATGAGTTGAATGATCAGTATGCTTGCTGCTGCTGGGATGAACTGAGGATACATCCTTGTCGCATCAGTCTTAAGATAATCACTACTTAAGACATTACAGAGATGGATCGGGGAGATAAGATAACCGATGAAAGAAGCCATAAAGATGATACTTGTGACTCCAACTATCGATATGCCGGTGAGATCAAAGAATGGTTGTACGAGGAAATAGGATAAAGCGATGGCACCAAGATTATACCCGGTCAATAACCCAAGCAACAAAGGTACAAAGAGGATAATGAGTATCGCGGGAAATGCAAGATCACTAATGGTTTCAGCGATTAGGACATTGACCTTTGATACTTCAAAGAGATTACGAAAGATCATGATCCCAAAGATAGCTAGAGCTAGTGAAATCGTCAAAGACCCTTTGATATATGAGATATATGTTCTGTATGGTGTTTTCGTGATGAAAAAAAGGAGGATGATACTAGCTACTACACCAAAAAGAAAAGATCGTATCTGAGGAAAATCAACATATTGAAGAACAATATAGAATAATAACGGTAGGATAGGAGGGAAAAGATAGATCAACCCTTTGAAATCCTTATCTACTTTCTTTTTCTTAATTGTATTAGGGCGTATATATCGTTTCAAAAAAAATAATCCGATGAAAATCATCGATAGAAACGAGATAAGATTAGCTAGGATCAATGAATAAATATTGATGTTTGAAAACTCCATGCTAACGATAAGTATCATCGCTGAAGAGATAGGATAGATAGGGAACCAGATATGTCGAAACCAGATGTTAAGCATATTCTTCTGATCCTTTGATATCTTATATTTTTCTCCTTCTTTATATATCAAAGGAGCTGAGAACAATGCGCCACCAGGTACGGGCATCAGACCATAGACCGCAGGGATCACTGCAAGGATGCCGCCACGTGAAAAAAAGGTCCCTAGGCTATTGATCAACTGTGTGATGGCTCCAGTCTTCTCCATTAATTTTGCTAAAAGAAAGATCAAGGTCATAAGGATAGCTAACTCAGTGGTCTCAGTAATTATCTCTCCTTTATCAAACGAATAAAAAGATGCTTGAACAACTGCTTTAACGATGTCTGTTGGTGTGATGATGAGTAAAGAAAACAATCCAATAATTAAAGAACCAATCATCAAGGACAAACCAAAGTTCCATTTCCGTCGGATCAAAAAGATGACGACTACAAAGGCGATGAACACACCGATGAGACTGAGGATTTCAGGGATGGATACCATGCAAGCCAGCACGTTTTGCATCAAGTCTTCTTAGTTAAAGCCTTCGCTGCTAATGAAGCATTAGAAAGGATGTCTTCAACATCATAATCTAAAAAAACATG
>JARVGL010000112.1 GCA_029762575.1 Thermoplasmatota archaeon | reverse complement strand
AGCAGATGGCTCTACTCGATATACCTACCTTGATCGTGAAAAGGGGTTGGTTGATGAGATCTACTGGTGGTATGTGGTCCGAGCAGTGGGACTAAATGGCCTAGGGGAGATGAACAAAAACGCGGTCTATGAACCAGGGATCCCCTGGTATACCCTTAATATCACCGTTGAGGGAAACGGGACGATCATCAAGGATCCGGATTGTTCGACCTATATTTTTGATACCCCTGTCAAATTGAAACCATTAGCGGATCATGGATGGAGATTTGATGATTGGAAGGGCCCTGATACCACTAATTTGATAGATCTCGATGACGGTAACTATACTATTACCATTAATACAAATAAAACACTTACAGCCGTGTTCACCTTGAAAGGTCCATACACCTTGAATCTGACCACAAGTGGCATGGGTCAAGGACTCATTCAAGTAAGCCCCTCTGAGCCTTATTATTATGGTACGATAGTAACGATCTGGGCGAATGCATCCATAGGCTCATATTTCACTGGTTTCACTGGAGAAATCACCCACAATAGTTCTCCCCAGACAGTAATGATCGTAGATAATATGAGCGTAGATGCAGGCTTTGATCATCAGTGTTATGATCTAACGATAACCATTAGTGGAAATGGATCGGTCACAAAAGACCCTGACCAACCATGTTATATATATGATACGATGGTTCTATTAACACCGACGGGTGACAGTGGCTGGTCGTTTCACCACTGGGATGGTGATCTCACAGCAGATAGTATACCTGAGACGATTATGATGAACGAAAACAAACAGATCACAGCGGTGTTCACCCATAGCCCTCTTGCACTGTTTACCTATACTCCAAACGAACCCAAAACATCTGATATGATATTGTTTAATAGTACTTCCTATGACCCTGATGGATTTTTAACGAATTGGACATGGGATATGGGTGACACAACGATCTACTACGGAGAACAAGTGACACATCAATACATACATCCGGGAAGCTATGAAGTACAGCTAACAGTAACCGACGACGCGAATACTACATATGTCATCTCCCAAATAATTACCATCACCCTACAAAACTCGGATAAAAAAGGCAAAACCAGTGGTCATACCACGACTATAAATGATGGGAGCGGATCAAACCAGGTCCCCACTGCAACAGCAGAAGTAGATCGAATAACAGGAACACCAAGTGATATTTTTACTTTTAACGCCTCAGAAAGCTATGATTCCGATGGCCAAATAAGGATATATACATGGGATTTTGACGATGGAACGATCAGTACTACAGATGAAACAACGATAACTCATCTATTCCCTTCTGTTGGAACCTATCATATAATGCTATCTGTGGAAGATGATCAAGGTGCCACAGATGATTTAGATGAACCTATCACTATTGAGATCATTCGACCAAACACTCCTCCAAAGAATCTTTTTGTTGAAACAGAGAACACCTGGGTCCATAAAAACATGGATGTGACATTTACAATGAGCGCCACTGACCCCGATGAGAACGATACTGTTTATTTCGCGATCGATTGGGATGATGACACTACCTTAGTTTCAGCACCTGTACGAAGTAATGAACGTTTTAACATCAGTCATCGCTGGGATACCTATGGTATATACGAGATGACGGTCACAGTATATGATAAACAATATGCATCAGCTCAACCAATCACTATTATCATATATGTAGATGTCTTTGTCCTTGAAGATGAATTACAAGGCTTATTCATCGATACAGATAGCGATGGATCCTATGATATGTTTACAAACACAGAGACCGGGGAACACACGCCGCTCTACAAACAAAATGATACCACATATATCATCGAATCAATCGATGAAGGTACCTGGCTGTATTCATTTGACACTGAGACATTACAAGCATATGTTGCCACACACCATGCCACACCAGATATAGATACGTCTCTTATTGTTCTAATGATCTTACCCTTGCTCATCCTGATTTCTTTGATCATAACCTATCGACATCATATGAGGAAAAGAGAAGAAAAATAAGAAGAAACATAGACCCAAGATTATAGGATAGATGGATTCCCAATGCCTTAACCCGTGCAAAGCCTTAATCATCGGAAGAGCAACCTTTGATACAACGGAGTCGATCTATCAGATCAACTGTATCATGAAACAAGAAAAAAAATCAAGAAACCCTTTTTCACGCATGCAAACCATTAATTACTATTACTAAATTAACAGGTATACAAAATCAGGCGACATAGGTAGAATCATACCATGTATCATAAATAAACTATCTTCTCGGTGGTGAAGAAGAGAATGAGAAAAATACGCGTCAAAATGAATTTTAAACGGATTACTTTATCCCAAACACTCTGGTTTTCAATCCTTGCTCTGCTTATCGTGATCATGCTTATATCCATGGTAACGACCAATATGGCCTATCAACAACCAACAAGCACCAAGGAAACACAGACCATTCTCACCTACTCAAGTAGCTCACAGTTCGATTATATCTCTAGACTCTATAACAATACCGTGTACAACAAGACAACCCTTCGACCCGGAGAGGGGATCATCTTCAAACAGATCGTGGAGAACATCACCGGTACCCACCAATCTCGTTTTCAAATCAGTGAATCTGCAACGATCTCAATGACGTACTCATTGACCGCCATCATCCAAACAGGTATCTGGACCAAGAGCTATACCCTAGTCCCTACACAAACAAGTAATACCGCAGGTACTAGACTTACCATCACCGAATCATTCCCCATAGATTACCGATTCTTCGACACCATCCTCACAACGATAAATCAAGAAACTGGTATCACCGCACCAAATCCGATACTGCTCCTCCGAGCAAGCATCTCGATTTCAGCACGCACCGCTGACCACACTATCGTTGATTCGTTCCAACCAGAGATAACCATGAGCCTCAACCAAAAAACCATCCAGTTTTCTGATATACTCTCAATGCAAAAAAGCGGGTCAAAAACAGAGACCATCGATATCGAACACCCGGAAATCGAAGAGATGAGACAGAATAATTTGTATATCACCATTGCAATAATCATCATATTAGTTGGATATCTTATAGTTACGAAAAGGAAACCCACCGAGATCAGTATAGTGGAACAACAACTCAAGAAGATAAAGAAGAAATATGGTGAATGGCTGGTAACAGCAGAAAGCAACCCTGTTGACCCCTTATCAAAGACCATATCCATTGCAAGTATTGATGAGCTTTCAAGGATCAGTGAGGACCTGGGAAAACCAATGATATATTACCCGAAGAACGATTCGGCAAACACCTTTTATGTCATCGATGATGATCATATCTATCAACATGAACTACTTATCGATGAAAATAA
>JARVGL010000111.1 GCA_029762575.1 Thermoplasmatota archaeon | reverse complement strand
ATAGGATCTTGAATATCCATTGGTTGATCAAAACTTCTTGTATGAATGAGTTCTCCATCTCTTGTAGCATCACCCCATGTAGAGATACCAAAACAACCTCCGAGATCTCCAACGACGATTACCATATATGCTGCAGCGATATCATCTACCTCGACATCTGCTCCATCTGCAAGTCCTTGCATCTCATCAAGGTATTCCTTGGGTACAAACGGCTTCATTTGATTCCAGATCACTAGCAATTCATCATATGGATACCATGAATAATCAAGGAATGCTCGTAGGTTCTCCTGTACCTTTTCTCGTAGAAAAAACCCATGTTGATAGCCCATTTCGTAATTGGTACCATTCACATAGAGGAGGGTGATATTATCTCGAATGATATATCCACCTTTTTCAATAATATTTGTAGTATATATTTCTTTATCTGTCTGAGAGTGTTGCATACCAAATGATGTTGTAGGTATCGCACTAACAGTTATGAACAATATGAGAAGAACGCATTGTTTTTTTCCCATCTTTCACCCCTTCAAATCATATAACCGATACTATTTTTTAATGTTTACTCATCGAAAAAGAACATAAACACATTGATGACCAATCAGAACTTAGCTAAAGAGAAGTTTTTCATAATATGTGGAAGTCTTTGTGTTAATTATCTCTTGAACGATCTTTTCAGTTACCGGTCCAATTCCTGGAATCGTCTGTAACGATTGTTTCATCTCTGAAAGAGGCATATCTCTCTTAGATATCGCATAGGCTGCAAAACCATAGGAGGATCGTTTTCCTTTTAGCTTTAAAAGATAATCAAGGTGTTCAAGGATCACATAGATCCTATCATTCTCTGAAAGGATATCACTAAATAGATGGGGAGGGATACGTTTAGGTATCTTATAGGCTGAAGCAAGAAGATCAAAGGTCTCATTAATCGATTTATAATAGGAAGATATCGCATTACCCCATTGATCCTTTTGATAGATATGTTCATACTCAACAGCTAGATCTGGTCGATAGTCTAGTAATGATCGTATGAAATATTCTTTCTGACGGCCTTCTTTTAAGGTAAGACCTCCAAAAAGAAGGAAATCCACACCAATACTCTTTGCGTGGCGTATGGATTGTTCCATGATCTCTTTCGTATCTGTGATAAAGGGTATGACCGGAAGTAGAAAGATACCGCTTGGTATACCTGCTTTTTTAAAATCATGGAGTAGTTGCAGTCGTTCTGAAGGCGGAGGAACCCCTGGTTCGAAATAGCTACTGATAGTATCATCGGTCGATGAAAAACTCATGCTTACAATGACCGGTGCTTGATCCTGAATCTCTTTAATGATATCAAGATCTCTATGGATAAGAGTTGATTTTGTAAGAAGATGAAGGGGGATGTTCTTGTCTTTGAGGAATTCTAAGGTCTTTCTAGTCAATTGATATACTTCCTCAACAGGTTGATAGCTATCACCTACTCCACCTCCTACCATGAGATAACCTTGTTGCAATCGTTTAAGGATAAGAGGTTTTTTCAATTCTTTTTGTAAGATATCTATCGCATTTGTTTTTACAGCGACATCCTCTCCAAATTCTCCTTTCGCCTGGTATTTTTCCGATCTGCCGTCACAGTAGGCACAGTTATGTTGACATCCACGATACAGATTCATCGCTGCTCTTGAGAGAAACCAAGGATCTACCTGTTTATAGATTCGTAAAAGTGTTTTTGCGTTGATCTCTTGAGATGCCATAGGATTCATAGTCAAAGCAATATATATGGTTTTGAATGTTTCCATCCGTCATCGGTTCAGTAAAGAACTAGATAGGTAGCCGATGTGATAAGTGATCCTATTACGGATCCTAATATCAGTTGAGAAAACGTATGTGCTTTAAGATGTAATCGAGCCCATATAACAAAAGGGAGAAAGATGAATAGAAAAAGAGCTAAAGGCCCTAACACAAAGAGTACTGCGGTGAATGGGCCGGTCAAACCAGCACTATGGGAACTGACCTTTGTCTTAAAATTAACAAAAAGGACCGTTATCGTCACACCAATATAGGCAACGGATAAAACAAAGAAATCATGAGCGTTAAGAGAATAGAAAAGAATAGATGCAATGAGATAACCAAAGATCGCGACAAGATAGAAGGGTGGTCGGGTCCTTCTCTCTGATACCCAGATGTCAATCGTTCCTATCTTTGTGAAATAAAGAATACCAACAATAGGGGTGATACAAAGGAAGATCAATCCAATGGAAAGAATCAATGGTAGAACTAAAGGATCCATCTGTTTAGTCTTTTCAGAGAATAAAAGGAAAAGGACTATGACATAGAACCCTATCGTTGTTGGTGAAAGAAGATACGAGATGATATCAGCAATTTTTTGATGTATATCCATAGGAACAGCACACTACATTTTTCTCAATATATTCGATAGATACTTGTTCATATCCTTGTTAGGATTCTATCGTATTGTTCTGGATCTCCTCAAATTCACCAGTGACACGGTTTTTCCGCACATTATCATAAGGAAAATATCGACCATTCATTGCGATATAGACACCTTGTGGTAATGATTGTGCAAAGGCAAGGGCACTACCAAGGTTGAAATGGCCATCTGAACTTCCGAATGCATATGGGATAAGCGCACCAGTCAGAACAATCGTTTTATCGTTGATTTTTTTTCCAAGATACTCTGCGGTCTGAGCCATTGTATCTGTTCCATGGGTAATAATTATCTTATCCTCTTTAGAATTCCTACATTTCTCAAGGATGATGTTGCGATGATAATCGGTCATATCCAAACTATCTATCATCATCAATGTTCTTATCTTGATGTCGATTCTACAACGAGCAAGCTTAAGCATCTCATGGACATGGGTGTTCTTAAAGATGAGTTCTCCAGTTAGTTCCATATATTCTTTATCAAATGTTCCACCGGTTACTAGGATCTTTACGGTCATAGACGTTCACTTGGGCAACAGGAAAAAACAAGGGGTTATTAAAGTTTATTTTTGTAATGAGGTGTTTTGCCGATTTTTCCATTATCTTCGTTGTTACATATTGTAGAATTTTTTTCGAAGATTATAAAAAATATTTCATTATAGGGTTATAAAAAACGGGGAGTTATACACCATGAAAAAAATAATGATAGTAGGGCTGAGTCTTTTACTCCTTTCAACACTTTTAACAAACATACCACAAACAATATCCGCACCACCGCCGACACCTCAAACATATTCAACGACACTAGAATCAGGTTTTTCGGTTTATGTGAGTCAAGAACAACCAACCTATAATTTTAATTCAGGAACTAATGGTTTTTACCTTGATATAAATCAAGATGAATTCACGTATAAAATGGTGAGTTTTGTAAAATTTG
>JARVGL010000110.1 GCA_029762575.1 Thermoplasmatota archaeon | reverse complement strand
AAGTTAAACTTTGAAAAAATATGGTTTTCATTCTTAGATTACAGTGGGAAACTAATAGCGGGAAAGACAAGCTGTAGGAGTAGATCTAAAAACATCAGATCAAAACTAAATAACAAAAAATTGAATCCTTTGCGACCGACAACGGAACCATAGGTATGCATCTCAACTGTATCTTTCTTAAGAAGACGTATCGAAAAAGAAATAGTATACACCCATAAAAGAACAAAAGGTATGAAGAACAAAAGGGTTAAAGATGTTCTAAGGAATAATAAGGTACCAAACACTATGGAGAATACAAACCAAAAAAATGAGATATATGCTGCAGTTCTCTCTCCAAAAGATGTCGCATAGGTTCGAACACCTTGCACCCTGTCACCTTCTATATCATGAATCCCTTCAGGGATATCATGAGCGTTATCCATGAAATAGATGAAAAGTACTAGGAGAAGCATATTTTGTAGCTCAAATGAATTTGTCCAAATGCTCCCAAGGATCGGTAAGGTGACTGTAAGCTGTGTTGATTGAGGGATAACCGTCCAAATTGCAATATATCCAAAAAGTGCGACTACGATCCATTGGATAGGTGTGAAAATCTCTGAATATGCTGGGAATCTCACCCGCTTCTTAAGATATTTATCATGAACTGCGACAAACAATGCTGCACCGGTCACAACTAACAGACACCAGACACTGATAAGGATACTTCCAATAAACGTTAACGCTGAAAACACAAGTGCTATCTCAAAGAACCGTTTCTTAGAAATCCTTCCAGAGGGAATGGGTCTATCTGGATGAACCTTTGCATCGATATCGGAATCAGTGATATCATTCCATATCAATGCTGCAAAGAAACCAGCATACATGGTGATAACAGTGAATAATAAAACATAATACATATCAAAAGTATAAGGTTGAATACCAAACGCAAGCATTGGTACACTTAGATACATAAAAAGGTAACTGAGGAGTTCGTAAGGAGGAAGAGAACGCCATCTCGATAAAAACTTGAATGGACGTATCAGTGGGCAACTTTGCGGAAATGGTAGCTTCATTGTTATTGTCACCTTATATATTCTTCATTTGATTTACAATGGTTCCATCCCAGAATATGTTTTCTGATAAAATTTTTTGCGCATCCTCGTTCATGATTCCTTTCTCAATAGGTGGTAGATGTTTATCAGGGATCTTTGCGGTCCAAGCAACAAAACGTCGAACCAGCCACCAGGTCGCGGTGAACTCATCTGAAAGAGTCCTACTTAAAGGTTTGATATCATACCATCGATGGAACCCCTCACCCATCGTGTGATACTTATGTACTGGTTCCTCCTTGATCTCTCCATCCCACCAGATCATATATTCTGGATGAGAGGTACATAACAGGATACGTGCTTTGTTCTCGTTTGAATATGTCTCTGCGGTAATCGATGCTTTTTTTGCTAGGTCCATATCGATGCGATGATCTGTTTTCTCCCAGGGGCCTACTAGATAATACGTGTATAATAGGAAGTGTTTGAATGGTTCCCCTGTTTCTTTGATAAGACGACCTGCTTTCCAGATCCCTTTGAAGAGACCTAGGATTCTTCCTTTGTATCTCCAAGCCATTATCGAGGTCTTTGTTTTATCGGTCAATGCATCATCAGGATACCAAGCAAGAACGCTGACATCATTTGAATGATGTTCTGGCGGTATCAACCCAGGTCCACCCCACCAACGGATACGGACCTTTTTAGTATCAACACCTGTAAAAATCGGGTGATCTGTATTAACCTCAAAATCAATAGGGACCCCACCAGTATGAATACATGTATCATCCTTGGTCTTACCCGGTGCAAAGGAGAAAATATATGCTGTTGCGCCTATGGTCTCTGGATGAGTATATTGGAATGGATAGAAAAGCGGGAAAGCTATTTCTTTATAATATGATTTGACCTGCGAAATGCCTATGGCACTTTTCTCATAGAGTTTTTCAAGAAACGTTGTTGGTTTCTTGTTCTTTGTCTCTAGTTCTGTAAACATAGCAGTTCCACCACAGATACCAACATAACCACCACCGTCCTTGATGAAGCTAGCAATCATCTTTTTCCATTTTTTAACCCGTGGGATATGTGAGAATCCTTTTGCAATGGACTCTCCATCTCCAACCCCTCCACCTGGCACAAGCAACACATCAAAATCCTTTGTTGTAAGTCGTCCTTTAAGAATATCTTTATCATAGATATAGGATGATGAAAAACGATAGACACTGTTTTCTTTTTCCCAACTGTAATCAAGGATCATAGGGAAATAATGTTTCCCTGATCCCCAGCCTAATGGCTCCTCAGCAAGTATCGCAACTCGAATGATCCTATGAGTTTTTTGTGATGCTTCAGAGATCATATCATTGTTCCACAGTCTATTAATTAATCAATACATGTAGTTTTCCTAAAAAACAAAACAGGCATAGTCTTAAGATTGAACTTACTCCATTGCCTTCTTTGCTGCAAAAAGACCTTGTTGATATGCATTAAGATTCAATTCTTTATATGCAGGGGGTACAACATCAAGAACAGCGGATTCTACCGCTGATTCATCAAGAAGACCGAATATCGCTGTAATCGCACCGACCATTACGATGTTTGTTACAATCTTATTACCAAGGTCCTCAGCGATCTTTTGAGCCTGTACAGCATAGATCTTTCCCACATGAGGTGTCTTTGTAACAAGATCAGGGTCTAGTAATACCTTTGTGTCCTCTTTGAAATCCATGAAGCAGGAATCCCATGATCTCTCAGCCATGAGCACAAGAAGATCAACTGCTAGTGAACGATGATAATCTATCTTTTTCTCAGAGATGATGACCTCTGAACGAACAGAACCACCTCGTGGCTCCGGGCCAAATGCCTCACTTTCGACAGCATTATAATCCATGTACACCGATGCTGCTTTACCTAGTATAAGTCCTGCAAGAAGTACTCCTTGACCACCGATACCACAGATACGTATTTCCTTTCTCATAGATGATCATCTCTCATACTATTGTTTCTCGAATAATTTCTGAAGGATGTGTTGATATTCGGTGAAGAATTCAGGTTTTTCAATATCCTGGAATATACCGAGCTGCATAAGTGATTCAGCATGTTTCCTTTCAGATTCCGTCCCCTGCGTCATTATCTGTTGATATTTATCTATGGATATAGTATTTTCATCATACCATCTCCAAAGCTTCGTGATACTTCCTAGTTTATTTCTACGACCATAGTTTGTTACACAGGGTGAAAGAAACTCGATGAAGGAAAAACCTTTCTTTACAATCGCTCTTTTTATTGTTTTTATGGTCTCTTTTGGTTTTGATGCAAGACATCGTGATACGAACGGAGCACCAATAGCAAGGGCTAGTTTACACATATCGAATGGATGTTCGATATTCCCATAAGGAGTTGTCGCAGTGGAACTACCTCGAGGTGTCGTCGGTGCGAACTGCCCACCAGTCATACCG
>JARVGL010000010.1 GCA_029762575.1 Thermoplasmatota archaeon | reverse complement strand
TTCAAATCTTCTTTTTATTTGAAATAGATCAAGAAGAATTGTAAAATTTTCATTTCGTAGATTATGAACATATAGATGATGTGGAAGATCTAATTTCAAATTTTTTAAAAATATTAAAATTATTAAATGATATCGAGAAAATCAATATTTTTACCAGTAAATTGGTGATCAACATCTTCCCATATCTTTTCATAAATATAAGAGGGGGGCATTGGAGAATTAACTCATTTTCCCGACGGGAGCACTTTTTACATCTATCTCTTTTTATAGGTAGAGCTTCAAAGTACTGAAAACCGTCTTTTTATCTCTGTTTTGCAAACGACACGTTATTGATCTTAAAGGATTTCATCTAACAATGTGTTGAATCTTATTATCGAAGGCTGAATGGGGACCATCGAGGTTGTTTCGTCTTTGATTGTTCCGTAAAAGGTTTTAATGAAGAGCCCCTTTACCTTGTTTGAGAGGATAATGTATCGTATCGCTCTTTTTGATATGGATGGAACATTGCTTGATGGTAGAACGATTTTTCATTTTGCAGAAAAAAAAGGGTTTCAGAGACAATTGCATGACATCCTTAATACTAATGATCAACCGTATCAAAAATCGTTGAAAATCGCTCGATTATTAAAGGGGTCCAGTAAAAATGAATTACTAAACCTTTTTCGGGAATTACCTCTTCGTCAACATGTTATAGAGGTCCTCTCTGAATTAAGAAAAAGAGATATGATTATAGCGATTGCAACAGATAGCTACGATATTATTGCTCAAGATCTGCAAAAAAAACTTAACGTTGATCATGTGTATGCAAATACACTCGTGATACATGAGGGAATTGTTACTGGTGATCTCTTGATACATAATAAGGGAAAGGTCATAGATGAGGTCACCCATAAGATATACTCTATCTCTAAGAGTTGTATTGTAGATGTTTTAGCAGAAAAGTATGCTGTTTCATTTGAGGATATCATCGCTGTTGGTGATGGCCTTGTTGATTGTGGTATGTTACAGAAAGCAGGTCTTGGATTTGCAATTCATGCACCTGAAGAAGTGAAGAAATATGCTGATGTTTCAATAGATGATCTTCGAACGATCATCACACATCTGGAGGAAAAAGAACATGGATATTAAACAAGAAAAAATAACTACATTACATGATTTCAACGCAGATTACAAATCAATAGCAAACACCGTGATAGAGGGAGCAGTTGATCGCCCTGTCTCTATAGTCATGCCAATGTTATATAGAGAGATAACAGGGGATGCTCTTGGAGTAATCAAGAAAGAACTAAATAAATGTACGTATCTACATGAGATAATCATTCCCCTTGCTGCCCAAAATGAACGGGAATTTAATCATGTAAAAAAATTTTTCACAGATCTAAAAATCCCTCATTTAATCATGTGGTGTAACGGGCCGAAAATCGAAAAGCTTTTGGAAGAGTTGAAATCAGATGGGATTGACCTATTGAAATATCAGGGGAAAGGTCGTGATGTCTGGCTTGCATTAGGTATCGCATCACTTAAATCATATGCTGTTGGGTTACATGATGCAGACATTATGCTGTATGATGAAACGATACCTACAAAACTGTTCTATCCCCTTGTTGAACCTGAACTTGATTTTAAGTTCAATAAAGGATATTATGCAAGGGTCAACACAGAAAAAGGTATCATGTATGGTCGTGTGGTACGTTTGTTTCTTCAACCATTGCTCGAAGCATTTTTAGAAAAACATACAAGACCTTTGAAATTCGTTCAATTTCTTCATTCATTTAGATATCCCCTTTCAGGCGAGTTTGCTTTAACAAGTGATCTAGCAAGAGATGTTGATATTCCTGGTAATTGGGGTCTTGAGATAGGCATCATGGCTGAGATGTATAGGAATGTGATTACAAAGAGAATATGTCAAACGGATCTTGGATTCTATGATCATAAACATCAGAAGATAGGTACAGAGGAACAAGGCCTTATGAAAATGGTGGGAGATATATTAGAAACACTTCTAAGAGCATTAATCGAGGAGGATAATATCACAATATCCCAAGATTATATCCGAAGTCTCCGTGTGCTCTATCAACGATATGCACAAGATGCGATACGAAAATATCATGCAGATGCGCATTTTAACAACCTAAGATATGATAGACATATCGAGGAACATATGGTTGAGAGATTCAGTAAACAAATAATGGTATCTGGAGAACATTATCTCCAACATCCTGTTGGGTCACGAATACCTGACTGGTTGAGAACAATATCTGCACGAAAGAAGATACGGGAACAACTCCTCGATGTTGTAATTGTTGATAACGAATAATAGAGAGGATGAGATATGAATCAAGATTGGAACAAACATATCACGTTAGATGAGAGTTTAATCGAAAGATGTAAACAGATAAAACCAATTGATATCTTCGTTGGGGTTCTCTGTAAGGATGTTGAGGCAACCATTCTCAATGTTCTTAACGTAGTTAACGAAGGATTATATGAATTCTTTCCAGATTATCGTATGGCTATAGCTGTATCAAAGGCAAAATCCAGTGATAGGACCGATGAAGCAATTCGATTATTCCAACCATATCATTCAATCGAGATGATCGTTACAGATGATCTCACCATTGGTGGAAAAGGTGCTGGGATTATGACAATTCTAGAGATAGCCCATGAGATCAAAGCAAAATGCGTGGTCCTTCTCGACGGGGATCTTCTCAATATAAAACCTTCCTGGATCCAATCGATAGCTAATCCCGTTGTCTACGGGCGGGCAGATCTCACAGTTCCGTACTATATACGTGATAAAAATGATGGGGTCATCACCAATAATCTTGTATATCCATTCACCCGGGCATTATATGGTATAGATATTCGTCAACCAATAGCTGGAGAATTTGCTCTTTCGAAGAATCTTTATGAACATTTACGAAATCATCCCTTGTTTCCTCCAGATTTTGGTGTTGACATATTTATTGTTACAACTGCTGCCGCACAAGGTATGTATGTCAAAGAAGGATTGTTCTCTTTAAAGATCCATGAATCTACTACCCGGTATCTGGAACCTGAAAAATTCTTGATACCTATGTTTCGAAAAGTGACCGGGTCGATGTTTGCCCTTGCAAAATATTATGAATCGTACTGGCGGAAGAAACCAAATAGATGGAAAAGCTCCTATTATCGAGAATGCTTTAGTAAAAACCCGATTCCGGTGAGTATAAATATCAAAGATATGAAAGAATCATTTCAACATGATTTTCAAGCTCACAAACATCTATTTCATAGATATATCACAGATCATTTTATCGAAAAAATCGATCAGATAATCAAAAATAATATCAATTTTGATGCAGAGATATGGGCAGATATTGTGTATCAGTATTCATCGGCGTACAAGAACATTACAACAGAGGAAGACAAACAGTTGCTCCTCGATACTCTTAAGACGTTATGGATAGGGCGTTTTGTATCGTATGCTGAGCAAGTTGAAACCATGGATATCAATGAAGCAGAAAAAGTCATTCAACATCAGGCAGAGATATTTGAGGACCGCTTTGATTATCTAAAAGGGATCTATTAGATATATTTCAACAATTGGATATAGAGAAATAGCAGGTGGAAACGTTTTGCTTTTTATCACCAGAGAGGGGTTTTAAAGAAGGTTAGATCGATTCGATTCCAGTCATTAAAATCATTTTTTCCACGGCTTCCATCTGAGTAATCCACCATTTGGTACATATATCCATAGTTCATCACGCTTTTATATGGTCGCCATCTCCAATAGTTCAACTGCCATGGATATTTGCCCTCTTGATCATCACAACCTGGAGTATTTCCATGGAAAATACCAAGGGTATGACCACATTCATGCATATACGCACTTGCATAGACGATATCTCTTGTTAAATAGGGATATCTCGCTTTTTTCTCCATACCAAGGGCGGATATCTGATAGGAATCAATTACTGGTTTTACTCCACCCCAGAACCCAAACCCAGGATATCTTTCAGCGTTATAGATTACTAATCCATAATGAAATACTCCGCATCTCCAATTATCCTCATCTTGATGTAAAAAATAATTCCAGTATATGTTTCTTATCTCATCATCTGTAGCAGAATCATCAAACGGGATACGTTCACCTCCACCCATACATCCATCATCAAGATGAAAAACGATATTCTGCCGGCCGTAGGCTGTGCGAAGTAGTTCTTTTGATTCCTCAGGGAAATCTGTTGTTTCACCATTTGGCCCAGGTGCCATCTGGTCCATTTCTACAAATAAATCCTTTCTAAAGGGATCTGAGCCCCATTGCCACGTGAGATACTCTTCATAATTAGAGAGCCCGTCATTGTCCGGGTCAAGGTTCTTATGATCCTCCCATATAAAAGGATCATAACGCCAAATATGTTGATAGTCAAATATTTGATAATCCCAGCTAAACGAATGACCCCATTTCCATTCCCATTCGATAGGAACCCCATCGCCATCATCATCCCTTCCTCGATCGTCAATCGTGGGATCTGTACCAAAAACGTTTACTTCTGTCCAATACGGGATACCATCTCCATCAAAATCATTTTGATAGATATCAAACCAGAGTTCCGCATCGAAATCATGTTGATAGATGCTGCCATCATCGCATCCGTTCAATCGCCCGTAGCCGCTGGGATCAGCGTTTAGGAAATATTGTTCGGCGTAATCATCTCCCATCCAATGACCTGTTTTAAGACTGTACTTGATCTCGACATCATAACTATCCTTTCCCCCTTGTTGATATCCACTAATATCACATTTTTGATCTCTGCCTAGATTCCAATCCCATAATTGGATTGTAATGTTAACCCATTCCTCATCATCGGGAACATTAGAGGTCACCTTCCAATCAGGATCATAAACGTAACGAGTATTTCTCCAAATGGGGCTTTTAAACATTTCATCGTTGATCCAAACCTTTACATAAAAATCTGGATAACTATATTTATCGATATATTCTCTTACGTTAAGGTGATTATCTTTTTTTTCAAGTGATCGTATCTTTAATAGTTCAAAGGTTACTGTAAGATCTACAAGGGGATCAAGATCATCAACCATAGTAATAGCGCTTCGACCATGTTCTATATGATCAATTGAAGTAGATGCATGTATAATCGTTGGAAAAAACATGAGTATTATCAAAACGCTTAGGACATTAATTTTCATATCGATTCTCCTATCAATAAGATAATATAAAAATGTCGTGTATTTAATTCTTTTTACACCATTAAACCATTTGAACAATTATTCCAAATAGATAGAACACTCTAAAAATATAATGAACTCTGTGAAACGGATAGTATATCTAAAAAGAAAAGAGCAAAGATAATCAGTGATATACTGAAAGAGAAAGAATTTAGTATCGATCCTTGTTTAGTAAGGTTAAAGGTCAAGGTATGACTAAAGTGATTTGTTCAAAATGTATGAGTGTTCATGATAATGAAGGAGGTTTGAATTGCCCTAATTGTCATGCACATAAGAAACATCTTTATGATTTTAGTAATAGTGATACGTATCTTCGTAAAGAGGCTCATAGGATCTTACAAGATCGAAAGATCGTTGGTCTGCAAGGACTTGTTGGTGGGTTACAATGTGTTGTCATCAATACGGAAACGCGTCATTGGACAAATGCGATACAAGAATTACTACAAAACACCGGGGTCTCTTACAAGGAATCGTTTCAAACACAAGACAAGAAGGTCTGTGTTCTAGGCCAAAAGGATTCAGCAGATATCCTGATACAACAAAGAATAGATCCTAAAGAGAAAAACCCATTTGCCGTATTCAATCAGCATCCTAAATCAATGCATCTACCAAATACTCGACTTGAGACCTATGTCTATGAGACAAACGACATAGGTAAATATGTGGATATCCAAAGGAATCGAGGAGTATCATTCCTTTCACAAGAAATTGAACATAACGATGGTTTTTCCTTTATTCAAACTCAACCATCAATGTATACGGGTAATTCCATTGGTTTTATTCAATGGCATACAAGACAAAGAACCTATATGTCGGATAAAGCAAATAGATTTCATGATGTCTTAAAGCAACCTATAGAACCATTCAAAAAGAACATTAATTATATAGATCACGCAGCAACAAGAGTCAAAGCAGAACATAGGGACCAAGCAATAATTGAATTCATGGAGCTAACAAACTATACTTTTGATTTTGCCATCTATGTGAAAATGTTCAATTCTATTACAAACGTTGCCCGATTATCAGATAAGGATTTTGCGATGGTGTTCACTTCAGGTGTGACACCATTTATCTCTTTGCAGGAATCTGGACCAACAGAGAAATTTATCTATAACTATGGTCCTCGCACCCATCATCTTGCCTTTCAAACAGACCATATTGAAGATACTTTTAGCTTGTTAAAACAAAGGGGAACGGGTTTTCTCATTGATCTTGTTGGCTCACCTGAGGAGGGTTTGAAACAAACATTTACCGTTCCTTCAGATAATACTCTTCTAGTAAATGAGTATATCCATCGATATGGTGATTTCGATGGTTTTTTCACGAAAAGCAATGTGACACTACTTACAGAATCAACAGAAAAACAATAAGAATGTTAGAGTTAGTGAGACAGATGACATATATCTCTATTATCGATGAGCAAGATGCAAAAGATGAACTAAAAGAGATATACCAAACGCTGGTGCAGAAAAGAGGTAACATTTCCAATATCCTCAAAGTTCACAGCCTTCATCCAACCGCTATGAAAAACCATTTAGATCTCTATCTTTCATTAATGTTCAATAAATCTGATCTGAAACGTGAAGATAAAGAACTCATTGCAGTCATTGTATCATCTATCAATCACTGCGAATATTGTATACGACATCATACAGATGCATTACGTTTTTATTGGAAGGATGAGAAAAAGATTGAGGATGTGTTATTGAAAAAAGAAGCATCAGATCTTCTCAGTGACCCCCAGAAAGCGTTAGTTGAATTTGCAGTTAAACTGACCAAGTACCCAAAAAATGTTAACTATGAAGATGTAGATCGGTTAAAAAAGAATGGTTTTAAGGATAAAGATATACTAGAGGTGGTGCTGATCAGTAGTTATTTTAATTTCGTCAATAGGATAGCATTGGGTCTTGGTGTTGAAGTTGATGAGATAGAAAGTCAAGGATATCGCTATTAGAACTTGTTAAAAAAATTGGAAAACTATAATCATTCTCTAAGAATACGTATTTATCTGATGTTTTAACAAAGATTTTTTGAGGGGAAATATTATTATTTTATCATTATTGTCTTTCATACAGTATGCCTGTGATCTCACCAATTCAATACCGCTGTGAGCTCATATCAGAATCCTAAGGTTTCTATCCATGAAGCAAGACCTGCAAGGGCGAATTGTACCGCGATTGCAACAGTGAGAAGCCCCATGACTCTTGTAAATGCATCCATTCCCTTATTTCCAAGAAGTCTAATGATAATACCTGAACTAGAGAATATGAGATATGTTATAAAGAGAGTTAAGACTATTGAAAGAATCGCAATGATCAGTGAGACCCATATCGAATAGTTGACCGTGAGCGTTCTCATACTGATGATGATTACTGTTATAGCACCAGGTCCTGAAAGGGATGGCATGGCTAGGGGAACGAGAGAATAATCGATCTGTTGGCCTTTTTCAGGGGTGCTTTCACCAAATTGTTCGCCTCTTCGAACCATATCTAGACCGACAAATGAGAGGAGTATTCCTCCAGCTATTCGAAGTGAGAAGATATCGATACCAAGATATTCAAGGATGCTTGAGCCAGCTACTGCAAAGATGATAAGTAAAAGAGAAGCATAAAAGACGGTACGTTTAGCTGTCTGCATTCTCTCTTCTTTTGAACATTTACTTGTTATTGCTGAAAAAAGAGCTAATGTTGAGGAAGGATTCACAATAATCAGCAACGGTATAAAGACTGAGAGAAATACGTCGATCATATGAGACACCGTACAAGTGAATTGATGAAGTAGTACTATAACATTCTTGTAGTTGAAAGTTAGTTTTGATTCTTGATTATTAATGATAATCTACTATCTAAAAAAGGGTTATCAGCAGAGCGTATTTTAGGGACGAAAGTATTATTAATCTCATCATTTTCCTGATATGTTCATGGGGTCGATATTGATTTTTGATTACGATGGAGTTATAGTTGATTCTCTTGATCTTTTCATGGACTATTTCATCCAAGCATGTAAACAAGAAGGTTTTGAGGAGATTGGATCAAAACAGGTGTTTCTGTCCCTTTTTGATGGGAATATGTTTGAAAAAATGTTAGAGAAAGGTATGTCACGGGAACAAATCAAGAGAATCATGTATTTTATGAGGGATGAACTGGTTTTGAATCAGGAGAAGCTACAGGTTTTTCCTGGAATGAGGCAAGTATTAAAAACGCTTTCATCAAATAATTCATTATATATCATTACTTCAAATGAGTCTCATGTCGTAAACCAATTCCTCTCTTTGCATCAGTTGACAATGTTTAAAAATATCATTGGCTCTGAGAAGGAGCCTAGCAAAGTAAAGAAGATACAAATGATCATAGAGCAAAATGGTCACAACAATGTGTTCTACATTGGGGATACGGTAGGAGACATCCTTGAAGGAAAAAAAGCTAAAGTGGATACGGTAGCGGTCAGCTGGGGATGGCATGATCTACAGAAACTCCGAAAGATAGATCCATCGTATCTTGTTTCTCGACCAGAAGATCTCATCCATCTTTTTCCGTAGTCTTATGACTGGATCATACATAAAAAACCTAATTTCCTATAAAAAAAGGACAGTTGCATGGATTTTACACAAAAGATTTAAATATCTTCTTTTATAAAGGATAGGTGTTGTTCAATAATACAGTATTGAGAAGGTGAAGAACCATGCCCAAGGAAGAAACAGATGAAAACGTTATTTTTATTGGAAACAAGCCACCAATGAGCTATGTACTTGCCGTAGTCACCGAATTTAAAAGGGATAATACTAGTGAAGTTGTCATTAAGGCCAGGGGCCGAGCAATCAGCAGAGCTGTTGATACCGCTGAGATCGTACGGAACCGTTTTGTCACCGATGCTAATGTCAAGGAGATCATTATTGGAACAGAAAGTGTTACAAACGATGAAGGACGGACACATAACGTTTCCTCCATAGAGATACGTCTTTCAACAAAATAAGATATCTAGATAACCATATAATAGGGATGATATCATCAAATGAATAATCCCTTAGCGGTATAGTATTTCTTTTACTATTGTATCAACTGATGTTGACACTATCAATTACCGATGGATTTTTTAATGACAATATTATTATAATATTAATATTATTATACTATATACAAAGTGGTGTTTCATGAGCGAACCATTCGAAGATCATAAGAACCGGCGCATTCAAGAGATCCATAAACGTGTTTTCGAGTTCATGGGTAAAAAAGGAAAAAAGAAATAACAGAACAGACCTTAAGCAAAGGACGAAACCAGTAAAAAGACAAACTTTTAAGCACCAAATAGTTTCCTATCTTGATCATGGAAATAACTGTAGATGGAATCTATACTTTTCTTTTGCAATATGCTGATATCATTAGATCCATCATCAACATCATCATCATATTGACCGTGTTTGCTATCATCTTTAGAGTCATTAAACGCAGTCTATTAAAAAAAGCTAAAACGAAGAAGGATATTTCAACAACAACCGTTTTCCTAGATCTTCTGAAGTATTCTTTTATATTGCTCATCCTTATCTTCTCGATATCGTCATATTATGGTCATTGGGAAGATATTGGTTTCATCGCAGGGCTTCTCACCGTTGCCCTTGGTTGGGCGTTGCAGAAGCCAATATCTGGTGTCGTTGCTTGGGTCATCATCATCACCAAACGACCATTTCATATAGGTGATAGGATCGAAATCGATAACGTAAAAGGAGATATCACTGATATTTCATTGACACATATCTATCTTGATGAGATCGGAGGCACCATCCTTGGCGAAGAACAATCCGATAGAACAATTATGCTACCAACCTCTATCATCTTTGATACAGAGATAATTAATTATAATCACAAGGACAATATGATACTTGACGAGGTAACAGTATCGATAACATATGAAAGTAATCTAGAAAAAGCAGAGGGATTCGTAATAAAAGCTGCAAAAACCATTCTTGAACCTTTGAAAAAACATTTCTTAAAACAATATAGTAACAAACCACCACATACCCGTCTTCAATTCAAGGATTCAGGGATCGATGTCACCGTACGATATCATACGATTGCCACAAGTAGAAATCAGATATCTACAGATATCAGAAGGGAGATATATAAGCTGATACGTACCAGTTCAGATGTGGAATTTGCTTATCCTCATGCTGAAGTATTATTTCGAGAAAAATGAACCTGATCAAATATTTTAAATATGGTCATCTTAGAAATTCTTGGTAGATCTCCAATGCACGATTTGCTACATGGTCCCAGGTGAATAACTCAAATACTCTTCTGCGGCCCTGTTGACCCATGGTCTTCCATTTCTCAGGCGAAGATAACACAGAATTGACACCCCAGGCAATATCAAGAGAATCAAAAGGATTGATATGAACACCGCATTGCTTTTCTCCTGATGAAACAATTTGTTCTCTCATACCATTGATGCCCCTAGCCCCGACAACAACAGGTTTTTCCATAGACATTGCTTCAGTACAGACGATCCCAAATGGTTCATATAACGACGGTAACACCACAACATCAGAAGCAGCATAATGAAGGATCCTCTCTTCTTCTGAGATGAATTCCATACGAAGGATGACATGATCAGATATGCCTAAGTCAGCTATCCGAGATCGTATCTGATCCTCTAGATCACCAACCCCTAACACAACAAGTTTTACATGAGGATATTGCCCAAGGATCTCAGGCATCGCCTCAATAAGTTGCATGATGCCTTTGACTGTCACCAACCGACCAATGAAAAACAAGAAGATCTCATCTGGCTTAATACCATATCGAGCGCGCAGACTTTGTCGTTGTTCTTCTTTTATCTTTGAAGAATCATATTTAGCTGGGTCTATCCCATTCCAACATACACGGATCTTTTCTTTAGGAAAACCAAGGTGTTCAAGTTCTTCTTTCATCGCATAGGAGACAGTAATGACACCATCAGCGGCTTCTGCACCTGTTTTCTCAATATGTTGTATTGTAGGGGAACCATTTCCTACGGAACGGCCATGTTCTGTTGAATGAACATGAAAGATGAGAGGTATGTTCAACGCTTTTTTAGCCATCATACCTCCAAATATCCCCAGCCAATCATGTGCCTCGATCATATCGATATGATCTCCATTGTTTGATTGGGTGATCTTATCAACTAGGACTTTTGCAGAGAGAAAATTATATGAAAAGACATCGGAGAAGAATGTAAGATGCTTCCCCCACGATTGGAGATCACTGTTTGACACAATGGAAAGTGGTTGTGTGATATCAATCATCTTTGGCCTATACACGGTAATACCGTTTTGAATCTCCATTGGTAAAAGAGAGTTACCATCATTTATCGCAAAGACCGTGACATTGTGACCTTGAGCGATCTGTTGTTTTGTAAGTTCTGCAGCAAATGTTCCTAACCCACCCCAGATAGCTGGGGGAAATTCCCAGGAAAAATGAGCAATTGAAATCTGTCTACCTATCTGATGATTTTGTGTAGTCATCCCCGTCCACCTTCAAAGTCTAGGAAGAATAGAGGTCATGGTTAATAAAATAACCGATTTAGATTGTTTTGCGTTTGATTGATAATATTGATAATCTAAAAGCTGTTATAGTATCATATCTATGACTTGATGGATGGTGCGTTAGAGACAATGCTAAAGAGGATAGTACAAGAAGGACTCAAATGCTTTGAACGTTATGATACCAATGATCTAAAAGACTATAAGGTAGTGTTGCTCCCAGATTTCTTTATTGATCATATCGTCTCATTTCCTGATTTCAAAGAAGGTATGTCAACAATTCAATCACGTTTTATGCAAGGTGGTGGAAATATCCCTGGTCTAACTCAGGTTATTTCACAAGGGGGTAATGCTGCAAACACCGCTCTTGCGTTAGCAAGGCTAGGAGTACACTCCCATCTTATCTGTAGGACTGATAAACTTGGTATATATCTCATTGAATATTTCTTGAAACCATATGGTGTAGATATCTCTCATGCGAAAGGAGATGGCAAGAACGCATATACCGTTGCTTTGGAGTTTGGTAAGAACCATTCAAATGTCTTTCTCCAAGATCCTGGATCTGTTACAACATTTGGTGTTGATGACCTAAACACTCAAGATTGGGAATTAATCCGATCGGCACATCTTGTTGGTGTGATGAATTGGAGTATGAATAGGAAGGGTACATATCTGGCAAGCCATGTGTTTGAATATGCGAAGAACCATGATGTTAAAACATATATCGATACAGGTGACCCAAGCCCTCGCTCTATGGATATTGATGATTTCCTCGACACGGTGTTTTCTAAGGACATTGTGGATATTATGAGTTTGAACGAAAATGAAATCCGAAAATATTCTGGTCATAATCAATATGAAACAAACGATGAGATATATGAAGCAGGCCGTATCCTTCATCAGAGGATACGGTCCCGTCTTGATGTTCATACCGCACGATGTTCTTATTCCATTACTAACTCAAAGCAGGTCTGTGTTGACACAGTACCTCTTCTCAAGGTATACCGGGCAACAGGTGCCGGAGATGTATGGAATGCAGGTAATATCATTGGTGAACTCCTGGATTTTTCCTTTGAGCAGCGTTTGGCTTTTGCAAATCTCGTTGCCGCATGCTATATCTCTAAAAAGGAACCAATACCTCCCTCTTCTGATGAAATAAAAGGATTTGCAATGAAACTTATCGAGGATTGGTGACCATATGTTCTGGCCCGTGGAAAAGAAAAACGTATCTTTGCCTACGGATAAAACCCCGGGGGGTTTTTTAGAGGATCGTGGTGATAGAATCCATTGTGGGATAGATATCCATACCCCAATAGGATCAAAAGTCTTTGCTATTGAAAAAGGCGTTGTGGTCAACAGCTCTTTGTTCACTTCACCCGCCATCATCTCATATTGGTTTGATACCTATCAGCTGATCATCAAAGCATGTTCTGGTCTTTATTATCGGTATGCTGAACTAGGGCCACCAATAGTACAGATCGGTCAACAGATCAACGCTGGAGATCTGATAGGTCATGTACGTCAGGTCCTTAATCCTAGGATGATCTCCAATAAAAGCCCAGAGTACATCCAACAATTGGTCGCCACGGGAAAAAACAGTATGCTTCATCTGGAGATTTATGATACTGAACCAATACAATCATCTTTGTATAAAGGTGGTAATTGGTTTGATAAGACACCTCCAGATGGCCTCATCGATCCATATACTATACTTAAACAAATAGTGTCTCAGAACACTAAAGAAATCTGAACTTTCAGTATAAATCCCATCTAAGAAATAATGGTGGTGAGAAGAGCGATAAAGATAATCACAAACCCGGAAGGTGAGGAAGCGTTATCCTTTATAAAGAAGCATCATCAGAAGAAACCAGAAAAGACCGTTCTTCATATTGTAGGAGATTGCATGGTCGAATACGATGGACGCGCTACATCCTTTCTTGACTGGGGTCAACGGATGATATTACTAAAACAAGATGGAAACGTCCTTGTACATCAACCGGTGATGCGTGAACCTATAAACTGGCAGCCTGCAGGCTCAAAAACCAAGTTTTATACTGAAGAAGAACTGTTCGTTGTCTCTACCCGACATATGAATCCATCGGAGAAGATGAAGATTCGTTTCCGTACTATTCTTTTGATATATATTGCTCAATTACGTGATACTTCTGTTTTACGGATCGTTGGCATGGAAACAGATGTGGTAGACCAGATCGTAAGTGACCCTAGTTGTATCGAAGAAGGATTAAGGATACAAAAACGGGAGAAACAAGTGAAATCCGGTATGATAGATCTCTTTGGATATGATAAAAAGCATGTACCGGTGATCATTGAGGTAAAAAGAAGTGTTGCATCGATAAGTTCAGTTCATCAGCTTCGCATGTATGTAAACGATATTCGACGGGATAGTGATCATGCAGAGGTACGAGGCATCCTTTGTGCCCCACGTATCCCAGATATGGTGAAACATTTACTTGTGGATTATGGTCTCGAATGGCAGGAGATCGAACGAAAGATACTACTACATGACGACGATCAGAGATCATTAAAAGAATATTTCTAACAACATTCTGAGGAGAGGATATCCTCAACACATATATGGGTGAGCGTTTCAATTGATTGTGTAGCATCAAGTATCTGAAAATGATCACTTACTGCTAATTCTAGATAATTTTTCTGAACCTTTGTAAGAAATGAGGCTTTTTCAAATGAGATAAGTTCATCTCTATGCTTGATACGATTCATCGCAATATCTGGGTCTATATCGAAAAGAAAGGTCCGATCAGGTATGAGTATATGGTCTTTTGAAAGATCTTGAAGCCAGTGGATCGGATCTTCCAAGTGATCACGTAGTTGAGCTCCTTGATAGGCATAGGTGGATTCAGCATATCTATCACAGAGAACAAGATATCCTTGATCAAGCCATTTTTTTATCTCTTTAACATGAAGGAATCGGTCAGCGATAAAGGTAAACGCTGTAACAAAAGGATCAACATCATTTTTTATGCATTTTTTTACACAATCACCCATCCAGGTATCCGTTGGTTCACAGGTGACTTGCACCTTCACGCCCTTTTTAAGTAACTCTTGATAGACCAAGTGCATGACGGTCGTCTTTCCTGATCCGTCAATTCCTTCAAAGGTAATAAAATGTTTCATACCCCACATCCATACTACTTTCAATTGTTTATCAATCTAAAGATAAAAAAGGACATGCCAAAACATCTTATATGTTTTAGCATACAGCAGTAATCTTTCAAATAGTGTCAATATTTTAGAGAAATAAACAGATATTATAACTATTTCTTTGATTGAGACGATCTCTTGGTAGAATGTGTTTCATTTTGCCATTTCTTCCGATAATAATTCAGAGGATGGTTGGTACTACGGCACAACTCATCAATTTTTTCAGAGGGACACAATCCATATGTCTTTAACTTATCGCATCCAGGCGCAGTATAAGTGGTTGCACCCGTGGTCCCTGTTATATGTTCTATCTGATAACGGGTTTTTTCCTCTTCGAAATCAGGAGCCGTGCTAAATACCTTTACGATATCATTAGCGGTCATTTTCAAAGAACTAAGAAACGCTACAAGAGCAAACCTACCCATATGGGGCACATTTTCACCAGATTGTATCGCTGCAAGGATGTCCTTTAGACATGGAGGAAGTTTCGCAACATCCAACCTACCAATAGGAGCTGTCTCCATTTTTTTTCGATGCATCAGGACCTTGTTTTGAATTCGGGTTATATCCTCTGAGAAAAAACTCTGGACCATAGGATGGCAGATCTTATCTTTGAGTTCGTTATTAACTCGATGACGTAATGCTTCCTGAAGTAATCGGCAAAGATCCTTATGATTGATAGTGATATATCCATCGATCATCTCACGATTGATCATCTTCCAGGTCTTATAACGAGTCGGTGCATATCGTAAATAATGTATGAAAGAGATAGATAACCGATCCTCATCAACATCAAATTGAATATCAAGCTCGAATTCTTTAGCGCTATAGAGAAGAAAATCGATAGCTTCCTTTAAAAGATTCTTATACAAATGAACCGCCTCACCGAGAGCATATCGTTTGATAAGAAAGGAATCACCGATACAAACAGTGATCATCCGAGCGATAGGATATGAAAGAAGCTCCATAAGGGCTTCAGTCTCGGTTATAAGGCTTCGGTCGCCCACATCATTATGATGAAAAGCGTTATCCAAACGATCGATTGCTATCAAACGTGCTCGTTCAAATAAAGGGTCTTCCAAGAGTTCTTGAACCGTTGGAGCTTCTTTTCGAACGTAAATCTTCGCATCAGAGAGGAATGGATATTTCGCTAGCGTCAAAAGATCCTTCATATATATTACTTAATCTTAAACAGAAGAATGGTTAATGAGATTTTCTACTAACCAATGTCGTTTTACCTTTTTGAAAAGTTCACAGAGGTACTTTAAATACAACCTAATAGAAGAGTATACACCAATAAAGAGATATGAGAGGGTGAGAAAAACGAGATATAACCAAAAGAATTGTTTGAACATCGAACCATTTGAAAACAGTGATCATGGAAATGGTGAAGAAGACCTCTATAGCGATGCTTGGGAAGAAACCTTGAAAAAAGATATAAAATGTTTCTGGGAATCGATGAATACTGATATCATTGACAATTAAAATGAAGTTTTAAGAGGAAGCAGAAATTTTTACCTCTAAATTTTAAGTACTACTAATGCTATTATCCCGAGGCAAGTATGCTGCCTTGGGCTCGTAGCTTAGTCTGGTGGAGCGACTGGCTCATAACCAGTTGGTCGCAGGTTCAAATCCTGCCGGGCCCATATTTTTTGTTTTTTTTAAGAGCTGATCATCGTAATAGCTTATAAGAAACCTTGATTAGAAGAGGAATACAAACGGATACTTTTATGTAAATGATATTGATGCGAGGATATGAATCAGATTACCATTGGTATCTTTCATGATGACGCCTTTGCAAAAGAACTAGGGAAAATAGCGACACAGAGCGATATGGTGTTTTTCCATCGAAAAACAGATGATGCCGTCTATTCTTTCCTCTATGCTTTTGAGGATAAGATAATCCCAAAAAGTCAAATAATGAATTCGATTGATGTAGCAATTATCTCAGCGGAACAAATAACATCTGCTCTAGGTGAGACCATCCTCTTATTGGATTCTATTGGTCAAAAAGAAGGAGTGTTCATCATCCCTCCGTTCTCTGATCCTTCCCCTTTACGATCTATGATCAAATCAACATCATTGGAATCGTTTCAGATAATTGAGAAGAATATTCATTCCATTAACACATATCTAGAAGGTATGAGAATTAAGAGATCATATGATGAACCGGTGGTCATCACAATAGATCATTTCTTCCATGTGAAAGGAGTTGGGGAAGTCGTCCTTGGATATGTAAATCAGGGAATCCTACATAAACATGATAAGCTCTGGCTGCTACCTCTAAAGAAAGAGGTCGTTGTACGTTCCATTCAAATGCAGGATGATGATGTCAATGAGGCGCCTGCAGGTTCAAGAGTGGGGCTAGCTCTTAAAGGTGTAACAGTTGATGAGTTAAGAAGAGGGTTCATACTCTGCCAACCTGATATAGTTGAAACTGGTTCAAATCTCACCCTCTCTTTTGAAAAAAATCGTTTTTATCCTCCTCTTTCAAAAGGAAAATTCCATGCAACAATCGGTTTGCAAACTGTCCCTATTACGATTGCCGACATAACCAATGATACAATTTCAGTCATCTCAGAAAAACCTATCTGTTTTAGGAGATTGCAAAAGGTTATTCTCCTAGACCTGAATGCTGATAAACTCCATCATATGGGCACAGGAACGATCGTATAAATTCATTAAAACTATAGTTCTATGGTATGATCTCTGTCGTGTTATTATACGGTGGATACATTATGCGGTCCTTATATGGTTCGCATATAGAGACAACGTTTTGTAGTTCATTGATCAAGAACCGTGTCATATCACATATTGCTTCGAATCCTTCTTTTCCCCAGAACCGTTCTTTATTTGCATACAAACATCGGCCTCCACAGATAGGATAGACGTCACAGGAGGGACATGGTTCATCAACAAATATCCTTTTAAAACCTGAAGAAAGATCGCCAATATTATTCCAAAGACTTTCTGGGGCAATGGGGCATGCAAGTATCTTTCCATCAGTGGAAATGGTAACTGATTCCGTTCCTGCCTGACACGGAAGAGACCCTCCACCATGCAGGAGACGGCTCATAACACCTAAAAAAGGGACGATACCTGGGATTCTGCCCTGTTGTATCTCTGAAACCCACCATTTAATAAGTTTTTTTACGCCTGGTTTATAGGACGATCCAACCCATTCTTTGAACTCGGATAGCCCCCAGAGACAACTCCAAACCGCATCAACCTGCCAGTGAACAAAGGGAAAAAGATCCAAGAGATGTTTTACATCTAGAAAGATATCTGATTTATAGGATATCGTCATTCGAGCGATAAGATCTCCAGAGAAATCCGAATGATGTATCACCTCAAGAGCATCTAGCACCTTTTGATAACATCCTACCCCTCTATAATGATCCGTTATCTGTTTTCTCCCATCTATTGAAAGGAGAATCGTGTCAAAACGATCAAGTATGTCTCTGATGGATTGTATATAGTATCCATTCGTATTGATCACAAAATGATCTGCTTTAAGATACATGATAAGGTCTTTTACCATGGTTGGTTGAAGGAGAGGTTCGCCACCGTAGAATGCCACAACAGCCTGTTTATCTTTAGAGATGATGTCCGCAAGTATCTGTCTATCATAGGTGATCGTTTTTGGCATGCCATGAAGATCACCGCCACAATAGGAACAAGTAAGATTACATTGGGGGGTTATCATGATGATATAAAGCATAAAGAATTGATATAATGAGATATTACAAAAACTTATATCTACTTGTTACAAGAAGGAGAAATATTTGAATGGGTTTGTTTCTGCTGTTTGGATTCACTTTGAAAACGATTGGAGATATGAGGATGTTATTTCTTTAGCGCGTGATCTATCCGTTGTTTCAGGTCATGGATCTCAAAAGGTTTCTCAATATAATCTTCTCCTAAGAATGATCCTGCGTTCTTCGCTACCCTATCTGTTCGTGCAGTAAGAAAGACAATAGGGATTCCTTTCCAAGAATCATTTTCTTTGATCTTATCAAATGTTTTCCATCCGCTCATCCCTGGCATCATGATGTCTAGAAGGATGAGGTCAGGTTTTTCTGTCTCCAGCAGCTCCAGACATTTCTCTCCGCTTTCAACTCCTTGAATGAAAAACTCATCAGATATGTTTTCAAGACCGTTTTTCACAGAGAACACAACATCTGGATTATCATCAACTACCATAATTCTTTTAGCCATCTTATCACCTAAACCATCACGGTATCCAGGTAGGGTATATACTACACACTTAATTATCTTTTTTCCTTTTTTATTGGTATCTGGGGCCCAGAGAGTATTTCACATTGATTTGTTACCATAGGCACCATGGTGAAGAGAACAAACAAGGCTTGTGAAACATAGTACACAAACCACGTAAGTATCATAAAGTGAAAATGTTACGTTCTGAGAATTATATGTAAGACAATCATGAGATGGGCAAAAGCAACTATCTCTAACAAAAATGATAAAGGGTCATTCTTTTTAAGATGAATCCTTATATTGCTCCGTGTAATGAAAAGACAACTGGCTGCTTTAGACATCTATACCATTGTATCAGAAATGCAAGAGATACAAGGGTGTTTCATTGATAAGATCTATCAACTTTCAAGGGATGAACTTCTACTGAGACTGCGGAATCCGTTAACTAAGAAACGAGAGCAGATATATATCAAGAACGGTGAACTTCTCTGCCTATCTGATAAACAACTTGTTACACCATTAAAACCGACCGCTTTTGCTATGACCCTGCGTAAATATCTTTCAAATGCTCGAATCATTTCAGTAACCCAGCATGAGTTTGATAGGATCATACGAATACAATGTTCTAAGAATCAGATCTTTACTCTCATCATTGAATTATTCTCAGATGGAAACATCATCCTTATCAACGAGGAAAACACCATCATTTTACCTCTTATACACCAGGAATGGGCACATAGGATCATTAAACCTAGACATGAATATGTTCCTCCGCCGTCCCAAAAAAACCCATTTAACATCGAAAAAGAAGAATTCATTAGACTTATCCATGATAGTACTAGTGATATTGTACGGACATTAGCAATCTCTTTGAATCTGAGTGGATTGTATGCTGAAGAGATCTGTGCAAGAGCCCAGATCACAAAACATACGAAACCACTAGATCTAACAGAAAAAGATATTGAAGGTCTCTATGTTGAGATGAAACAGATCTTAGGAAATATCAAAGAACACAAGATACAACCAGTTCTTGTGATAAAGAACGATGAACCTTTAAGTCTTTTACCTTTTGAGTTTCATAGTTTCACAGATGTATCCTATGAACCTATTGATTCCATAGCCCGAGGGTGGGATACGTTCATAGTACAAACGGTACATACGAAACAGGTATCTAAAACACAAAAACAGATGGAGAAACTTCATCGTCAATTGCTTCAACAACAACAGGCCATTCAAGATCTTGAAGAGAAAATGATACGTAAGCAACATCATGGTGAGATACTCTACCTTCATTTCCAACAAATAGATCAACTGCTGCAAGAAACACATCACTACCTGGATTTAAAAGATAAGAAAGATCTATTAACCTTTTTATCAGAACATAGGCTCGTTGAATCCTTTGATCTCTCAACACAAACCATACACCTTCGACTTCCCGATGTTAAAGGATTACAAGAGACCATCATCATTGATATGAGGAAGAGTATCTCAGAGAACGCTGAAAAAGCCTATGAGGATAGCAAAAAGTTCAAACAAAAACGAGAAGGAGCAAAAAAAGCGATACAACATACAAATCAGATAATCGAAACAGTACAAAAACAACTAAAGAAAGATCAAGAAATCCAAAAACAAGAACATCAGCAACCGGAAAGAATGTATTGGTTTGAGAAATATCGATGGTTCCTATCAACAGATGGTAATCTTGTCATCGGTGGAAGAGATGCAAAAAGCAATGATCTAATCGTAAAAAAACATCTAGAAACAATGGATCGATATGCCCATGCAGATATCCAAGGTGCTCCAAGTTGTATCATAAAACATAAGACCTATGATGATAAACCTATTGATATCACTGAACAAGCAGTTCTTCAAGGTTGTATCTTTTCTGCAGTCTATTCAAAGGCATGGAAACAATTCTCCGAAGCCCAAGCATACTGGGTTCTTCCAGAACAAGTCAGTAAAACACCTCGATCAGGGGAATTTATCCCAAAAGGATCATTTATCATCAGAGGTCAAAGGAATTACTGTAAATGTAAGTTAGAGATGGGTATAGGGGCATTTTCCTTAGATGGAACTGAAAAAATAATCGGTGGCCCTGTGGAAGCAATCCAACAATGGTGCGACCGTTATGTCATCCTTCGACCAAGTAATGATGATAGAAAACAACTTACACAAAGACTTTCAACATTGTTTAAGCGATCGGTTGATGATATCAACAAAGTACTCCCGCCAGGTGGTTGCTTGATCATATCTTTGGTTGGTTTTCAAACATCCGATCAAATAGGTGAAACGAAATGAAGATTATCTTTGAAGATCTGCAGCATGGAGAAATAAAACTCCTACCTCAGACACTTGATGATATCTGGCATCTTTCAAACATCATTCAAAAAGATGATCTAGTCCGTGCTATGACATTTCGAACAGATGAACAGGGAACAGATAAGATCCGGACGAAGAAAACAACAAAGAAACGGATGAAACTAAGTATCAGGGTCGAAGAGATTCGATTCCATGAGTTCTCAGATAGATTACGCATCCATGGTGTCATCGAAGAAGGTCCTCAGGATAAAGGATCATATCATACGTTTAATGTGACAGCAGATGACAAAGACCCTATCACTATTGTAAAATCTGAATGGAAAGAATATGATATACAACGATTACAAGAAGCAGTACAGCAAACAAAGCGGTCTCTCATCGTCTTTGTCTCATTGGATGAAGAGACTGCAACTATTGCGATTCTCAGACAAAGCGGAGTGCAATGGGTTGCAGATATACAATCTCATCGTTCAGGGAAGATGTATGAATCTGTGAATACTGAAAAAGAATATTATGGAGAGATCATTTCACTAATAAAACATAATAAACCTAAGACCGCTCCTTTGATCGTTGTAGGACCCGGGTTTACAAAAGATCATTTAATACAATATGGAAAAACAGTAGCACCAGAGATCTTTCAGCAGTGTTTCAACAGTGCCTCAGGTAATGCAGGGATGAATGGTGTTCAGGAAGCAATGAAATCAGGGGTTGTTGATCATATTACAAAAGAGAACAGAGTGGTCTTTGAAACAAATCTTGTTGAAACGTTATTTGTTGAGATAAAAAAGGATGGTGTTGCTAGCTACGGTTACAAGGATGTCAAAGAGAAACTGGAACTTGGTGCAGTGGACCATCTATTGGTAGCAGATACATACGTGAGAACGCAGGAGGGAGATGGATTAATAAAGCTAGCGCAATCTCAGCAAAGTAAATTCACGATCATCAACACCATGCATGAAGCGGGAAAGAAACTTGATGGAATTGGCGGTATCGCAGCTCTTTTAAGGTTCAAAATAGAAAAATAGGATAGGATATTTGATGTTATCCTTATATCATTCCCCGGCCATACCCAAGGTTAACGTAAAACTCTCCGACTTTATGGTCAAAACCGTCATCACCTGTCGCCTTTGTTTCATCTCCTGAATCGTCCGGTGGCTCTGATTCCTTTAGGTTACATGTATAATACGTATATGATGCAGTTAGTTCGAAATCATTTCCTTTGTCTTTGAGGAATTTAAATAATCTGAAGATCCGCTCACCTGTATCAACAGTGACGGTTACATCAAAAGTAGCAGAGTTTTTCCCAGAGGTCAATTCATCGATGATATCTTGAGCATCTTGAACACTTGCAGCTTCAAATTTTCCATCCTTTGGTCGTTCGTTGAGAGTAAATAAGAATGAATGATTTCCACTCCCTAGAGATGAATCAGATTTTTCATTGGCACCATATGCTATAATTGCATTCAAGGTATCAAGTCCTTTTTTTCGAATAAGACCATAGGTGACATCATCCTCCCAGTCAAGTTTGAATTCAACACTTGTGATGACAACCCCTGGGTCGCTTTTTATGATAACTGCACTAGAATAGGGTGATGATTTTCCAGCATAAAGAGAATCACCGATGACTTGTTCCCCGGTCTTCTGAGACCAAGTATACGTGTATTCATTATAGCCTACGTGAGCCTCACCAAGAGGTTTATCATTTGATGGAGCAGTATAAAGCGCGATCCCAATACCAGATATGATTAATATAACAACACCTACAATAAGAATGATCCTATCATTTTTTTTCAGATCCATAGAAACACCATGTTAATATTTAGGGATTTGTATTTTACTATATTTATAGTATGGTTCCCCCTTTATTAAAGTTTTTCATATCTATTGCTTTCAAGGTGAGATATACCACCAATAATTAATAAATTCATCATTGCATATAAATACTTTTTCTGGCAGCTATTGACCTATTCCTTCAATAGTACACATCAAAGAAAGCATCTCTAACTACCTTTCATTTCCCTTTAGAATATTAGACCCAACCGACTGCGAAGATTTCCCTTATTAGGGTATTGATCATTTATCTGAGGTTCCATATTCGAAAAATCCGCAAAATTCTCATCCGTCCTTAAAGTATATCGCGCATAATAGAATGCTTCTTCCGCGGAGACCTTTCCATCCTGGAACATCGCAAACAACGGAGGTTTTCCTGTGGATCGGAACCCTGAACGATATCCATCCGCTTCACCTGATTGTAAACCCTGGAACCATAATAAACTAAACAGTGGACCTCTTGTAGTACTTGCATAGCCAACACGATATTTACTTGCTCCTGACATCACGACACGATGAGAACCAGTGATACCCGAGTGGATAAGGAAAAACGTTGGGAAATCAAGAATCGTTTTATCAGCAAACCCTCCACTGAAACATGCATCAACAATGATACATGTCTTATCTGCTCGTAGACTGTACAGCAAGTCACCAAGTTTTTTATCAGTAATCATGCCATCCCAAAGAAATAATGCGCTCCTCTCAAGTATTTTGCCACCAGTGATAGTTTTCTTCTCGTCACCCCAGCCATGACCAGCAAACCAAAGAAACACGGTACTATCAGAATATCTATTGGACTCTCTTATAACATGATACAGAACTGCTTCAACATTTGCCTCTGTTGCACCACCGTAGTTGATATCATAGGGATGTGTTCGTTGTTGTAATGTTTCAATACGGGCCCCATATCCATTATCTGCCCGAATCCAACCATCATCAAATAAAATAAAGATATTATTCGTCGGGAACTCATGGTCCTCAATGAAAAATCTTGCCATCTCTTCGGCAAGGAATAGACCACCGTTCCCAAGCTTTGTCTCATTTGTTGCTGGGAAATTAGCAGCAATCACAAATACAGCCCATTTATGAGCATCGGTTTCAGAAATCTTTGGGTTTTGTACAAAGACATTGACCTCGACTATAAGAGAATAATCTGTTCCATCCCATGCTCGAACAGATATCATTGTTGATCCTTCATGAGCTCGATAGGTAACCCAATCATAGCTCCATTGAGATGTTCCTTCAACTCGTTCCCAATCACTTGAGTTGATCTTGATTTCAACAAATTTAACCGTATCAATTCCATCCGCATCTAATGCAGTACCTGTTATTTTTACAATCCCTGAAACGATATCATCTGTTTGCGGATATTCTATCTCAACAACCGGCAGACTATTCTTTAGAATATCATCCTCAACACAACCTGAAAAGATTGGTATGACAATGAGAATGATAACAAAAGCTGCAACCGCTTGTTTTTTCATATATGACCAATAGTAAGTTTCTTTGTTATCGTTTAAATGATTTTCTGAACAAGCTTCTCCCATTCATCAAGTACATTATAAAAAAGGGTGGGTGAGGAAATGTTCATAACCTTTGTTCGTAAGGTTACGGGTTTTTCCGTCTTTGATTATAGTGATAGATCTCTTATGTGTCACCTTTCCAATGGATGTTAAGGAAGCAGGAGCGATCGCTTTTTTTAATTCTGGAAAGGATTCCTCAGAGATACATAAGAGTAGTTCATAGTCTCCTCCAAAATAGAGAGCATATTCCTCTTGCTCATCCTCATTGATACATAGAGATGTGAGTACTGGATCAAGTGGTAGATCAGAAGCTATGATATTAAAACCAATGTTATTGAGACTTTGAAGTTGATAAAGGGAAGATGATAGCCCATCGGAGATATCCATACAGCAATGTACTTTTTTTGTTGCTGCTAGATTCCTGCCCTCTGAAAGTCGTGGATTGGGATGAATAAGGCCGGAAAGGCTTTCATATTTTTTTCCGTTCTTATGGGAAAGAAAACCACCAGCAGCTTTTCCAAGGGCGCCGGTAACCGCGATGATATCTCCTTCTTTAGCTCCTCGCCGGCTCATACATTCCTTTTTATAGACGATACCGATGCTAGTACCAGTAATCACTAGTTCAGGATGCTGTTTTGTATCACCACCAATTATCGAGGTCTTATAAGTGGTTGCACAGGTATCAGCCCCTTTTACGATCTCCTTAAAATCAGATACTAACATATCTTTTGGTAGACCATATGCAAGAAGTATACCTAACGGAATACCTCCTTTTGCTGCTAGATCACTTAGATTTATCGCTGTGACAAACCAGCCGATATCCCACGGCCTCATACCAGATGAGAGATGTGTCTGTTGAGATATCATATCTGTTGAGACCAAGAGATAGGATTCACCTAATGATATAAACGCACAATCATCACCGATGGCTTGAAACGATTCATCCTTTGAAATGATTGAGCAGGCTAGTTCTATCAAACCCCGCTCTCCGATATCTTTTAGAGTCTGTGCCATGGATCCACCACTATCAACATGTCCTTCTAATGCACCATTCAACAGTTTCAATACATAGATACATTATAAAACTTTATAAAATATGTAGATAGATTTTTTGCATCAAAGACAGGCAAGAGTAAACTTTATCACATCATCTCTAATATATCAACCTGCATAAAAAAGAGAGCAGGTGACCTTTTTGAAAAAAATGACATATGCTGAAACAGGTGTGGACATTGATAAGGAGGAAAGAGCGATTAAAGAGTTATTGTGTATGATTAAGACAAAAAGGAAGGGGATTGGAAGACCACTTGGCGGCCATTATGCTGGAATGATCGAATTCAATGAATATGTCCTAGTGCTTTGTACTGATGGTGTCGGCAGCAAGGTTCTTCTTGCAAATATCCTCAATACTTGGGATACGATTGGTATTGATTGTATCGCTATGAACGTCAATGATGCAATCTGTGTTGGGGCTGAACCATTGGCATTTGTGGATTATCTTGCAATTGATGATCCAAATCCAGATATAACAAAGGAAATTGGCAAAGGTCTAGAAAAAGGAGCAGCTCTTTCTAATATCTCTATCATTGGTGGAGAAACAGCATCGCTTCCTGAACTTATCAACGGGTTTGATCTTGCAGGGACCTGTCTAGCATATGCAAAAAAAGATCAGATAGTATTAGGAGAATCAATTGAACCAGGAGATATCATCATTGGTCTTGAAAGTAGTGGTGTTCATTCAAATGGATTTTCACTCGTAAGAAAGATCATGGACCAATCATCATACTCATATCAAGATCAATTCCCAGAAAAAGGATACCCTAACAGGACCATTGGAGAAGTATTATTGACACCAACTAAGATATACGTTAAAGAGATCATTACATTACTACAGCATATACCAGTTCATGGTCTAGCTCATATAACGGGGAGTGGGTTAAAGAATCTATCACGGTTGAAATCAACGGTTAAATATGCTATCTTGAATCCATTAACCCCTCAACCAGTGTTCACTTTTCTTCAATCAGAGGGAACGATTGATAGTTTTGAGATGTATAAGACGTTTAACATGGGTATGGGTTTTTCAGTTATCGTGAACAAACATGATGTCGATGAAACCATACGGATTCTAAAACAATATTCAAAGGCAAGGGTACAAGTTGTCGGTGAGATACAGAAAGGATCAGGGGTTGTTGTTCCATCATTAGATTTGAAGTATTGATCATTTTACAGTAAAACGAAGAATACGGTTAATATTCCAATAATGATGGGTTGATGGAGTAGATAAATAGATAATGAATGCCTACCGAGAAATACAAAAGCATTTAGAAATATTGGTTTATACGATAAAAATGATTTGAATCGTCTATCTCCATTTGGGTAAAAGATGTTTCCAAGGAAGATACCGATAAGAACGACACCAAACCAAGGGAGGAGTGGAAAATAATCAAGAGTGTAAAACCCTATTGGTCGAAACCCTAGCCAGAGAAACCAATACGATTCAATTTGAATATATGGTAACATAAGACCAAAGACAATGCAAAGGACTCCAAAGATAAGAGAAAGAAATCTCTTTGAAATAAAAAAATAACCAATGATAATAGATATACCGATACAATGCAGTACACCAAACATGATAAACCCTTGTCTTGGATAAAGAAAAGTAACAACAGTGATAAGCAAGCCAAAAGAAAAGATAACCATCCCCTGTTTGAAGAATAAGAAAAACCTTTTTTGAAACGATACATACTCCGGCATCTGTGCATATCGTAAGGTCAGTGAGATACCAACTAGAAGTAAAAAAAGCGTTCCAATAGGATATAGAAACAACAGGAAGAAAAGTGAATTCATTGGGATCGTAATGATACCTAAGAAATCCAGATCGAAACAGATATGATACAGTATCATCAATATAACCGCGATCCCCCTGACCGCATCTATCTCCCAGTATCTCTTGTTTTTTTCCATCACGATATCCGAAATCATATATGAAGCATAAGTACATGTTTATTAAAAAAATGAGTAGCGGGGAGTGGATTCGAACCACTGGTCTACGGGTTATGGGCCCGTCGGGATCTCCTGGCTACCCCACCCCGCTCTCAGATACAATGAGATAATTCAATACGAGAGTAGGGAATAGTTTTCACATACTTAAATGTACCACTCAGAGAGAAAAACCTCTTTGTTAGGATTATTCAGAAAGGTAGATATAATGATGGATAGTCTGATGAGATGATGAAAGAAAGAGACATCAAACATACCACATAATACAAAGATGTAAATCTCTATTGTTTATCGTATCCATGCTAAGAATTGGATCGACGAAGATGCATGTTCCCCATACCGTCCGTGTGCAATCACTGTAAGAGTATAAGATCCTTTCAAGGAAGTATCGATATACCATTCATAGGGTTCGTTGGTATCTTTATGAACAGAATTATCATCCACAAGGAACTCAACGGATTGTACATATCCCTCTGGAATCGAATAGGCATCTATAGTAATGGTACAAGTTCCTAAAAGCAATGGGTGTTTAAGAAACGAGAGAGAACAGATCTTTTTATCTTTCATATAGATATGTCCTCCAGGTTCAGGTGTTTGTATCTCCACAAAGATTTCTATAGGGGTCACAGAAGAATCATGGATCGAAAGCTCAGGATCACCAAATAGATTTGTCTCATAAAAAACCCAGCGGATTCCATTCTCATCTATCTGCCAGATATGATCCTCTTTGGAGAAATGATTAGCTGGTCCGATCTTACGGATGTTCTCAGTGAACAAGGCTTTAAAGAACGAGATATCCAATGCGAGGGATGGAGAATCAAGACTGTTCTCACTACCTAGACCATATCGTGCGTTCATGACCGCTGCAAATGCACCATATGGCGTCTCAACAGTCAGTCTTTCAGCAATGCAATCATAGCCATGAGGGTTATCGAAACCACCGGCCATACAACCATGTGAATAAAGAAAGAAACAATCGGTGTTTGTCAAGGAATCCACATCTGCATTATTCATCTTGAGATTATACCCATAATAGGAATGACCATCATGATTGATGATATGGGGTGTCCCATTATTGATGATCTCGATGATATCATATTTATTCCAAGAATATAGTAGATCCCTATCATAGAGTGTTTCAATGTTATATGATGAAGGGATAAATGGTTTTACTAGATCCTTATAATTCCCTCCATATGCCGAGATACCAGGAAAACCAAGGTATTCTCCAACAAATAAGATCTTTCTTAAATAAGGTGAATCACTGTTTTGTTCATAGGGGAGAGTCTTTCGCACAAAATTTGAAACCTCCATATCTGAATCCACACAAGCCCTACCTACAGATACCTCAGAGAGGAGATCAGCTTCATCGATGAACGCCACTTCATTTCTATCCTTTGATTCACCAAAATGTTCATCCATATCATGGTTGAAATTCCCATCAAGACATGCATAATAGACATCTGAAGGTATATCATCTTCCTCTTCATCAGGTGACACCCCTGTTGAGAACAAAGGAAGACCGCTTTCATTTGCAAACAATCCTCTCGCGGGAATGATATTGTGGGCTTCATCATTGATATCCGCATCTCCGCCTAGAAGCACGTATTCTGTTCCTAGAGAAAGATATGCATATCGAATATAGTTACGTATTCTTGCTTGTGTATCATCAAATCGAGAGTAATTCGAGGTAAGCGGTGTTGTATAAAAAGGGTTTGATGGATTATTATCACCCCATGTTCCATTGACAGAAAAAGAATCATCGGAGAGTATCTCTTCAACAGTGATGATACGTGCTGTGATCCCTTTATCTATTTTTGATTGTATAAGTTGATTGAAATTCATCTGCAATCCAGATTGTGCTAATCGTTGATTTGTGACGATAAGATATCTAGCACCATGATTCGTCAATGACTGATCTATCGATGAGGCGTATGTTTGGATCATCTCAGGATTTTCAACGATTGATGTCACAAGGGTTCTATCATTCTGAACATCTCGAACAGTTCTTGAAACTAAGGTTTGTGTCGTATCAACTCTGACACTAATACTGGGATAATGGATCAACTGATGTGAGTGTTCATCATAGATGACGGGATGAAGGTTGAGATATAGGATAACATATCCTCTCATCGTATAAAGGCCGATAATGGTATAAGGCTTATCAAACACACCCTGAGACCATGACGGGATACTAACATCATTTGATATGTGTTGTAACGAGATCACAGGAGCTCCCCTCATAGGATGAATAGAGGGAAAGGTGACCGGGTGTTGATCGACCTCAACATGGATATCTTTAACAGTGAAACCATTGGGTAGGAGGATACGTAACGGTTTCACGGGGAGACAAGGCTGAGCGGTTCGTTGAGTGATGGGAAGATCATCAATGGTTATCTTATGGAAAAGGATATCATCGATAAGAATCGGTTCAATATGCGGCAGAGAGAAATCATAATGTAGAACAATAGCATCCATAGGATTATCGCTTGTAATCCCTGATTCCAAACAGATTCCATGAAAACAAGGTATGAGAAAAGAAATCAGTATGATACAGGGTACAATAGTATGTCGTCCATTCATTTTTATATACACCCTATGAAAGATTATAATATGGTAAATATAAATATTTATCCGCAGGGTTAACGGAAAACGATACCTAACCGATGTATCATATCTCTTCTTTGAACTTCTCTAAAAGCTTTTTTGCGGTTTTGGACAATCTTACCGGTGTTTTGATATGGATCTCGATATAAAGATCGCCATATGATGAACCACGGATAGAAGGCATTCCTTTTCGTTTTAATTTAAAGATATCGCCATACTGGGCCCCTTCAGGGATCTTTAATGTACCGGTCTCACCATTTATCGTTTTGATGTCTACTTTTGATCCCAGTGTAGCTTCAGGAAAGGATATCTCTTTAACCATGAACAGATCATCACCACGACGACGAAACACGGGATGTTTCCTCAGGTGAACTACGACATAGAGGTCTCCGTTGCCACCCTGTCCTGATTCACCTTCTCCATGTAATCGAAGTTGCGTACCATCATCGATACCTTTAGGAATAGAGATGTCAATGGTCTTTATCGCTCGTATTCTCCCTAATCCTTCACATCTTGGACAGACTTTTTCAATGACTCGTCCAGCACCGTTACATTTCGTACAGACTCCGACCTGGGTGAAGATACCAAAAGCGGTTCTTCTCGATTGTTTCATCTGGCCTGTCCCCTGACAGGTGGGACAGGTCTTTGGTTGTGTCCCTGGTTTTGCACCTGTTCCATGGCAGGTATCACAGATTTCAGATCTTGGGAATTGAATCTCCTTTTTCAATCCATTGTATGCTTCTTCAAGCGTTATCTCAATATCATATCGAAGATCTGATCCTCTAAATCGACGGTCCCTCTGTGAGAAACCCCGTCCACCAAAAAATGAACTGAAAATATCCTCGAAATCAAACCCCATACCTCTGAATATATCCCCAAAATTCGCACCACGAAAGATATCTTCTTGGCTGAACTGCTGATCGATACCAGCATGACCATATTGATCATACATCTGTCGTTTCTGATCATCAGAGAGAACAGCATATGCTTCTGAGATCTCCTTGAACTTTGACTCAGCACCCTTGTCTTGATTCTTATCTGGATGATATTTCAATGCAAGCTTTCGATAAGCTTTTTTAATCTGCTGTTTATCTGCATTTCTATCAATCCCGAGGGTCTCGTAATAATCTTTTTTTGTCATGGTGCGGCGATGCGTAATTAATAACTACTATTTTTGTTTTTTTCCTATAAAATCATCTGCTTACAAAAAGATACCTATGATGATCGTAAGGATATCACCAACGATGAATGCCGTGATGAAACCTGCAAGTAACGGTATCATAAAGGGAACCTTAGGTGTAACCCATATCTCTTTGATACCTGCTTTTTCAAACGATCCATATATCTCTAATTCATCGACACTTGAGGGTTTATAAGAAATTTTTCTTTTCCCAGCTATTATTCTTTCAAGTGGCCAGACAAATCGATGTTTTGCCTCTTCAAGATTTAATGGATACCCTAAAAAGCATTGGGGAAAAATCCTATTGCCTTTTATCATGTTATATATAAACAAGGAAACAGGGAGTACAAGAAAGAGGACAACGGAATTTGAAAAAATCACCCAGGAATAAGGCATAAATGAGAAGGCGAGAGGAAAACCAAATATAGTAGGTAGAATGGGTACAAGGATTGCTAATGCCATGAGCGCTTTGGCATCCGCTCCACCAAAAATCAAACCAAGTTGAAAAAGAACATACATTAAAAAGATCATAATCGGTATAAAAACAAGATACATCAGTTGGTTTGAAAAACCTGTGAGCAGATACTGGATAACAAGGAAAACACATCCAATTGTCCCCATGATGATCCAGAGGATATTTGGTGCCCTTCGCGTTTTGATATCGGTATAGGATGCATAGCTAAGGATAATTACTCCTACAATGAACCTACCCAGATCTAAGAAAGAAAGATAGTCGCTCATCCGATCGAATTCCATTAACAAAACTATGCATATTAATATGATGGTAGTATTGGCCCCCTAGACAAGAAATAAATAGAAACGTTTATTAAAATCATGGTCTTACATATAATACCTTCAATGTGTGATTGGGATGCAGAGAGAACTCTTCTAAATGGGTTACTTTGTAAGATGAGGAGAAGATGAGATATGGAGTTATCTATCGGTAATAAGAAAAAAAAAGAGGAACCAAAAGATACTCAAAATGTTTTAGATACCATACATACTGATCATTCGATTAGATATTCAAAAGAAGAAATTCAACATACTGAAAAACAAATCGACTCATTGTTAAATAAAGAGAGCTGCGATGAAGGAATCAATGATTCTTTTAAGAGAGAGCATGAAAAAAAAGACGAACGGGAGTTCATTAAGCCGTTTGAGGAAACACAACAAGCTTTTAAAGAGAATGATATCGTTTCAAAAGAAGAAACATGGGAAAAATATCCCGATCTCAACGTAAAAGATGAATATAAATCTGAAGACTATCAACCTTCTAATGGTTTAGATCAACAGAATGTAAAAAAAGGCTTTTCAATTCCAAAAATAAAGATCCGCATCAACAAAGATCGTTTACCAAAGAGGGAAGATCACGAAGTGAAAAAGATGATACCGGTGATCACCTCTGATGATTCCTCCACAAGTCAAAATCATGAAATATTTCCCCAAGAAACAATTGAAAACACGTTAGATAAACAGACTCCTTCTGATTCGATTGAGACGGAGCAGACAAATCAAAACAAGTCCCCATCTAAAATCAAGACAAGATGGTTCACATATGATACTGATGATGCCATTAAAAATAAGGAACAAACAAGGAAACGAAGAATAACCTGGGGATTATCTAAAAACAAAGTCCTTAAAACAAAAGAAAAAGGAGCAGTAGAACACAAGAAACAGGAGGAGGAAACAACGGTATCTACAAACGATGAATCCAACTATAACCCTCAAGAAATTAGTATTGATGAGGACGTTCGAAAACTTCTTAGCATAACAGATGAACTCCTGGGAAAACTACCTGAAGAGGTCATTGAAGAGTTC
>JARVGL010000109.1 GCA_029762575.1 Thermoplasmatota archaeon | reverse complement strand
ACGTTTTCTGTATGGACAAGGGATTTCCATGTTGAGAGCAACATATTACTTAGATTCTCTTGATAGATCCATCCGCTCTTGTTATCCGATGCTGGTTTCACATCAAGATCCACCATCCGATCAATACCCGGGAGTTCAAAGAATGGGTCCTCAACGACATTGGATTCGATCTTAAAGAATGGTAGATAGAAAAACTCCCAATCATTTTGATCATAGGGTGCGCCATTGCTTCCATCAGAATAATCAACAAGTGTCTTATCCCAGATATGGAAATAATTCATCACACTTCGATAGTTGCCCCATGTATCACTATATTCTTGTTTGGCTTGACGACCACCAGCGAACGTAAAGTTGTCACAACCTTCAATAGTCCAAGGAGTGATACCTAAGGTGTGCCCTATCTCATGTAACGCAGCTGAAGCAAGGACGATCCGTTGGGTCCGCGGGGTGAACGCTGCTCTTTTCAGATAGACTTTATAGGGACTACTGTCGATGACGATGGTATCATATTGACCATAGGTCGAAGGGATGGCAAAACCTGCATGATGTCCTACGATCATATAGCGAAAGATCCCTTTTCGTTCATCAGGGAAATGATGATTATAGAATCGTAACATAAGCCCCGTGTCTTGATCAACGGTCTCCACAAACGGTAACAGTTCACCACCAGCATTAACAGGCGTCCCAGGCCAACCAGTATCAATATAGAAATTGATACCATTTTGAGCGAATCGTTCAATGACGATCTGAGCGCTTTCCTCAAAAAAGATATTATCCCAGAACAACCGATTCTTTCCCTCCATATTATCCACCTCTAGATAGATATCTTGGGAAAAAGGATCAGCATAGTATTTGGCCATTTGATATTCTTGAATATTTGTAAGTCCATCGATATCAGGGTCTAACGTCTTATGGTCATCCCATGCAAAGGGATCATAGCCCCATTGCCATTCCCATGCAGTGGGAACACCATCATTATCTGGATCAAGGAGTGAATCATCGACCTGTGGATCAGTACCAAGGATATTGACCTCTGTCCAGTAGGGGATACCATCCTGATCGAAATCAGTTTGATATACTTTGAATTGAACCTCAAAGGTTTCACCACGATATCGTCCATATCCATCAGGATGACCGAAATAGTTATCACCGGTCCATCGACCAGTTCGATAACAAAACGTAAGGCGGAACTCTTCCTGTACCACGTCATTTGATCGTAGACCTAAGAGTCCTGTTTTTACTCGTTCAACGATCTGCATCGATATAGATGAGGTCTCTTGTTCCTGTGGGATATCTTTTTGGATGCGTACCTCTTGCATCAACGTATCCCACGTATTATAGAGGTTTTCGCTTGAAGCAACAGGAGGACCGTAGAGGTCTTTACTGATATATTCGTTTCCATCGATGGTTGCGATAAAATAAAATTCAGGGGTCTGACGCCAGCTCGAACCCATTTTAAGTATCTCATCGAGAAGACCTCGATGACGGATACGATTGATCTGAAAAATAAGACCTTGGCTCACAAGAGGACTTATCTTATCATCTGTAAGATTTATGTGATCGAGCCATCCTTCTTGTTTTAGTTCTTCATAGGTTTTTGTTAGAAGTGGTGTCGTAGGGATCTTTTCACTTACCTTGATTTCAGGGATCGGTTCTTCATCTCCAAGAAATGACATAGTGATGAATACAAGAGCAAGGATAACGATTATTGAAAGTATGGCTATAAGAATAAGTTTTTGATTATTTTTCTTTATCTCTATCATCGCAGTCCCCTTGTTGGTTACCCATACTAATTATACATATTATTTTATATAAGTTTGTTGGTGCCGGATTAGACGATGAACACGTTTCTGTTCATCATTATTATGATAGTCCGGTGGACCATCAAATGCAATTCTTTGATACATTTTTTTGTATGATTAGGTGTAAAAAGAACTAAACATATCTATAGGTTAACATGATGATACGAAGATCTTTTTAATGGTCTCATCTAAGATTATCCTATTTGTTTTTCCATATGGTTCCTTTTTGATGATACCTTTTTGTTCAAGGTCCTGGAGAACACGATGGGCTTTTACCTTACCCATCGAAGGGATACGACTGATCTCTGATTGCAGGACTATCCCATCATGTTCTATTAATTTCTTCATGACCTGGTTCTCATGATAATTTAAGAATTTTAGTAACGTGGATTGTACTTCTACTCCATCAAGACCGCTAGATGCCTTGATAGGTTGAGTATGAGGATTATTCTGTTCAAGAGACTGATGCTTAACCATAGTTTCTATAAGATCCATATTCTTTTTCATATGCTGCTTCATATTTCTAGAGATAAGCATATACGATACAATGACGACTATGATGACGACGGAAATAACGATCAACCAGACAGTCATACCTTGGATGACTGGTTGATTACCGTTTCTTGACCCACTATTACCTTGTTGCCCTAGCTTAGATTGATTATTCTTATATCCATCATTTATCTCATCCAACGTTTCATTGTCTTGACCAGTTACAAGAATACTAGGAATGAGAAAAAAGATGATGAAAGAAAAGATGATAAACTTCTGAATAGCTCTGTTCATTGTCATACACCAGCATATCTATATCTATGGTAAAGGGACACTTTTTGGGTATTACTTCATCATTATTATGGTTTTGTTTCAAGATCTGAAACGATATAACCTTTGGTTTCAGCAGGATTTTAAATAAGGTTTCAAACAAACAAACATATATGAAACACCGCGACAGGGTATCTTGATCGGTGATCAAACGACCTTGTCAAAAAGGTGTCTAAAAAAAATGAAAAAAGGTGAAAAAAACCATGAAAACATATAAAATAGCGATTATTGGAATGATCCTTTTGATCGCATCGGTGGGTCTTGTGACCGCAGGATACGGACGTAATAGCCTTGAAAGACAATACTTTGGTGAAGATTTCGTCGATGAAGACGGAGATGGAGTCTGTGATAACTGGGTTGATGAAGATGGAGACGGCTTTAACGATCTTCGACCTCTCGATGGGACAGGACATCAATATAGACGTGGTGAAAGACAAGGACTTGGACCACGAGACGGAACTGGTTTTGGAAAAAGAAACTGTCACACTAAACCATAGACCCATTTCATTACTTAAGTGAACAGGATAGTTTTTATCCTGTTCAATCTTTTTTTATATTTTACAACACGATGAAGTTATCAAAGCAACATCTCAGAGAGATAAATAATAAACTATTTCAAAGAAGACCTCCTTTCACATTCTGAACAGGAGATAATTATGGAAATAGAAGAAATCATATCATTTCTCTCGATGAGGATACCCTTAATTGAGATAACAATAGGAAACATGCTAGCTGCAATACTCATCTTTATCATTGGATATTTCATCACTATACTAGCTACTCGATACATCCGACGAGCGATGAAAAAAGCACATATGACACAATTGCTCATTGAATTTGTCTCTAGGGTCTCAAAACTTTTATTGTTAATCGTCGTGTTACTCGTAGCAG
>JARVGL010000108.1 GCA_029762575.1 Thermoplasmatota archaeon | reverse complement strand
TTGTTCAACTTTGGATTGATATTTGGGAACGCATAGAGATTATACATCGCCATAATGATGATCTTATTCTCCTTATATCTATCACCAGGTGGATACGTTACAAGACTCGCTGGGTTTGCATGACCCGCCATATGAATGAATCCAGCTCCCTTGTTCATCGCAACTTCTACATCAGATTGCCCAGATAATGTACCAAGTGAAGCCCATATCCGTTCAAAAGTAAAACCCGTCATATGACTTGCAGAAACATTCGTATATATCTCTGCCTCACATATACCTCCAGGTGACTCTGGATAGGTATCCCCACCAATTAGAAGCATCTTCTTAAACCAAGAGTCATCAGCTTTTTCTTTCTCATATGTGATGATCTTATCAATCACAATATCGAGTTCATTGACCGAGCGAACAGCAAGTCTTCCTATATAGACATCTGGTGCACCATCAATGATATCCTTTGCAAACATCCCATACTCAGCAAATTTACCATTGCCATTGGAATCCCAATCCTCAAAGACCAGTTCATCATCAACTATCTTATAGACATCTGCATAATACAGGTCACTGATATAGCCAGCCTCACTTGGTGATTGACCATAACGAACAGGTAGATACCACTGATGGGTTTGCCCTTTAAGGCCACCAATAAGAAGAACATACGTAATGCCTTTTGTTTCGATTGCATCCTTTATCCCCAATTTGATCTGTTCTTGTTCATCCCGACCAGTGGAAAACGTTGCATAGATCTCTTCAAGGGTTTTAACATATGTTCGAACCCCATGACCATTCTTATGATCGACAAAAGTTTGGAGGGATGATACAAATTCTTCTGGAGAAATGATAAGAAGATCATATTCATCAGGGAACTGCAACGGTTCAGATGATAAGCTATATGATAAAGTCAGAGTTAATTCCTCTGCATATGATAGCATATTATCAGCTGGATAATACTGTACAGGGTAACAGGACACTGAAATATATCGAACGTGACGTGTCGTATCTAATCCAGCAATGTCTCGAATAGTATACTGCACCCCGGGATATGCTAGAGAAGAATCATATATCTCAGGAACTGGATCTAGACAAGGATCTTCATTAGATCCATCGACAAGCGCTCTCGGTGAAGGTTGAACGATTCCTGAGAGATATAGAGATTGTACATTAGAAAAAACAACATCTACGGAGGAAAGTTGAGCATTCAACGGTATTTGAAACACCTTAGTTATCTTTGGTAATAATGGTTCCCCTGGTTCCATGATGTAGGATGTTGCAAACTCATGGTCAACAAAAAAATAATCCTTAGACCTCTGTATAATAGTTGGTGTTCCTAGTACAATATCTTCCTCAATATACTCATTAGTCAAGGTTCTCTGCAAAGCAAGAACGCTTACCGCTTGCACACAGATGACCAGAACTAGTATTATTCCAATGATTTTTTTCATATTTGATCCCCTATTAATATAATAGAAAGATGTAAAAAAATATAAATGTTTGCCCTAGAAAACATTGAAAAGGGAAAAGAATCTTATTTAATTCATATAATTAGAATCTAGTGATACCACCGTTAATAGGTACCAATTGTTAAAGCTCTTCAGGTTCTCAGTAATTTTGTAGAATTTGTTTTAGAAATAGAAACAAAAGTGTATGATCACTACGGATTGCATCTGGTCTACGTATACCTTCCGCGCGCTATACGTATTCCTCAAAGTATGTTTGAAGACAAGCCATATATCCCTTCTGGTTAGTAGTAGAATATAGTTATTTCAGGTTCTTAAAAAAAGAAGGAGAGTGGTTAGGAATAACCACCAGGTAAAAGGCTAGGATCACCGAGTAATGCCCATTGCTGTACCATCTGTCGATCTTTACTGTTCTTATTTATATCGAATTCATGGACATAATCAGTTATCGCTGAACTAAATGCCATACCTACGAAATGTTCTTCTTCTTGGCCATAGCGGTAGAAAAATCGAGGTAGAAGCCATCCGTTAAGCCCAGTTACATAATCTTCACCTGGAAGCCCCATACCTAAACCAGTGTTTCCTATGGTTGCGATAGCTCCACCGTTAGGATTGATGGTAAGCCACCAGCTCCAACATTTCGGTACCCATTCCATATGATAGAATTTGTATGGTTGTTGGAAGAAATAACCATTAATACCATATTCTTTGATGCCTTGGAATATTGTCGATAAGGAGACATTGAACTGACTGTTATGGCATCCTCCGACAACGATAACAGGTAGTTTTTCTTTATTTGTTAATTTTGGATGGATATGGGATGGATTAAGAAGATTATACATTTGTAAGATGACGATCGATTCATTTTTTTGAAATGGAGGATGAGTAACTAGGATAGATGGGTTCGCATGACCCGCCATATGGATGAATCCAGCACCCTGATTGATAGCATCTTCAACTACCTCTTGACCAGTAAGTGTTCCTGTTGATGCCCATAACCGAGTGAAGGTAAACCCTTCCATGTAACTAGCTGAAACATTTGTATAGATCTCAGCCTCATTCCCTGTATATATACCATCATATGGATACGTATCTCCTCCAATGAGCAGCATATGTTTGAACCAGGATTCATCAGCTTTTGTTTTCTCGTAAGTAATGATCTTGTTCACAATGGTTGAAACATCATTTTTTGATCGGCAGGCAAGTCTACCTACATAGACATCTGGTGCACCATCAATGATATCCTTTGTGATCATACCGAATTCAGCGAATTTTCCATTCCCATTGGAATCCCAATCCTCAAACATGATTTCTCCATCAACATCTTTGTAAATATCAGCATAATAAAGATCGCTTACATAGGTTTCATCTAGCGAATGAGCATATCTAACAGGTAGATACCAGTCCCTTGATTGGCCTTTCAGCCCCCCAACTAGTAATACATAGGTGATACCTCCTGTTTCAATTGCATCTTTTATAGATAATTTGATCTTTTCCTGTTTATCCCTACCAGACGGGTATTCTAGGTAGATCTCTTCAAGAGTTTTACCATATGATCTCATACCAATATTATTCTTATGATCGATGAGAGGTTGTATGCCTTCAGCAAAAACCTCAGGATAGATGATAAAAAGATCATATTGATCTACTGCCTTTGTTTGTATGGAGGTAGAAGGTAAACTATAGTCAATGGTTAAGGATAATTCATGAGAATAATATATCTTATTTTCAACAGGATTATACTGAACAGGATAATAGTGAATAGAGTAGAACAACATATGTTGTCCATCTTTCAATCCTACACTTTTCTGTGTTTCATATGTATACGAAGGATATAATTCATTGGATTCATAGACAACATGGGAGAAAGGTCTTGATCCATCTATTGATTCTCCATCTATAAGTGGTTCAAAGGCTGGAGCAACTAACGACATAAGAGTTTGCTCTTGTGGTGTAGATGTCTTAATATTGACACCAGCAATAATCGAACCAAGTGGTAAAGAGAACGTATACGTTATCTTTGGAAGTATTGGTTCTCCAGGATTCTTTAGAGAAGACGTAGCTTCATCAAGTGTTATTCTCACAAAGGATGCTTCAGTCGTAATAACAAGAGGGGAAAAAGAGAGTGTTCTAGTTTGTTGTATAAGCGTAGAAGTATTATGTTGATTGATAAATGCTGTTGCACTGAAACTGCTTCCTAATAAAACCAAGATGATACATACTATC
>JARVGL010000107.1 GCA_029762575.1 Thermoplasmatota archaeon | reverse complement strand
AAACCCTTGTTTTTTCTTGTAAATGTTTTAAGACCAATGTGAATACTGATATCATCATTGAACGATGCATCAAAATACCACCATTCAGCAGCAAGTCGTTTCGGGGAACCATGGAACGCATCATCCTTTGGTGTTATTCTTTCTGCCATATTTTTTTCGACATCATTCATCTTTTTTCACCTTAGAGGTTAGGAGCGATATCCTGTCCTGAGAACACCATGATGATAAAAAACCATATCAAAGGCAGTATGACTAGGGTCAATGAAGAGAACAAACCGATGAGAGGTATAAGTAGAAAGGGAACAAAACTATAACGGAGTACACCTTGAACTGCAAACAACCCAAGGACCTTCTTTCTCTCTGCAAGGGACCTAAGCATGAACAAGCGAAAGGTCAACAGAAGAACTATCCCAACAAGTAATATCATGAAAAGTAATTCCCAGAGTTGAACGGTCTTATAGTAATAGATAAAAGGGATGAACGCTAAAACAGATGAAAAGAAACGTATCGATAAACCAATGGTAATAAAGGTTTTTGGAAGATGTAACGTTTTTTCCTTTGAGACCTCAACCCCTGTTGTTATAGCTACGTTTCTTGTTTTATAGAGATGATCATGATCTGCATCCTTTAAACCTCCGATGATCATGTTCATAAATAGATATTGAGTGAAGATCAATAGAAAGACCACCCAGGTCAACAAGCTAAGATCACCTGAGGGCGTAACCACATAAGCACCAACAAGAACGAACAACGCTTCAGAAAATCCAACGAGAAGATCAGAACCAACAAACTTCTTCCCATATTTGTTATAGATATTACCTATGATCGCTGCAATACTAACACAGAGGAACGCATAAAAAAAAGATGGTTGAGCGCTGAAAAAATAACCAAACAATATCATATATGTTAATAGTACTGTAGATATGGAGAGAACATACGCTGTTTTAAGAGATATCTCTCCGGTTACCAAAGGTCTTCTACTGGGATCAGTGGAGAGCCTATCCACGTCAATATCAAAGATATCGTTCATGACACATCCATGGATCGTTTTTAACACACCTAGCGATAATAATAAAAACAAAGGGAGAAGTGATATCGAAATTCCAACTTGGCTTAATGCTCCAAATACTGGCGCCATTGAGAAACCGATAAGACCTGATAAGCGTAGTAATCGTGCATATGCTATGAATCGTTTACCCATTTATCTGGTTACACCATAAGACTTTTTCAATTTTTCTAATTATTTTTAAAGAAATCAAACATAAAACATCCTTTTTCATCACATTTCATCATGAATAAAAACAAAGAAATAAAACATTACTTTTATCGATTCACCTGATCTTCGAAAGTAAGCTATTTTTTAAGCATCCATTGATCCCCCCATCAAAAAAGGGTATGATGATTCCAATAGCAAAAAGTTAAAAATATGAACACAATAAGTTTATTCTAGTATGGGCGAGGAATTATCATGAAAAATAAAAATCATAAAAAGAGATTAACAACTGCTTTTGGCATACCTGTAGGTGACGATCAGAATAGTCTAACAGCGGGGAATAGAGGACCTGTTCTAATGCAGGATGTCCACCTCCTTGAAAAATTAGGACACTTCGACCGAGAAAGAATCCCTGAACGAGTGGTACATGCTAAGGGAGCTGGTGCAGGAGGATACTTTGAGGTGACTTCCGATGTCTCAAAATATACAAAAGCTGATTTTCTCTCAAAAGTTGGAAAAAAAACCGAGGTGTTCGCCCGTTTTTCAACAGTTGGTGGAGAAAAAGGATCAGCCGATGCGGAGCGGGATCCTCGGGGATTTGCAGTGAAATTCTATACAGAAGAAGGAAACTATGATTTTGTAGGGAACAATACACCAGTTTTCTTCATCCGTGACCCATTGAAATTCTCAGATTTCATACATACACAAAAACGGAACCCATCAACTAATTGTAAAGATCCAGATATGTTTTGGGATTTCCTCTCTTTGACCCCTGAATCGATCCATCAAGTGACCATACTCTTCTCAGATCGTGGTATCCCTGCCACCTATCGACATATGAACGGATATAGTAGTCATACCTTCATGTGGTACAACGATAAAGAAGAATATTTCTGGGTTCAATACCATTTCAAGACAGATCAGAAAATAAAGAATTTGACACGACAAGATGCCGAGATTTTCAAGGGTAAAGACCCCGATCATGCAACTAGAGACCTCTATGATGCCATTGAAAAAGGAGAATATCCATCATGGACCCTTCAAGTTCAGATCATGACCCCTGAGGAGGCAGAGGACTATCGGTTCGATATCTTTGATATCACCAAGGTCTGGCCTCATGCTGATTTCCCACCTCGGGAGGTTGGTAGACTTGTATTGAACCGTAACCCTGATAATTATTTTGCAGAGGTGGAACAAGCTGCCTTCTCACCAGGTAATCTTGTCCCAGGTATCGCCCCGTCACCAGATAAGATGCTCCAAGCCCGTCTTTTCTCCTATCATGATACTCATATTCATCGATTGGGTCCAAACTATCATCTCATCCCGGTCAACACCTCTAAGAATGCACAGGAGAATAGTTATCAACGTGATGGTCTTATGAGAACAGATAAGAACTTTGGTGGTAAACCAAATTACTGGCCAAATAGTTTCAATGGTCCAGAACCTGATGAAACAGCAAAACAACCTCCGTTCAAGATACTGGGAAAAGTAGATAGGTATCCGTTCACCCACCCAAATGATGATTTCATTCAACCTCGTGCCTTGTATCGTGATGTAATGAAAGATATGGATCGCGATCATCTTATCGGTAATATCGTTGATCATCTCTCTAATGCTCAAAAACGTATTAAGCTGCGTCAGGCCGCACTTTTCTATAAGGTCGACCCAGACTATGGTCGCCGGGTTGCAGAAGGAATAGGGGTAGATCCTAAGAAAGTTGAAAAACTCTCAAAGATGTCTAATGAGGAACGAGTGAAAGCAACATCAAGCGATGATACCATAAGAAACCTATGAGAAAGAGACTACGAAAAGGGATACTCGTTTCTTTAGGCACGATCTCTTTAGTCTTAGGGATCATCGGTATCTTTATCCCAATCCTACCCACCACTCCGTTCCTATTACTCGCCGCGGGATGTTATGCAAAAGGATCAAAGAGATTCTATCAGTGGCTTATGAAGAATAGATGGCTAGGCTCATACATTAGAAACTATCAAGAAGGAAGAGGAATACCCCTTAAGGTGAAGATAGCAACAATTCTGTTATTATGGTCAACGATGGCTGTTTCTATCGTTATGATCATTTCAAACAACTATATCAAGTTGATCCTTTTCGTTATTGGATTATGCGTAACAATACACATTCTAACGATAAAGACCTTAAGAATAACTTAAACAAAACAGATAATCTTTGATATCCATTTCATTGTTATAAAGATCGTAAGCTCGAAGGACGGTTATGCTTTGCGTAGCTAATGAAAACAAATGATAAAAACAATACAAAAATTCATATGGTTACGACCATTACGAATAATACAAATTGAATGAGAGAAGTTGTGTGAATAACTATGTTACTGAAACATTTCTTTGTTGAAAAGATTGCTCATAGCTCATATCTCTTAGGTGGCTCTCAGACCTGTGCAATCATTGACCCTCAGCGAGATGTGGACATCTATATCGATAAGGCCCGAGAGTTGGATCTGCGTATCACCCATATCTTTGAGACACATCTCCATGCTGATTTCATCTCAGGTCATATGGAACTATCTCATAGGACAGGTGCAACCATCTACGCCCCAAAACAGGGAAACTGTACCTTTGATCATAAGGCAGTAAGAGAAGATGACTTGATCCAACTTGAACACATTGAGATACGTGTCATTGAAACCCCGGGTCATACACCTGAACACATAAGCTATGTGGTGACAGATACGACAAGAGGA
>JARVGL010000106.1 GCA_029762575.1 Thermoplasmatota archaeon | reverse complement strand
TGGACTCAAAGGGAGCTTCTTTTTTTAAACGAGGAAGATAATCAGGTCTTTTTTCTACTGATAAAGGGTAGACCACTCTCTATTTTATCGGGGGTCATTCTCTTTGGGAATTATGAATCTTTTGGATGACATAGCGGTATTTCCCTTGTTCTGTACGCTTGATTGATGGGATGAAACGTAGAGTAACTGAGAATGAATCCTTGAACCGATCTTTGAAAGCATGTAGGATGTGTTTTTCATCATGTTCAGAAAACCCTTCATCTTTTACCACATAGATGATGAGGTCTCCTTCTTTTTCTTGGTAAAGTTGACATTCTTTGATATGATGGCTATGTTCAGCGATAACATGATATAAACCTGTTGCAGGGACCCTTTCGTGAGTATGGGTTACGAGAAACTCCTGCGTGCGTCCGATTATTCTTTCTATTACTGGATATTGTCGTCCACATTCACAATCTATTTCATCAACAACTGCGATATCTCCTGTTTTATAACGGATCAATGGAAACACTTTGTTTGTAAAACCTGTTGCTACTATTTCCCCTTGTTCTCCTTTTTTAGTAACTATGTTTCCTTTTCTATCAATGATTTCCATGAGTCCATATTCTGGGAACACATGGTACTTGTCGCTATGTTTACATGTTGTTGCAAAAACACATCGTTCACGATGTCCATATTGATCGAAAACCGGACAATCATAGTAGTTTTGTAAAAGTTTTCGCTGCCAATCAAAAATGGTTTCACCGTGAAGAAAGATCGCTTTTAATACTGGTGCCTTTTTTTGTAGGTTACAAACATATTGTGTGAATAATATCAATGAAGATGGATACGACGTGATGAACGATGGTTTGAACTTCAGTATCTTATCATACCACTCATCAAAATCCTTTTTTGCTGTATAAAAAGAACTGATTTCAAAGGTTCTATGAAATGGATGATACATGTATCTTTCTGAAATGCCGGTAAATGAAACCACTTTGTCTGCCCAGTGGTAGCCTGCCTGTTCCATGTATATTTTATTGAATGCGAAATGAACCCCTAACCATTGAGCATGTTCTATGTAGAGTTCAAGTGGTGATCCTGTTGTTCCACCGGTCATCGTTTTTTTAAACGCATTCTTTGGATAATTCTCTGCTTTTAATTGTGAAAGATTATGTTTGATATCCTCTCTTGTGATATAGGGTAGTTTGGTAATATCAGAAGGTTTGTTGATATGATCTAGTTTGATACCATACGAATCAAATAATTTCCTATAGTATGGAACGTTTCTAACGCTATGACTAATAAGCTCTTTTATTCTTTGTGACTGATGTTTTTGTACCTGTGCCTTAGTCCAATGTTGGGATTTTTTAAGGAGATGATACCAGCTCGAAAATGTGTTGAAAAAGGTGATATATGAAAATGGTCTTAGATAGTATACCTGTGATATCCGATTATGTTTCATACGATATTTTGATGAAACACTTATACTGTTCTTTATAGTTATGATTTAAAAATTATGATGGTATAGTAGATACATACGTAAAGTCTTTAACGACTTTACTGATGGTATCAAGAGAAGATACTATGCCATTTGATCTTTCAATCGATATATTAGAAACGGTCACCATCATAAAGGATTTCATAAAGACATATGTCTTTAACTCTGGATCTAAGTCAGTTGTATTAGGATTATCTGGAGGGATTGATTCTGCAGTTGTTGCCGTTCTCTGTAGACAGATATTGGGGAAGAAAAACACCCATTGTGTGTTTCTACCTGATAAAGCAACACCGGAAGTTGATACATATGATCAACAACGTTTGGCTGAACAGTTTGATCTTCAAGTAGAGGTTAAGGATATAACAGATATGGTGCAAGTGTTCACTAACAACTGTATCAAAGAGCCAGATACACTTGCTCTTGCTAACGTTAAAGCTAGGGTTCGTATGGTTTTACTCTTTGAATATGCCAATGTGACACATAGTCTTGTTTGTGGTACTTCTAATAAATCGGAGTTACTTATCGGGTATTTCACAAAATATGGTGATGGTGGTGTAGATCTTATGCCGTTAGGTGATGTCTATAAGACACAAGTATGGGAGATAGCCCGTTTTTTGGATCTACCTAAAGATATGATAACAAAACCACCTACTGCAGGACTCTGGAAGGGTCAAACCGATGAAAAAGAATTGAAGCTCTCTTACCTATGGCTTGATCAAATCCTGTATGGGCTTGAAAGAAAGATTTCTGATGAAAAGATTATTTCAGAGGTTGGATGTTCTCAAGAGGATATTGAGCGTGTACGGTACATGCGTCTTAATAGCCAACATAAACGTCGTTTAGCTTTGATACCAAAGATAGGTCTTCGTACACCTGGGCTTGACTGGAGATCACCGATACTTGAAGGTTAACATCAATTTTTTTCACATGTCGTATTAGACAATTGATGCACCGTATGTAATATATATAAAAGAATATACTTTAAGATATTTTTATATGAATATTTAGTATCCCTCGCAATTAAATACCTATGAAAATTATAATAATATGTAAAACTATTCGTATATTGATCGGATATATGAAACGCAATACTATTATTTCGATAATTGGATTATTAGTCATTCTCTGTCTCCTGTCGTCTTATATACCATTATCAGCCGAACAACAAAAAATAAAAGATACCCCTCTAACATTCAGTACCTATACAGAGTACTATCACATCTTTGACGAAAACGATCCGTTACTGATTTATCATCCTCTCTCATCGATACCTGTGATTCTTACTCCTGAACAATCATTTATCATACAATTCAGATCAATACCCTATGATTCTCTAACCGCAACAATAACGACTGCATATACTATCTTACCAGATATCATACCTATACCTATTGAATCAATAACCCAAGAACAAGATATCCTTTATGCCACTGCATCAATACCAATAGATACACCACCAGAATTATACAATATCACCCTTACTATTCAAACAGACGGAGAAACATATACAACGACACAACCTCGATCCGTAAGCGTTAAACAATCGATATCAGATTCATTTACCTTTATCCATCTAACTGATTTTCATATCGGTGATCCCCGCGGTCTCGTTGAAAACCCTAAGGAAACAATAGGGTGGAAAGCTGCTCGAAAGGTCATCGAAGAGGTCAATCTCCTTCAACCAGATTTCGTTCTCATCTCTGGAGATTTGACCTTTGGTCAATTATATCCATTTGAATATACCGTTGAATACAAGAAATGCTACGAGATACTTCAAGAATTCACCGTCCCAACATTTCTTTGCCCGGGCAATCATGATGGGTATTTCCAATTAGGTCAAGATGGTCTTAGATTCTGGGAACAGACCTTTGGACCCTTATATTACTCCTTTGATTATGGAGATACACATTTCCTCAGCATTAACTCATATGACTGGTCAAGACGTGACCGTATCGGATTCTCCTATCTTGTGTTTAATTGGGGTGGGTCTATTCGAGAAGAACAAATGATATGGATAGAAGATGATCTCTCTAAAAACAGTGATACAGAACAGACCCTCATGATGATGCATCACAACCCCTTGTGGGACACCAAAACAGATTCACTTTTAAGGAAAGGATATCATGGAAGAGAAGAGATACTTACTCTTATACGGACAAAAGGGGTAGATGGTGTTTTTGCAGGTCACGTCCATTATGATGATGTCACTATCGATAACGATACGACCTATATAACGACCACAACACTATCTAGTAGTCTTAGTAGGGATGGATACTGGGGTTATCGAATGATCACTGTTGAGGATAGCATGCTCACAGCCTATAATTACAAAGAGCCAAAATATTCAATCCCGTCCTACAACATCAATATACTAGATTCGACCGATCAAAGCATCACTATCAGCAACGACCTTGAACAACCAATCTCAGTTCTTGTTGATTTCATCGTTCCTAATGATGAATATACTG
>JARVGL010000105.1 GCA_029762575.1 Thermoplasmatota archaeon | reverse complement strand
CTTGGTGTTACGTACTATTTCATATGTGGGAATCTATCAGGATTCGGAAACAGTATTTCATTTAATACAGTTGCAGAGATCCTTAATGCTTCGATGTACATCGTTAAAGAAAAATTCGAAGAGATTAATTATATCACGATTACAAACCCCTATGATATCAATCAACCAGACATTATCGATACAAAAAATTTAGATTTCTCAGGTACCATTTCATCCAATTCTATTACCCTATCCCATTGCGCTGGAATTCTCTTTGGTATAGCAACTGGTAAACCAGTAACCTCATTTCATGTTTTCGATATACCTTCTGATTACAAATATGCACGATTAAAAGTTGAAGTGTTGAATCTTGTAGAAGAGGATGCAGAAAAGACTGGAGCGATGATACAGGCAATTCTCCTTGGACCAGATGTAGGCCCTAAAAAAGAAAATCAATATGCTTATGTGTTCACTATTGGAGGCATCCCAAAACGCGATATTTCAAGAGAAGTAATAATACAAGACAAGATATATTGGGAGACAATTCTGTACAATCAAGGTGGCGAAGAGTTCGCTATTTCAGTTGCTGGGAAAGCCTTGTATCATAGATTCATGGATTACAAAGTACACATTACAATAGAGAAACTCAGTGACTCTCTTGACCCTGTAATGGATGCTTTATCCTCTGTTGCACCATATCTAACGGCATATCGAAAAGGAGTGATATATGCAAAACCTGAATTTGCTTTTACAGCTGATGAAACAATCGTTCCACAGCTGACGTCCCAGCAATCAGGAATAGCATTTCCTGGAGCAAACCCAGAGCTTATTGATTTTTCCAATCAACATACATACAAAATACATGAGGAATTGAACTATATCTTGGCAAATATCGCTGGAATCCATGAATTTTCTGGTGATGATGATCTACAGAACCTTGAACGATTAAAAGATCATTATGACGCCAATCCTATCAATATATGTTTGATTGGTAGTGCTGAAATGATTCCCCAGTATTACTATTATGATACACCTGATGCGGTATCAATTAGATATGGCTGGGATGTTGCAAGTGATTTCATCTATGGAAATATCGATCCATGTCCCAGAGATGACAAAATACAGAACAATCTACCTTCAGATAAGTTCAGATCAAAGAACACCATAGGAACACCATATGATGAGAACTATCCATATCAAGAAAATATTGTGGGTAGAATATCTGGGTGGGATGTCCAAGATGTCAACGCGTTGATGTTACGCATCATTTTTTATGATACGCTCCTTGATAGGATGGATGATTCATGGAAGAATTCAGCAGCGGTACAAACCGGTAGTGGAACAGATGTACAAAGAATATGGGGTATTGATTTCATTAGGAAGTATATCCTTGGCGTCCATGAAACAGAGCTGTGTTTGAAATGGCCAACGGGACAGGCTCACTTTGAAAACATAGCGATTAAAGATACATTACAAAGCATATGTTCTTTTGATGAAGAGAACGTTGCAAGTACTGAGAATCATAAATCTGGGCGGGTTCCCATCAGTGTAGAGGTTTTAAGGAAAATGAAACGGATGGGAATATTGAATTGGATCATGTTCCCTAAGGTATTTGCTCAGTTGACCGTTGGAAATGAACGAACGGTAACCGGCGGCCAAGATCAGATCAACAGTAATTTCATCTACTCATTTGGTCATGGTATGCCCTTAGGTTACGGTCATGGAGATGTTCAAATAGATTCAATAGGAATACGGCCTATTTTTATTCATAGCTTTATCAATAGAATGCTTTTTGCAACAGGGGTTCCCATGCTAGGCAGTGGTTTGTCAAAAGTTGGATCATATGATGTGAGATATCTGGAGAATATGGAGTTTGGGCCTTCTGTCTTATTCATCAATAGTTGTGTCGTTGGGAGGATAGATGGATGGTTCCCTGAATGTAATGCTGGGCAGGCTTATCTTCATTCGGGGATTAATGCATTGATCGCTGCATCACGTTCATCTCCAGGTCCTGGTTATCTTGATGTTCGTGTGAGACCAAAGGGTTTTGGCATATCCGAATGGATAAAAACAAAACAAAATCCTGAGTTACAAAAACTTCATTTCGGCGGTCTTTTTGCTTCAGATATATTTAAGAACCTTGGAGAAAGTGATTGTTCTATTGGAATGGCGTTTAGGAATGCACGAAACAGTCAGATGGATGATGCGGATTCAGAATTTTTCTGGACTCCCCCTCTATCTTTGAGCATACACACCCAAGATGATTTTCAAATGTGGGAAGATTCAATTCGTATAGGGTTAGATGCGAACGGTGGTTTAACAAAAGCAATGGAAAAGAAATTCACCTGTTTTATGGAATTCAACCTTTTCAGCGATCCAGCATTCAACCCTTATGAACCAAGAAATGAAGGTCGTGTTACATCTTGAAGACCTGATGGGGATATGAGAATGTTTATGTTTTTTCATGGTTTTTTTGATAAAACATTTAACTAGGGAGATAATTTCGGAATGCAGGGTCTTAACGTGAACGAAGAAGATAAACGTGCATTCCTCGATGATTTCAAGAATGCTGATATCAATCAGAAGCTTGATTTGTGGTATTATGCGTTAGAACAAGATGCTATCTGGGAAGAGATCATTTCAGAGATAGCTGATATCGCTCAGATGGATCAGATGAAAAAAGCTGGTGTTAATAAGGTAACTGAGGAGGAATAATAGTCTATGAACGATGAGGATAAGAAAGAATTCATTGAGGATTTCAAAAAGGGTGATGGCGCGGCACGTCTTGACCTCTGGGATTATGCCATAGGTCAACAGGTCCTCTGGGAGACGATTATTGCGGATATCCAAAAAATAGCTCATGATCAAGGTGTAGATAAGAAACTTGAGAAGATGATGGATGATGATATGAAGGAAAGCTAATATTCCTTGCTCATCTTTTGTCGTGTTATTGAGAATAGATCTGGATTATCGGTATTCTTCTAAAAGCTCAAAAAGATTAAAGGCATGTATCTTAGTATCAAAGGCGATACTTTCTTTTTCTGCGAAACTCACTAGCATGTCTCCTGTGAGAGGTGAAGCGGTCCAGATGTTCCAGGCTCGGTTGAAACTTGTTCCTTCTGCTTCTTCTATGATAAATCTGAGTAAACGATCTGTCCCTCCTGCATAAGTGTTTTGGAACATATTCATCGTGTTAGTGAGGTTCAATGATCCGTAATGATGTTGGAATTCCTCGCTTACCGTTTTGTAGCTTCTCCATATGGCAAAGAAGATATCCTTTCTTTGTACAAGTTTTATAAATGGGATGAGTCCGCTAGGATCATACCTGGCTCGTTGTGTTTCTGCGATGATCGGATCGATGAAGAAGTTCGTTCTTCGGACAATATCCTTTATAGGCCAGAAGGGTTGTATGGATTTGGTTGGATGATCGTCTGTTCCGATATAGATATGATGTGCGCTTACTTCGACTGCGACGCCTTGTCGTTGTGTTGCATCTGAGACGATGAAATTCCATCCAAGTGTCCGGTTCTCAGTAAGTATCATTACTGCTTCATCAAGGGTAGATGCATGGTCTAGCACCATTTGGACTCTGATGAAAGCGGGGATTCCCTGAAAAGTGTTATCGGAACTCCAGCAGACCTGTTGGCCTAGGGCGATTGCTTGGGTGTTGATGCCTCCTCCACCATGCATTGAACCTGCAACGGATGGTGCAAGTGATGCATAACCATTGGCTGGGTTACGAAGCACTAGGACCGCGTTCTCATGGGCATAGGTACCCGTAATAGGGTCTTGTATATCCATAGGTTGATCAAAACTTCTCGTATGAATGAGTTCTCCATCTCTTGTAGCATCACCCCATGTAGAGATACCAAAACAACCTCCGAGGTCTCCAACGACGATTACCATATATGCTGCAGCGATATCATCTATTTCGACATCTGCTCCATCTGCAAGTCCTTGCATCTCATCAAGGTATTCCTTGGGTA
>JARVGL010000104.1 GCA_029762575.1 Thermoplasmatota archaeon | reverse complement strand
TGATGCAACATCACATCTTCAGGATATTCAGAAAAGTCTTTCTTCTTCAGGTTTGAATTTTACTCTATCGGTTGTTTGGAAGGATACGACGCAGTGGATTCTATCTGAACCTCCTGGATTTAAACAGACTGCGGTATCTAAACAAATAGGGATAGCGATAAACCCCCTTGAGACAATCCCTGGTACTGTAACTGTTATTCTCTGGGAGGACCTTTAAAGGAATGATGTTTTATGAGACCATATAGATACTTGAGACATCAGAACCTTGCACTTTCAGTCATGTATGATACGATGCTCTTTCTTGTTTTCGTATCTCTTTCTGGTGTTCTATTACTCCCTGTTTTTTATCAACAAGCTCCTTATGCTCTCAGCCAACATCACGCTCATGAAGAAAAGGTGGAAGATACCCTTTCGTTATTGCTCACTTCAACATCCGATGGCTTCGTTTATACAACTGCTGGTAGCATTCTTGATGCAGCTGGAGAAACAATTGGGATTGATACCTCACAGGACGAAGGCATCTATGCTCTTTTGACCACATGGTTCTTAGGTAAAGAACAACTACATAAATCCTATGGACAGATAATTGCAGAGAATCTTGTAACACAGATGAACATTCCTCTTGCTCATAATAAAACCATTGCTATCAATCTGCTCACAGAGGATTTCACATATACATTATCTGAAAGCATTGGGGATTTCTTAGATGATACTCTCTCAAAACGCTATCACTATAATTTTACTGCGAAATGGAATCCAATTATCTCAATACCCTTTGGAGGATATCTTTCAATAGGGTCAACTCCTCCCTTGAGCCATCGTTATGTTGCATCCCAACAGATAAGCATCCCGTTTCTCTTCTCAATTCCGATAGGCAATACAACAATTGTTTTTTCAAAACAGAGTATTAAATCATATATGACCGAATATATCTCTAACAATGGGTCAGCTATCTATAATATCTCAATGATCCTTAATGATGTAAAGCCAGGAGATGAAAACAAAGATAACAGTACCGCACCCTATAGGATAGCTGAGAACCTAACACACTTTTTTACTTCTATTCTCACAACTGGTCTTTCTAGTGAAAATGAATCAAAAAGAATACCTGGCTTCTTTGAACTAGTGATTTTTTCCTTCTTCTCGCCTCTCATAGATCTCGTAGAAGATACTTCAGATCAAATGATGGTTTCATCAAATGATCATGGTTTTGGTGGTTTCGATGTATTGTTCTCATCGTTGAACACCTCAGACCAGAATCCTTTGATTAAAGGTATTCAAGATAGTGTTTTTGACCATCTTTATTCCACTTTTGGATTACACGCTCAAAATATAACTGATGCCTGTATGCAACTTATCCATCACGTCTCACTCTTTGTTTCCTCGTATATTCATACTTTTTTATTTCCATTAATGCTTTCATGGTCTCATCAATTACTTGAATACTACGTATACATTGATTCACTATCTGACTTCATCCTTGATCTAATTTTTGATAATCTCTCATTAACGACAGCTACTGTCACTTTGACGATATGGGAACGAGTCATATGATGATAACAAACCGTAGATTATGGAGTAACACCTCTGCAAGGATCCCGTTCTCTCTCTTTGGTATCTTTCTACTCTTAGGTAGCACTTTCACAACCGTGTTATTGTTTGACCAGGGCATTCAACAAAGAGACACACAGATAACATCTCTTTCGTATCAGGACATCGATCATAGTATAGGCCAACTTGAAATCGATCTATCGATTTTATTGAACCATCTATCAGTAAACGCTCTCTATGAGATAGGCCTAAACCCTGTTGTCGCCCCAAATGATGCTTCAAAATCTGCTGATGAGATCAACCAACAACGATTGAAACAAAAAGTGTTACAGGACCTACAACATCATCTAAAATGCTCCTATCAGGATAACCTCTACCAGACCGACAGATATATTATAAATGTGGATTTTACACAACCATTACAACTTGGATTGGAACCAACCATCCATTCCTTATCCTTGAAGATTCATCGGCCCTTAAATCCTCCTCTTATAAGTCCCCCGTCTACAAAGATGTTTGATACATACTATACACTATCTATTCCTCTTTTTTTTGAGATACGTGATTCTATTACATCTGAAGAGGTGACGACAATGATAAAGATTATTTCCTCATCGATTACTTCACGATATCCCTTGTTATATCATCTAGTAAATGAATATAATGAGTCCATCAATGGATTAGGTCCCTTATGGGGTCTTACCACGATGATCTCAAACATCTATTCATTGGCTCGAGGATATAAACACTATCAAACAGGTAAACCAGCTAATGTAGTTGATAATAAACATCTTGCTCCAATCCTTAATGCAGGGTTACTTCTACAGAACGTGTTCGTATTTGGTGGTGTTGACCCATTGTCCCTCATCAAACTAGGTTCATCAGTGAAAAAAGCAATCCATGATAAACAAGAAACCTCGCCGATGGATTCCTTTAACAATCTTACCGATAGCTCATATGATCTTAGCTTAGACGAGTTCTCAACCATCTGTGCAAACATCGATGCAGAGGACCCAATTGATACAGAGATCATTACAGATCCCTCAGTGAATCTTTCGTCCATTGCCTTACAACCATTATACCTCATGGACACAGTTCATCTTTGTTTTCAAAAAGATTCCCAATCGATAACCGTTGAACAAGACCTTACTCTTGATGAAACTCAGATACAAGACCTTATTTTAGAGTATATTGAACAAGGATATACATTCTGCGGTATCACTCCTGCAACCACCCAGAGCAACATGACAACAGTCGATCAGATCCAACATATCATATCTAATGTATATAGTTCAATGATGTTCATCCAGGTGCAAAGAGATGAAGACCCGTTGATACTCTTAGGTGACCATCATGGTTTTCCCATTGATAATGGATCAGAGGCATGGACTATCGCGGATATCACTCATGTAAACGAACTTAAAAAACCATCAAAAGGATATATCAATATAGGGTCCATTCTCTTTGGAGATGTGTATGATATCACCTGGACTCGTATTCATCACTGGAGCAATCGCACTATAGAAAGCAGTAATAATCAAACTATTGTGAAATGGTCAGAGTATACAACAAACGATACCAAAGAGGAAAAAGGAGTTCGTATTGCATCGGTACTAGATTCTTATAGTAATTATCAAGGTCTCTCTAATGATATAAAAGATATATTCTACTTTAATCTATCAGTAGATGACCCAAACCTTATCGATACCATCAATACCTATAAAGAAACATATTATGATACCTATCTCTCTGAGTTATTACGCAAAGACTCCGGTACCTTTTATAAGACAACAATAAATGGATCGATACCTGTATGGGTTGAACAGGATGCTTGGGAAAGTCTTCAGGATATCTATGATCAGATATGTCTTATCGCTACGGACCCAGTGATCAATTCAACAACCTATCCTGATCCATCAATTCTTCTTGAGAAAACATTTGAGGATCTAACCAAAAAATATCAAGAGAACATATCAACATATCTTCACACGGATATGTATCTGAATGAAAACCTGTTTGGATGTTGCGGTTTCAAAGCAGTCTACTGTGTACGTTTTTGGTATGTAACCTATCTTAATGAATTGATAGATTCTGTGTTTGCTTCTATCATACATCAGATGGATGAGACGTTTACCCAAGCGTTCGTTGAATATGATATCCAACAAGATACCTTCCATCAAACATTGAACAGTGACACTAACGATGTTCTTAATGGGTTTCTAACGATACCTTTTGGTATCGAACTCTTTCTCACCTCTGACCCGTTAATAGGTGGTATACCATGGGAGGAATCGATTACTATTGCTGTAAATCAATATCCTGATTATCTGTGTCCGTTTGAAGAAGTAGAGTATGAAGGGAAAAAAGAATATTTTCTAGGGGTCCAGAACATCTGCCTTTTAGGTCCCACTGGCATTCCTTTATTACCAGTGACTCCTGCAACTCCTTGGATTGTCATATTGAACCTTTGGGTTATATCTGTGAAAGGATCATATGCATATTTCGAGATCTCTGACTGTAAAGGTGAAACCATCTTTCATCCTTTCT
>JARVGL010000103.1 GCA_029762575.1 Thermoplasmatota archaeon | reverse complement strand
AAGGATCATCGTAACATTCAAGCTGACACGTATCCATTACGATTATGCATCTTTCCCTTCTATATCTTTGCATTACTACCTGTTTTCACAAAACATCGCATTGGCCATCTTCTTCTTGGAAGTGAGTTTGATGACCAACGATGCATACCCTTCCATCAAGGCATCCCGCATTACTTTGGCATCTATGATCAACACCAGGATTTCGACCGTGTTATGAACACCTGGTATGCCAAACGCATCCCCTCAATGGTGCAATGGTCCGCAGTTCGAAGCATCTCAGGATTGATAGTTGAGCGAATCCTTGTGAACAGATATCCTACTCTTTCTCAACTTCAACGATCTTGTCATTCCTGCCATATAGATAATGACTCAATCGTTCCCTGTGGTCGCTGTTCGAAATGTCTAGGCGTGATGTTGTTTCTTCTTGCTAATCATATAGATCCAAAATTATTGAATTTTCAGGATATACATATTGATAATTTCCAACAACAATTGGAAACATCTTCACTTCGACTCGATGAAGATGAGAAGAATCATTCATTGCATCTGGCTAATATTAGCTATGGTAATCAAACCCCTTATTCCAAAGATCATGTTGAAATGATCCATGTTGATACTTATCTTTGCGATCCTTACCAAATCCCTGAGCCCTTTCGAAGATCACTATACCAGTTATTTGAAAGGTATACCAAAGGATACTGTACCCTAAAGACCAATGAGTGGATTCCAATTTTGAAAGAGGAGGTCTTCCCTGAGCTTAGCTAATACTACAATTTCTTTTTCATCCGATATACATCACGGGACCCGTAATGATTAAACTTATAGTAATCTTTCAACAACCCTGAGATAACATATCCTGATTGTTCATATATTCGTATCGCCCGATTATTGCCAATGGAGACTTCAAGTCTCATCTGATCCATGCATCGTTTTTTTGCTTCAGTTTCACTAGCTTGTATCAGCCTTCGTGCAATCCCTTTTTTCTGAAAGATCGGGTCAACATGAAGGGTCTCTATACCTGCAACCTTTGTCCCCCTTTTGAACAATATAATGATGACGCCTCTAATAATCTCTCCATCTTCCTCAACAAGACAACAACTATTCGCTTTTTTGATAAGATACTTCACTTGTTTCCCAGAATATGCATGTTCACTGGGGAAACATTTGTTCTCAAGTTCAATTATTCCTGCAATATCATTTTCTGTTGCTTCCCGGATGATACTTGCAGTGTTCATAAACATATGGCATCCTTGATCCATTCAAAAACGTATTGTTACATTATTTTTTCTTTAACTCTTCAGCGATATAAAGAACACTTCCCAGTTGCATTGTAACCGAGGTTCGTAAGGGAACTTGATAAAATAATCCTCTTTCTTGGATACTTTTTGCAAGGATTTTTATCTCAAAATCTGCTAACTCCATCTGTCTACAAATGGCTTTAGCCCCACCTTTCACACAAATACTTTCCGCAACTCTCCAGATCTGACCAAGAAAGAACAGGTCAAAGAGGTCTTCAAGTACCTCGTTTTCAAAAACATCAGCCTTTGAAACGGTTTTATCCTTTTGATTTGAAAGGATACGTGCCTCATGATCTAATGATGCTTTAGCATGTTGAATATGTTTTTGAGCTAGGGAATAAAGTAATGGGTCGGCCATATCTTCATAATGTTTTATATTTTTAAAGAATCTCTCCGAATAATTCACCCGTGTTTTCTTTCTTTTATGACGTTGTTTTATCAAATCCAAATAGGTTATTTCAGCTGGAGACGTATCTTTTAACTTGTGACTTAGATACATAGGAACCTCACAGTTGAAACTGAATCCTCCAATCTCGCTTTGATACCATTCATCACTGCAAGCACCTCTCCTGAGTACTGGAAGCATGAGCGGGTCTTTTTCTTCATAGTATGAAAGATAATCTTTCAGACCATACATTTGATAAAAACCAGGATATAGTTGTTTTCCAAAAGGAACATCTGGGGCAGAATTACTTAGAGGGATACGTAATGATGCTGCAAATCTTGATAGTTTTTCATAGATCTGTGGGAAATCATCACTGAGATAATAATATGCATTGGAAAAACCACTGTGATGAAGGCCGCAAAGGAGATCAGGTTTCTCATTCTTCAATACTTTTTTAATAGCAAGCGTTTCAGGTCGTGATTTGGTCCATTGGTACTCGTTGTACTCTATGGGAAATGTCCATTCATATTGATCTTCAGTTGGTTCTCGAAATGATGACTTCACTATCAACGCCAAAGATTCAGGCATGTTAAACCAGCCTTCATTTAACTGCATGCCTCTTCGTTCAAGTATTGGGATGAGTAACCAACGCCAACCAAAACACTCTGCATCCTTATGGGTTGCAAGCCAACGAGCAAAATAGCTAATCACAAGGCTCCCAAGGGGTTCATCACTGTGCGGCACACCAATGATAAGAGCGGTTTTATCCCCATTTCCTATTTCTATCATAGATAATGGTTGTTTATCAATAGTTCTACCGATCTCATGATAAGAGACCCCAGGAAGTTTTCTAATTTCATCAGTTAGCATATCGATTTCACGAACAGTAAGAAATCTGCTATAGGGCGGGATATTTCTAAGAATCCGAGCTATCTGATCCACTTATAAGTCCACCTCTATCCCTAGTCCTGGTTTTTCTGAGGGTATCACAAATCCATCTTTATATGATGCGCCACCAGTGACCACATCATTTTTGAAATCGATTGCAGAGTCCAAATCAGCATATTTGATGTTCTTAACGGCACAAGCGATGTGAACGCCTGCAGCCATCGCGCCCATTGATTCATTCATACATCCAATCATCACAGGGATACCTGCAAGTTCAGCATACACATTGGCATCTAATGCATTGGTGATTCCACCGATCTTCATAAGCTTGATATTTATCATATCTGCTATTTCCATTTTGATTAGTTTCAAACTATCCCTCAGAGTAAAAACTGTTTCGTCTGCCATAATGGGCACAGAACATTGAGCCGTGATCTCCTTTAACGCATAGAGATATTTTGCAGGAGTAGGTTGTTCAAATATCTCAATATCTGCACCAAGTTCTTCCAAGGTTTCAACAACGCGAAGTGCTTTCTCTAGAGTGTATCCTTCATTTGCATCGATTCTTATTTTTACATTGGGTCCTACAGCACTCCGTATCCCCAAAATTGCCTCGATATCATGGGATGGATCCATTCCACATTTCACTTTTAAACAGCTGAATCCATTTGATACATATTCTTTTGCTCGTTGAATCATGATTTCCACAGGATTAAGTCCAACTGTGATAGACGTCTCGATTTTCTCTTTATAACCTCCAAGAAGTCGATACAAGGGCATTTGTGCTTTTTTCCCGAGGATATCATAAAGAGCCATGTTCACTCCGGCTTTTGCTGAGGGATTACCAGGGATCCTTTCCTCGATGATATCGTTGAGAAGTTGAATCCTAGTTGGATCAGCTCCTATTAATATATCCTGAAAACCAGATTGAAATATGCGAGTTACCGTTTTACTTGTTTCTGAAGTTACCGAATCTGGTGTGGCACATCCCCATCCGGTTATCTCTTCATCTGTTTCAAGTTTGATAAAAACATTCATCGCAGTTTCAACGGTCTCATTTGCAATGGAAAAGGGTTCTTTTAATTCCAGTTCTATAGGACTTATTGAGGTTTTTGTGATTCGCATAACCTTTAAGATATTACTTTATTATTAAAACATATTGCTTCATCCATAGGCTAGATTATCCATTTGAAATAAAATTCAAAGGATTATTGCATGAAAAACAATAGTCATTTATCAAATCGCCCTGAGCTTACCGATTTACATAAACATTTCAAAAAAAGGAGTACATGGTAACCCTTAAATGTCATGTAATTCCCTAAATTACATATTTTTGTAATTCTTAAATTACCTATCTATTTTTTCAACAACTGCATCACGTTCCCTCAATTTAAAAATTTGCAAATACTTCGTATTCAAAAACACTCTCAATTGATCTCTAACTATCACAAGATCTACTCTTCTCCCAATAAACTCCAATCCAATGTGGTATTTTTGATTCTGGAATTTTATCATGCCATCCTTCTTAACC
>JARVGL010000102.1 GCA_029762575.1 Thermoplasmatota archaeon | reverse complement strand
TGTTTGTTCCTAAAAAATTCTTCTTTGTTACTAGCGACTTTATTGTGTTATAAACAATCTAGGAATTCATCGAAAAACCATCAAAATCTGAATAAATAAGGCTATATATAGGAGATATCATACAAAAATATAAATATGGGTTTATATAATTATGTTCTTAAAGAATGGGGAAAATTAAAAATTTATTTTTTAATCCATCTTTCCTCACCATCCCATCCACCCTTTCCCCATTCTTACATTTCATCGTAACTAGATTTTTTTCCGTGATTTCTATAAAAAATTTCTATATGAACCAGTTCAATGACCTATTACATAATGATAAGAATACCTTGAAAAGTAGAAAGAAAAAAACGAAGTAAAAAAAGTGTAACAATCCTTTCTTAACAATAATATTTTTAAAAATATGAGAGAAAAATGCCGCGGGAGGGACTTGAACCCCCGACATCACGGTCTTCAGCCGTGCACTCTCCCAGCTGAGTTACCGCGGCACATCGAATCACAAAAGATTCATAGAGTGTCATCAAACGGTTTGATATAATTCCTTGGAAGTCTCCCCGATATGGATCAAGGCTAATTTAAGTTCTTCTATGATCTTACCCACTTGTTGCGTTGTAATAGCACCTCGTGACGAAGGTTCAATAAGGCCTTCTTGCTCAAGGATGCGAAGCGAGTAACGGACCATATGTTGCGGATGACCAGTATATTCCGATATCTTAATAATGCCCATCGGTTGATGTTCAAGTAATACATTCAACACATGAATATGCCTTTTAAGAATATCCAGTTCATTTTCAATGACACTGGTGAGAGCACATTTTGGGTTTGCTTTTTGTTCCATAGTTGACATACCCCATAGGTTGCCGATACACGCAGTAATCAGTTACCCTTATTTAAAAATCTCTATTTGTCAACAAACAGATCGGTTTGTCTAGAAATCATCAAAACAAAAAAGATAATAAATATATATAATAAGCAAAATATTATATTATAGTGTGTAATCGATCAGATAAATCATTAACAAAAGGATTTAAGAATAACAATTGTTTTTAGGTTGGCCATCATCATGAATACATACATGAAGAACGTACCAGTACTAATCCTCATACTCTCCACTCTCTTTTTAGCCTTTCCCTCAGCAGCCCTTATACAACAGCCCCCTATCACTATGGACTTCTATTATGCAAGTAGCTGCCCTAGTTGTGATGAACAAAAAGACCTTGTAACCATCAATTTTCTAGAAAACCCTAGGTATGAGACTATTGTAAACGTCTCCATCAAAGATGTTGATACCGAAGAGATGCTTGCTGAATGGAAAGACCTCTACGATTTCTTTCCTTATCCATTCCTAGTTATCTCAAGCCCATATCAGAAGACCTCTGAGATAAGCGAATACAAGATGACCGTAGCATATATTGAAAACATCATTGATGAATTCCTCTTTAACATCCCCCTCATCCCACTCCTCCTCAATAACCAATCCCTCTCAGCTGAGCTCTTCTACGATAACAACTGTACCAACTGTACACAGTATCTAACCATATTGAATAGACATAAACAAAATTATTCGATTTTTTTTAATTTCGAAGGAAAAAACATTGAAACCGATCCAACTAATTATCAACAATACCTCACCTATTCACAGAACAATACCAGTCTTAGAGATCTTCCCTTCATCATCCTTACATCAAACAATACAACTATCCATAAGATAGATTCAAAGAACATCTCAACATCATTGACCTATCTATCCAATGTATACAAAGAATATATTCAAGGAATCCCTCCAGATCATTCAAAAGACCCAAACATCATTGAAACACCCTTTGGAGAGATAAACATCAGCAACTGGTCATTACCCCTTCTTGCGATAATACTAGGAGGAATGGATAGTTTTAACCCATGTGCATTCTTCATACTCATCTTCCTCTTAAACCTCCTTATCTATGCACGCTCCAGACGCCGGATGCTTCTCATAGGAGGTATCTTCATCTTTTTCTCTGGCTTCCTCTACATGATATTCATGTTCCTCATGTATGAAGCCTTCCGTCAACTTCAAACCTCACCTGCAACAATGATTATTCTAACAATAGGTGTCGGCTTAATCGTACTCCCCATGGGAGTATTGAACATCAAAGATTTCTTCTTCTTTAAAAAAGGCGCTTCATTAAGTATCCCGGACGATAAAAAACCAAAGATCTACAAACAAATGAGACTTCTCGTAAAAAACCCTAAACTAGGAGCAACGATACTTGGAACGATATTTCTTGCTGCTACCGTGAACTTCTACGAATTACTCTGTACCCTTGGCCTTCCTTTCGCATTCACAAAAGCATTATCAAACTATAACATCACCGAACAATCCACATCCTATTACAGCTATATCCTCTTATATAATATCATATATGTTATACCTCTTATCATCATTGTATTCCTCTTTGTCATAACCCTTGGAAAACGAAAACTAACCGAATGGCATGGTCAAGTAATGAAACTAGTCTCAGGTATCATGCTCTCTTGTTTCGGTATCATCTTCATCGTCAACTACCGGATACTAGACAACCCACTCACACCAATCCTTCTACTCTTAGGAAGCCTTGGTTCAGCCTATATCATTAGCAACATCTGGAAAAAGATATATCTATCAAACAAAAAAGAACCTGGTCAGTAAAAAAATTGTTTTAGCGACGTCGTTTAATCACAAGATAAACATAGACGATACCAATAAACAGTATTGATAAAATAGTTCCAAGGAATAATGCAACCCATATCGAATCATTCATCTCAACCTCCACCGGATGTGATTCATAGAGTTCATCTTTGGTCATATCATATACATAGACATATGGTTCAGAATCATTAAACAATTCTTTAAATCGATGAAGAAAACCATATGCATAAATCGTTACAAGCATACTTGGAATCTCTGTATCATTATAAAGGGGAAACGCACCTTGAAATTCTATCGTATCATCTGAAGATAATTGCATTTGATTGAAATGATACATACTTAGTATCACTGAAGAGAGAAACGAACTTTTATCATTTAAAGGAGGATCTTTTTCATGAAGAATCTCATACGCATACAATAGAGTCTCTGCAAGGATACAATCAACAACGATATCTGGAAGAATAGAGAGAGATTGTGAAAAAATTGGGAACGCACCAACCGATACACCTTCTTTATTTTGAAATGATGATACATTATCTGCTAAAGAAAACACGATATCATCATACTGATAATCATTAAACGTTAAAGAAGCAACTCGATACACCGGAACATACAAACTTGAACACAACAAAAAGACATCTTCTATAGATATGTTCTCAAGATGCTGAGAAGAGTTTTCAATGATCCTTTGTGCAAAACTATAGGCGGTCATATTCCCTGTCTTATCCGCCTGTATCAGAAGACTATACGCAATATGAGACATCCTCAGATGATACATGATGATATCATTCTCTGTTTCTAGATCTGAAAGGTTTACATAAGGATATGATCCTATAATATTTGTATAGAGATCATGAGACTGTTCAGTATACATATCATGATAAGGGCTTTGAAGAAGGATCTGTAAAAGAAGAGAAGAAATAAAAAGAGAATCAAGCAAATGAACAGATGAATCATTATCTGAAGATATCACATCCATGAGCATAGAAACATCTTTCTCATGAATATGCCATAGAGATGTATTATATGTCGCTAGCATCAGTATCATCAAAGAATACTGTAATTGTTCATATACTTCTAGATATGAAAAAGTACTTGTTTCATTAATGAAAAATGATCCATCATATCCAACTACTTGATCATATAAAAAGACCTCAGCACCAATACAACTTTTTTGTACCATCTCTGATGATAAAGAGATAAGATGACGATCAGCTCGTTCAGGTTCATATTCAAAACACCCTGAAAAAAGAGAGCATATCAACAATGTTATCATAGATAAACAAAGAATCTTAGGAAAACGAGTAGTACCCTGAAAAGATACCATGGTCTTTTTATTCATATTCATCCACCATCTCATTGAATCCTCTAGGTACATGTTCCTCAGGCATTTAAGCACTTTGCCCAGGAATTAAAAAATGAATCGAACAAATAACA
>JARVGL010000101.1 GCA_029762575.1 Thermoplasmatota archaeon | reverse complement strand
GAAAGACTACGCAGATACTCTCCCTGTGGCCGCAAGAGAGGAAAAAGACGTTCGACCACCTCGATATTATGGTTCAGGACATCGGGTCCCGCGTCAAGAACAACCTGTAGATCAGAAAAGTTACCTTTGAAATCAGGGATAAGGACCTCAATATTACAAGAAGGTACAATCTTTCTAATCGATCTAATGGTCTCAGAAAAAAATGATGCACCTCCATCCAACAGATCATCTCGAGTAACTGAGGTGATCACCACATAGGAAAGACCTAATGACTGTACGCTTTCTGCGATAAGTTGTGGTTCTTTTTCATCCACCTTCTTAGGAACCCCATGCGTAACATGACAATACTGGCAATCACGAGTACAGATATCACCAAGGATGAGAAAGGTAGCGGTGCCTCGTCCAAAGCATTCCGCTAGATTCGGACATCGTGCCTCTTCACAGATAGTATGCAACTTTGAACGTCGTAACTGTCTCTTTATATCCGTATACTGCTTTCCACCAGGTAAAGATACTTTCAACCAATCAGGATGTCTCCGTGTTCTCACCAAATCGTTCAAACCCCCATACATACTCGGAAAACACTTCTCAGACCAGGTGCAAAACCTAGGATGAAGATACCTATCTTCAAAAGACTAGCTAAAAGAGGATAATTACGCATCTCCTCCTTATAAAGTACATCAAAGACATAGATGACAACGATGATAAGAAGGAATTTAACAATGGGGAACAAAGGAGGCCATAGTTGTAAAAGGAAATCAGAAGCAGGATGTTTCTCATAATATGAGGGAAGACCCATTTGTAATGGATCATAGATACTGATGTAGGTGCCAATGCCATCAAGCATATGTCCAAAGAGCATGGACAGATTCAATGGATCCGCATACGCTTTAAACTTGTCTTTTGGTTTGATGTATCTACCAAAGAGATATACCGGGATGACGGTGAGAAAGACAAGACCCAGCACGAGGATAAGCACATCAAGACGAACACCATGCGTTGCACTCCATTGATGGCCAAGCATCCATAACGAAACATAATAGAGCGTAGGGATAAGACATCCGAGACCACCAATAAATAGGATGGTCTTTGTGGTGACCATCGGATGAACCTGTTTTTTTTCCAGATAATGCCCGATAAAAAGCAATAAAAGAAAAAGTAAGAGACTTTGAAAATAGATCAAGGGAGTGACAAACCAATATACAAGTGGTTCTGTGAAGAATTCCGCATCTTCTAGGACACGGGCAACACTACCGTAGATGATAAAAGGTATAACAGATAGAAGAAATGAGAAATCTATTGGAAGCACCCAACGTTTCAGCAATCGATATAGCCCGAGGAGCGCACCAAGGACTAGTACACCATATATCAGTTCAGATACAAGTGTGAATTTTTCAGCTGGTATCACTCCGTTATAACTAACAGGTCTATTCAGTGCATCTTCGACAATAGGCCCCCAGAAATATCTCCAGATGAACTGATCATAGAATATATCTGGATAAAGGAGTATACCAAGGAGAAGGATGATGAGTGGGGCTAATAACAAAGAGATGATCAGCCACATATTTTTTGATTTTGGATACTGAGATAGCGCCATATGCGGTAAAGAAAGGAAAAAATAATATATTAAAGGCGTGGTTTATCAATGTCGCCTATGCATCGATTCACTAAATCAAAAACAATGGTCTTTCCCAGAGAGATCATCGTTGGTCATAAAGCAATAGATCAAATCGCTGAACTTTGCGAAAGGATCAGTCAAGGTCGTAGCATCATCGTAGTTGATGACAGATTCACTAAAAAGATCGCTGGTGTCCGTATCATTAAAACCCTCTCCAAAGCCGGATACACTGTTGAAGAAAGAGTTATCTCAGGTGCAAACGTCACCCAGGTTAACCAACTCATTAATTTTTCAGACAGACAACAAGCTGATCTTCTCTTAGGAGTTGGTGGGGGAAGTGTCATTGATGTCAGCAAACTTGCAGCTCATGAACTCTCTAGGTCCTTTGTCAGCGTTCCTACCTGTGCATCCCATGATGGAATAGCGTCGCCTCGAGCCTCATTGAAACATCGGAATGGATCAGTATCAAAAACTGCAACATCGCCCCTCGCAGTATTAGCTGATACCGAGATCATCAACAAAGCACCATTCAGGATGCTTGCAGCAGGCTGTGCAGATGTCCTCTCCAATATCTCAGCAGTGATGGACTGGGAATTAGCACATCGTTTAAAAAACGAAGAATATAGTAGTCATGCCGCAGTCCTAGCTAAGACCGCAGCAGAGCTCATCATTGAGCATGCTGATGAGATAAAACCCGATGTCGAAGAGGCAGTATGGTTCGGGGTGAAAGCTATGATAGTCTCTGGTGTTGCCATGAGCGTTGCAGGTAATACAAGACCAGCATCGGGGGCTGAACATATGTTCTCCCATATGCTTGATCATCTTGGACCAGGTATCATGCTTAAGGGTCGTCGTAAACAACAACCATTGCATGGGGAACAATGCGGTATCGGTGCAATCATGATGACGTATCTACATGGAGGGGACTGGCAGCTAATACAAAATACTCTACGAAAGATAGGAGCACCGACTACTTCAGAAGAGTTAGGGATCTCAAAAAAGAAGATCGTTGAAGCACTTGTCCATGCAACAGAGATACGACCAGACCGTTATACGATATTAGGTGAAAATGGTCTCACTGAAAATGCAGCAAGGGCATTAGCAAAGAAGACCGGAGTGATATAACACTAGTTTTCTACTATGTGGAATGTGTTTCTCTTTTTCTTCAAATTGATTGAGAGATCACGTAGATATCCATGAAAAATGGTTTCGGATTGATTAAAAAATGAGGAGAACGATAAGGAACCGTATCCTTCTTACTGTTTTAATACCAAGATACTATACTAGATCGGTCCTACATCTTTTTGATGAGATCAGCGATTTGATTACGTTTCTCCTTATCTCCTGGAAGGGTGATAGATGACTTGTATCCTTTTTGTCCATCGGGAAGGTAGAATCCACGTGCAATAGATAAAAATTCAACATCTCCGTTATCGGTTGTTGCTTTCTTCTTTGATATCTCAATAAAGTTATTCCTTCCGAATTTTATTTCTTCTGCTTTGATAGTTTCAAACTCTACCATAGTCCTTCGCCTCTCAGTGATACACGATGGATCATCTAAAAGTAATCCAAAGTGAACGATCTTTCATTGTAAACAGCGTAAAAACGCTTCCCCTATATATAATTATATACTATAATTAAAAAAAAGGATGAAAGAAGGATCACTTTATCCCTGCTTCCTTTTTCAATAAGGCTGCTCTATCTGTCTTTTCCCAGGTGAAATCAGGTTCCATTCTTCCAAAATGACCATATGAAGCGGTTTGTTTATAGATGGGTCTTCGTAGATCAAGATGACCGATGATCTTTTGAGGTGTCAACGGAAAATAGGTTCGTATCAGTTTCTCCATATCCTCAAGATCTATTTTATTTGTATCAAAACAATTCAGGTTGATAGATACAGGTTCAGCTACTCCGATAGCGTATGCGAGTTGGATCTCACAAACATCGGTTAGTTTTGCCGATACAAGGTTCTTTGCAATGTATCGTGCTGCATATGCGGCGCTTCGGTCTACCTTTGTTGGATCTTTCCCAGAGAAGGCTCCACCACCATGACGTCCAACCCCACCATACGTATCCACGATGATCTTTCGGCCTGTAAGTCCTGCATCTGCATAGGGCCCACCTCGAACAAAGGCACCAGTTGGATTTACATGTAACACGGTCTTCTTATCGATCCACTCTTCACAAACAGGTGTGATTATCTCTTCGATGATATCCTTTCGTATCTTTTCATGATGTACCCCACCATCATGTTGGCTAGAGACTACAATGGTATCGACTCTGACAGGTTTTCCCTTTTCATCATATTCAACAGAGACCTGACTTTTCCCATCAGGCCGAAGATAAGGGATCGTATCATTTTTTCGCACCCGTGCAAGTTTATAGGTGAGCTTATGAGCTAGGGATATTGGTAATGGCATGAGCTCTTTTGTCTCATTACAGGCGTATCCAAACATCATCCCTTGATCCCCTGCTCCTTGTTCCTTATGTAATCCAGAGTTCTCAG
>JARVGL010000100.1 GCA_029762575.1 Thermoplasmatota archaeon | reverse complement strand
GATTACCTACGATACTATGAAACGTTGTACTTGTTTTGGAACGTATCTTCACTGTATTGCGAAGTGTTGAGACAGTCCCAGATACATCTGCTGCTGGTGGCACTGGTCGAGGCATTTTTCCTCGCGGACCTAGAACCGTACCAAGTGTCTTACCGATGACAGGCATCAGTGGTGCTTCTGCAATAAAAAAATCATATGCATCAGCAATTTTCTTAAACTCTTTTTTATTTGATGAGAATCCTTCGATCTCTTCTGGTTTAATGATCAAATCTACAACATTTTGTGACTTCAATGCAAGCTCCCCACTGGCAAACAATACGATCTTAGCCTTCTCACCCCGTCCTTTTGGAAGTTCAATGTCTTCCTCAACACGGTTTTTCGGGATGTTCAGATCAATGTTTTTAAGATTAATGACAATGTCCACGGTTTGTTTGAAGTGGCGATCCAATTCTTTTGAAGCTTGTTTGACTTTGTCCACTGCTTCGACGATTTTTTTGTCTGCCATACGTATCAGCCTGCATCTATATATATAACATTATCTCTCCATAGGAGAATGGAAATGTAGTTCTCGGGAATGACAACCCTATTTATAAAAGTTTGGTATGATTTTGAAGGTTCAAGAACACATCCGCTCGAGAATAAGATCCATAATATCTTCAGGGTCCTTAAGTCTTCGAAGTTCTCGTTTGATGATGAGTGGCGTCCCTCGAATGTTATCATGGTTCCCCTTTCTATCAGTGAAGAGGACAGCTTGTTTTTCAGTTATAGCCGAGATACTGCTAACGACTTGAGCTTTACGTACGATCTTTTTATCATATGGTTGGATGCACGTGAGCAGTATTTTCTCATGCTCTTTACTGACTGCTTCGAAAGGACATCGTCCCAGCGGGATTATAGTGTAACCTATTTTTCGTAGGATAGAGAATATCTCTTCTTGAAGTTTCTCCATCCTCTGTTGAACAACCAATGATGATCCTTTTCCCGGAACTGTTTGATTGGATGTGTTCGAAAGGATATCGATTGGTTTGATAAGAGCATCTCCAAAAACGTTTTCTATCCGGATAGCAACATCGACTCTTGCATTCACTCCATCTTCATACATCCGTACCATTCGACGGGATACGCGTACTGTTCGTGCAAGGGAACCTAACGAATATTGGTGTTTCTGTCGAAGTTCTATAAGCTTGTTCTTATCAAGATTGACATAGTATCCACCGGGGGCTGCATAGATCCGTAAAGGGAGTCCTTCAAGAAGATGGTGTTTTAGTGTTTCCGGGTTTATTGTTTGGATGCCGAATCGATCATAGACAACGTCTTCTTCAAGATGGCCAGTTCCTGTTCGAAGGCCGATTAATAATGGATGAGCCTGTAAGAGATATGCTAGTTTCTTTAGTTCTATTGATACATCTTCTGAGAAAGAATTGATGTTCGTTAATACTTTTATGATAAGTAGTGAATTATCCCTTCGTGCAACGATATCAAAACCAATAGGGCGAATATCATAAACCTCTGATACATAGAATCCTGCACTACTAAGGAGGTCTCTGACAGTTTGAAGAAGTTCATCACGAATCATATCTTATTAGAGGAAGATATGTTCATATTATATAAGGATATCTCTCCATGGTTTTCTGAATGAAACCATATTCTTAGAATTTTTCTTCTATACCCCAAGGATGAAAAATAGATGATGATTGGAGGAGGGAAGGGAAAGGGTGGGAGATGGGAAGGAAGAATATAAAAAATAATTGTACCCTTTCCTCAATAATTAATGGTGTATTCTAGGGTTTATATAGATTATTTGACATCTCTTATCAAAATCGATATCAATAAACTAGTTATGTGCTCGTTTCATTCATACAGTAGATGATGTAGTGTAAGAATTATTCTACGGATTGTATCGAAATGGATGCATTGGCAATAGATGTTGAAAAGTGGTGTATATGTGGATAGGAGTTGATGACACGGATTCGCGTACCGGTGGTTGTACCACCTTTGTAGCGTTTCAACTTGTTCATAGACTCATATCTACTGGTTTTTCAGTTATTGGTTATCCTCGGCTTGTCCGGTTGAACCCTAATATCCCTTGGAAAACTCGGGGCAATGGTGCTGTTGCAATACAAGTGAGCAAAGGGGTAACGTCTGATATTCAGATTGGTTTGAACAAAGATACAAAACTTATGATTGGAAAAACGTTGGATCATATGACCGGTGATGTTGATACAGTAAGGGAAATCGTTTGTAGTCTCATCGAAGAGTATGCATCATTTGATGATGATAATACGAATCCAGGTATCGTTATCTCAAACAAACTATTACCACCTCATCTATATCAGAACGCTATTCAGAAGATCGTTACAATAAGGGATGTTGTCGAGGAGCTTGATGGGTTGGATGTTTGGTATAAGGGATATAAGAATCAACGGGGATTGATTGGAGCGTCTGCAGCTCTCTCATGGAACGATACAATGGATAAGACCTTTGAGATCATTTATTACCGTGATAAGAACAGATGGGGGACTAAACGGATGATTGATACGAGATCGGTATTAACGATGGATGAACGGTGTCCATCAACGTTTGACAACTATGATAGGGAAAATCATCATTTGAGCATAGCTCCAAACTCCCCTTGTCCCGTATTATTTGGTATCCGTGGAGATCACCAGGAGCCGTTACCAGCCTGTGGATCTATGATAGAAGCTGAACCATCTCAAGGTTGGATGATCTTTGTGACCAATCAAGCAACTGATGATCATCTTCAAAGAAAGAAGATAGAATCAATCGAACCATATCAATCTGTCATTACAAAGGGAACGGTTTGTAAAAAACCTTTTACGATACCCGGTGGTCATGTGCTTTTCACCCTAGAAGATGAAAAAGGGAAAACAATAGATTGTGCCGCATATGAACCAACAAAACAGTTCCGAAATGCAATCAGACAATTAGAGAAGGGAGATATCGTTGAGGTATATGGAGGGGTACGGAAAAAGCCGCTTACTATCAATATTGAGAAGATCGCTGTTCACTATCTAATAGATGTTGCTGAAAAAATCGAAAATCCACTGTGTCCTCTTTGTGGGAAGCATATGAGATCAAAAGGAAAAGGGAAAGGATATCATTGTAAGGGTTGTGGAACAAAAGAGGTAAATCCAATAGTCAGGAAGAAGGACCGATTGCTTTCATTAGGGTTCTATGAAGTTCCTGTCTGTGCACGACGACATCTCAGTAAGCCTTTGAAACGGATGGATGATTCTTGAACGGATCCACTTGTGTCATCTTTAATAGAATCGGAATCGTATGAACTCAGCGATACCATAGTCGTCAATCGGTTCTGTATTATTGTTGAACGTGATGGTCCCTTTTGAATAAACATGATATCTCCAATAATTGACGAATCCTCCTATCGTTGTATAATCTGTTTGTAGCACGGAGATATAGAGATCTATCGATATATTGTCTGTGTATCCTTCTAAACGGAAACCATAGGGGATTATCATCCCATCTTTAAAAGAGATATCTGTTATCTTGAAGGATAAGTCGTAGGAGGGTATGGAATAGTATCCATCATATTCTTTGTTAACGACGAGGATTGGGTTTCCTTTGAACCAAGTGGTGAGAATGGTGGCCCAGGTCAGTGTAAAAGTATCAGAACTTGTTTTTCCCCATATCCATCCAAAATTGATCCCTGCGGAACTAGTAACATTCCAGTTATGATCATGGTAGCCGATACCAAATACTTTTATCTTTGAGTTGTTTATCATCAACGATCCTGAGACATATGCTCTTGGGAGGATGACGGCCCAATCACCTGCAGGCGTTGTTCCTTTCCAAGCTTTAGTGGTACCTCGATAATAGAGATCCATGGAGGAATCGTCCACCATATAGCTGATATGATAATGCATGGTCTGCTGATCAGGACCCAGATATCCAATCATCTGAAGACGATCATCACTTAATGATATAAATGGTTCATGAGAGGATATCTGAACATCTGATGATGGATACAATGTTCTCTGTGATACAATGGATGCTCCCGACTGGTATACATTATAGTTCACCATGATAAAGCTCATTTTGAGTATATTATAGACATGGATGCTGAATTGAAGTGAAAGATTGTTGCCGAAATCGGCATCAAAGTACCACCATTCTGTATACTGGAGTTCATTTGAATTATGGAATGCATCATCAGAGAGAGTAGCATCTGAGGGAGTGAAAAATGGGTCCTCAGGATCATTGTTGACATTTTCGTTGAATAAGG